>JACQQK010000115.1 GCA_016207065.1 Nitrospinota bacterium
AAAAGCCCAGGAAGCCTACGACCTGGAACAACGGGAGGAGATCGAGGAGAAGTTCAAGAAGAACTCGTTTTCGCTGGAGGACTTCCGCGACCAATTGCGGCAGGTCCGCAAAATGGGACCGCTGGAGCAGATCCTGGGGATGATCCCCGGCGCGTCCAAACTCAAGGGGTTGAAAGTGGACGACGGGGCCTTCACCAAGGTCGATGCCATCATCGGTTCGATGACCCCATACGAGAGGGAGTATCACAACGTCATCAACGCGAGCCGGAAACGCCGCATCGCCGCCGGGAGCGGTTCCACCGTCAACGACATCAACAAACTGCTCAAGCAGTTCGCGCAGATGAAGAAGATGATGAAAAAAGTTTCCGGCGGCAAATTCAAGTCCGGAATGAACATGTCGAATCTCATGGGCGGAAGAGGGTTCCGTCCGTTTTGAACGTTTAACGATTAACGAGGCCTAACCATTTAATAAGGAGGACTGAATTTTGGCCGTTGTCATCAGATTAACCCGGAGAGGAGCAAAGAAGAAACCGTTTTACAGAATCGTGGCCATGGATTCCCGTAACCCCAGGGACGGGGAATATCTTGAGAACGTTGGAACCTACGATCCGTTGAAATCGGCCGACAACATTAAAGTCGATGCTGAAAAGGCCATGGCGTGGATCAAGAAAGGCGCCAAGCCTTCGAAAACCGTTGCGTCTCTCTTTAAAAAAGCCGGGGTCGGCCAGTAACCATGGCTTCCCGAATCGCGATATCGAGCCAGACCGGTTTGCGCTGAAGCCATATCTCCTAACGAGGACCCCTTGACCCGGAGGCCGGGTCCTCAATTGCAAGGGGAGGGCGGAATGCTGAAAGAGCTGATTCTATTGATCGC
This sequence comes from Nitrospinota bacterium, assembly GCA_016207065.1. Taxonomy (GTDB): domain Bacteria; phylum Nitrospinota; class Nitrospinia; order Nitrospinales; family JACRGP01; genus JACRGP01. Next base: position 875 of record JACQQK010000115.1, read on the forward strand.
CAAATCTTTAGTGGATAAACCTGACGAGGTCGAGTTGCAAGAGGTGGAAGGAGAGAAAACGACTATTCTGGAACTTCGGGTGGCCAAGGACGACCTTGGAAAAGTGATCGGCAAGCAGGGCAAGACGGCCCGCGCCATGAGGACCATATTGAACGCCACGGCGACGAAATTGAGGAAAAGGGCCGTTTTGGAAATCATCGAGTGATCCATGGATTGGGTTCTGGTCGGCAGGGTCTCCAAGACCCACGGTTTGAAGGGCGAACTGAAGTTTGCCCCTTACGTTTCGGACCCGGAGATACTCGAGGATATCGATCGCGTCGCCGTCCATAAAGATGGGGAGAAGATGGGCGAGTGGCGCGTGAAGTACATCCGCGGCGCCGGCCATCGCCCGATCATGAAACTGGAGGGCGTGGACACCCTGGAAGCCGCGGCTTTGCTTTCGGGAGGAGAGTTGTTCGCCTGGCGGCGGGACTTGCGGCCCCTGCCCGACGGAGAATATTACTGGTTTCAAATAGAAGGTTTGCAAGTCTACGACGAGGAAGGCAGGTATCACGGCCGCGTCGAGGAGATTTGGGCAACCGGGAGCGCCGACGTTTACGTGGTCCGGGACGGAAGTAAAGAGTTGTTGCTCCCCATGATCGATTCGGTGGTTAAAACCATCGATGTGCGGGAACGGAAATTGATTTTTCACGCGGTCGAGGGACTCCTTGAAGACACTTCGGTTTGACGTCATCACCATTTTCCCGGGGATGTTCGAGACGCTCTTCAACGAGAGCATTTTGAAGCGGGCCCGCGAACAGGGCGTGTTGGACCTGCGCGTCCATGACCTGCGCGACTACACCCTGGACAAGCACAAGAGGGTGGACGACTATCCGTTCGGCGGCGGCGCGGGGATGGTCATGAACGTGGAGCCCATCGCCAACGCCCTGGAGGCGGTCAAGAAAGACCGGCCCAACGCCCGGACCGTCCTGATGTCTCCCGCGGGTTCCCGGTTTGACCAGAAGAAGGCGTGGGAGCTGTCGCGGGAGGAGGAACTGATCGTCGTGTGCGGACGCTACGAAGGGGTGGACGAGCGGGTCGCTCTCCATTTTGTCGATGAGGAAATTTCCATAGGCGATTACGTTTTGTCCGGCGGAGAAGTCCCGGCCCTGGCGGTGATCGAGGCCGTGTCGCGGTTGGTCCCCGGCGTGGTCGGCGACGAGAATTCCTTGAAGGAGGAATCGTTCTCGTCCTCCTTGCTGGAATACCCCCAGTACACCCGGCCGCGCGATTTCCGCGGCCTGAAGGCGCCGGAGGTCCTGGTCTCGGGAGACCCCAAAAAGATACGGGAATGGCAATGCGCGCAGGCGCTGGAAAAGACCTCCCGGCGGAGGCCCGACCTCATGAAAAACCTTGAGGGCCCGGGATAGGTTCCACGCATTGGGTTTGCTCCCCCTTGCAAAGGGGAGCGGGGGGATTTTTGCCATGGTCGGGCAGGCGCCTGGAGGTAAGACCATGACGTGCCGCGATTTCCGGAACGCAATTCCCGCCTCGGCGTTAGCCTGAGGCGGCATTGGATCCAACGGCACGTTGGCGGGGAACGGAATAACTTGGTCGAAGGGTCCAACTCGAATATTCACCTGGCGGTGGTGCATTTCCCCGTGTACAACAAGACGGGCGAAATCGTCGCCTCGTCGGTGACCACGCTGGATGTCCACGACATCGCGCGGATCGGGCGCACTTACGGCGTGGGGGGATTTTACGTGATCACCCCCCTGCAAACGCAACAGCGCCTGGTGGAGAGGATCGTCGAACATTGGTTGAGCGGGTTCGGCGCCCGGTATAACCCGACGCGCAAGGAGGCGCTCCTCAAGACGCGCGTGAAAAGCCTGCTGGCGGACGCAGTCGAGGACATCGCCCAAACCGCCGGCGAAAAGCCCAAAACCATCGTCACCGACGCGAAACAGTTTCCCCAGAGCGTCGGGTATGAGCGGATGCGGGAAGAAGTGAAAACGGGAGGCCAGTTTCTCCTCGTGTTTGGCACCGGCTGGGGTTTGGAGGAAAGCGTGGTCCGCGGCGCCGATCATGTGCTCGCCCCCATCGAGGGGGTCAACGGGTTCAATCATTTGCCCGTCCGGGCGGCGATTGCCATCATCCTGGACCGGTTGTTGGCAAAAAGGGAAGGTTGACCAGCGCGCCGCTGGAGCCAGCGTTGCCTCCCCCTTGTAAAGGGGGGTGGGGGGATTTGCGTTACTCGCCGGGGCGGGTCCGGACTGGCGTTAAATCGGAATTTGCAGATAGGTTTGAACGATCCACAGTTGTTTCGCTTAGGCGGAAGAAATTTACCGGAAAAAGGAGAATCCAAAAATGAATTTGATTCAACAGATCGAATCCCAACAAATGAAAAAAGACCTGCCCGATATCCGCGTGGGCGACACCGTGAAGGTGTACATACGGATTGTGGAAGGGGAAAAAGAACGCACCCAGATGATTGAGGGGATCGTCATCCGCATGGGCGGCGTCGGCATCCGCAAGAACGTCACCGTGCGCAAGATTTCCTTCGGGGTGGGCGTGGAGCGGATTTTCCCCATCCATTCCCCCGGCGTCGAAAAGGTGGAAGTCGTAAAACATGGCCGGGTGCGCCGGGCCAAGTTGTACTATATGAGGAAACTCAAGGGGAAGGCCGCCCGGTTGAAGGAAGTGAAAACGCCGTCCGCCGCGCAAGTTGCCGCCAACAAAGCGGGCAAGGTCAAGGCGGAAAAAACGGCGTAACTGGAGTCGTTATTACGAAACAGCGGAAGATAAATCCCCCCTTTGCAAGGGGGGCGTATCGCCGTGTCGCCTCCGGGCGTTTGCCCGGTTGCCCCGGGTCAGCCTGAGGCGGCATTGAATCCGGCGTCACGCCGGAAACCCGTCTTGCCTCAATCTTTCGGTCTCGTCTTTTCTCCGCGGCTACGGTCAGGTTCCGGTTTGATATCGAACGTCTCCCCCAGCCCCAGTTTTTCCGCCGCGAGTTGATATTCCCTCAAGGCCGCCGGCAAACGGTTCTGGATCTGCTTGATCCGGGTTTCGTCCGCGGGGTGCGTGGACATGAACTCCGGCGGAGACTCGCCTTTCTTTTCCGCCGCGAACCGCGTCCAGAACCTCAACGCCTCGTTGGGGTCATACCCGGCCCGCGCCATGTAGACCAACCCGATTTCGTCCGCCTCCGATTCGTCGGAACGGCTGAACGGCAGGGTGATGCCATAGAGGACTCCCAGTCCCAACGCGCCCATGATCACGTTCCGGTCCCTGTGGGTCGCCAGGCTGATCGAGGCCGCGGTCAGGGCGCCGGTGACGAGCAGTTGCTGGGACATCCGCTGAGCGCCGTGCCGCGCGATGACATGGGCTACTTCGTGGCTCAGCACCGCCGCCAGGCCCGCCTCGTTCCGGCAGACCGGCAATATCCCCGTATAAACCGCGATTTTCCCCCCCGGCAAGGCGAATGCGTTTTGCTGTTTGGAGTCCAGCAACTCGGCTTCCCACTCCAGGTTGGGCATGGCGCTGATCCGGGCGATGCGCCTGGCCACCCTCCGCGCGATTTCGGTCAGATGGGCGTCTTCCGATACCTTTTCCTTCTTGAGAACTTCGCCGTAGGCCTGTCTTCCCAGGGAGACCTCCTGGGAAAAGGGGATCAAGATGAGGGCCTGACGTTGCGAAACAGGCGTGGTGACGCAGGCGGCGAGCGCCGCCACCGCGAATAGCACCCAAAACGACAGACGTTTAAGCGACATCCTGAGATTATAGTTTTCGGATCGAGGTTTTTCAACTCCCGATAGTTTTAAGTTGCCTGGGGTTGGGGAATGCAATATGATTCGAAGCGTCGAACGGACTTATGATGCTGAGATACGAAACCGAAACGCGCGGGATGGGTTTTTCCCGGATTGCCGGGGTGGACGAGGCCGGACGAGGTTCCCTGGCCGGTCCGGTGGTGGCGTCTGCGGTGGTCCTGCCCGCCGACATGGCCATCGACGGCCTGACGGACTCGAAAAAACTCTCCCCCGCCGCGCGGGAAAAATATTATTCCATCATCCATGTCGTCGCTCTGGCCGTGGGCGTCGGGATTGTCCGCGAGGACGTCATCGACGAGATCAACATCCTGCAAGCCTCCTTGCTGGCCATGAAACAGGCGGTGGCCAAACTGCCCGTCCCGGCCGACTATCTGCTCATCGACGGAAACCGGACGATCGAAAGCTCTCTGCCCCAGAAAGCCATCGTCAAGGGGGACAGTTTAAGCCTTTCCATTGCCGCCGCCTCCGTGATAGCCAAAGTCGCCCGCGACCGGATGATGGATGTCTACCACGAGAAGTTTCCGAACTACGGTTTCGACAGGCACCGGGGATACGGGACGCAACTGCATCTCGACCGGATTAAACAATTCGGCCCCTGCCCGATCCACCGCAAGACCTTCAAGGGAGTGCGGGAATACGCCGGGACAGTTCCCAGCGATACCGGGACGCCGCGGGACATTTCCCCCGAGCGGTCATAAGTCCTCTCCAAAACTTACTCCGTTGGGAACTACCCATGCTTTCTCTTCTGAACAGAAAATGGCTGGTGGCCGACCCTTCTCCCGATACGGTCGCGGCGCTTTCCGGGGAATTGAAGATTGCCCCGCTCGTCGCCCGTCTCCTGGTCAATCGCGGTATCGCCGACCCCGGCGAGGCGAGGGTATTCATTCAGCCCGACCTGGGGCGGTTGCCCGACCCGTTCCTGATGCTGGGGATGCGGGAGGCGACGGACCGCGTCGTCCGGGCCATCCAGGGAGGAGAGCGGATCACCGTTTTCGGCGATTACGACGTGGATGGCGTCACCGCCGCCGCGTTCCTCGTCCATTTCTTCCGCGAACTGGGGACGCCTTTTTCCTATTACCTGCCGAACCGCATGGAGGAGGGCTATGGGCTGAACGTCGAGGCCCTGCGCAAGATCCGGGCCGAAGGCAGTTCGTTGGTGATCAGCGCCGACTGCGGCATCACCGCCGTCCGCGAAGTGGACGCGGCGCGGGAGATGGGCCTGGACGTGATCGTCACCGACCATCACCAGTTGAGCGAGGAGGGCCTGCCAAGGGCCGTCGCCGTGTTGAACCCGCACCAGCCCGGTTGCGGGTATCCGTTCCGTTTTCTCAGTGGCGTCGGGATCGTGTTCAAGCTGGCGGCCGCCGTGCGTAGCGCCCTGGCCCAGGCGGGGTGGGAAAAGGAGAAGTTGCCCAACTTGAAGCGGCATCTGGACCTCTTCGCGCTGGGCACCATCGCCGACATGGCCCCGCTGGCCGGCGAGAACCACGTCCTCTCCCGCCACGGTCTGCAACAGATGACGGTCACCGCCAAACCCGGCCTGGTGGCGCTCAAGTCGATCGCGGGATTGAACGGCTCCGTCGACGCCCGTTCGGTGGCCTTCGCCCTGGGGCCTAGGTTGAACGCCGCGGGCCGGCTGGGCAAGGCCGACGTCGGCCTGCATCTCCTCACCGCCTCGGACTTGCCGGAGGCGAAAAAAATGGCCCAGACCTTGGATGATGTCAACCAGGAACGCCAGGAGGTCCAGAAATGGACGCAGGAGGAAGCCGAATACCTTCTGCAACGAGAGATCGACCTGGAACGGGACCGGGTCATCGTCCTCGCCTCGGAGAACTTTCACATGGGCGTGATCGGCATCGTGGCCGCCCGCCTGGCGCAGACCCATTACCGCCCGACGGTGTTGATCGCCCTGAGGGACGCGAAAGGAAAAGGGTCCGCGAGGAGCATCCCCAAATTCAACCTCTTCAAGGCGTTCAGGGAGTGCTCGAGCTGTCTGGTCCAGTACGGGGGCCACGCCTACGCGGCCGGCCTCAACATCGAGCAATCCCGGGTGGACGCGTTCAGAAAAGCCATGAACGAGGTGGGACGCCGGATATTGTCCCCCGGCGACTTGGTCCCGGAGGTGAGCGTCGACGCCGTCCTTTCCCTGGCGGACATTTCCATGGCCATGTTCAAGGAAATACAACAACTGTCGCCTTTTGGCGCGGGGAACTCCCTGCCGGTATTCATGTCGCGAAAAGTTGCCATCCAGGACCTCCGGTTCATCGGCAAGGACGGACAGCATGTCCGTTTCCGCGCGGTCCAGGGAAAGAGCCATCACGAAGCCGTCGGTTTCCACATGCGCGAAGCTTTTGCGTCTCTGGACAGCCGCGGCAACCTGTTCGACCTGGTTTACGAAATTCAGACGAACGATTGGAACGGACAGGAAAAACTCCAACTGAAACTGCTGGACTTGCGGCCGGACGCGGCGGAGGACTGAGCCGGACGCGGCGCGGCGATGACACCGGGGATGCCCCCGGTGGGCAATGCCGCCCCGCGCTTGCGCCGGGGCGGTAATGAATCCGGCGTCACGCCGGCCGCCCTCGGCGTCAGTCTGAGGCGGTGTCGTCCAGCGTGACGCTGGTTCCGCCAGGTTTGGCTTCAATGGCGAACAATCCGTCATCGCGAGCGAACGGGAGCGAGCGTGGCGATCCAGCCTCTGGATTGCTTCGGCAGGGCCTCGCAATGACGCTCTCGGTTGTCGAAGAGAATCCGGAACTGGCCATTCCACACCGAGGGCGTCATTCCGCCCGGACGGATTTCGCCGGTTCCAGGCGGGCCGCCAGCCGCGCCGGATACAAGCCCGCCAGAAAAGACGCCAGCCAGAACAACGCCGTCGCTCCCGCGATATAAGCGTAGGGGAAATGGACCTGGATGGTCCAGCCGAACGATTGCTTGTTGATCACGAAGATAAGGATGTAGGACACGGCGATCCCCGCGGTAAGGCCGATGGCCAGCCCGATCAGTCCCAAAATGCCCGCCTCGATCAACACGATCCGTTTCACCTGCGCCGCGAACGCCCCGGCGAACCGTAAAATGCCGATTTCGCGCTTGCGCTCGAGGACCAGGGAAACGAGCGTGTTGAAAAGGCCGAGGACCGCGACCCCGATGGCGATGATCTCCAGGGAGTAGGTGATGGCGAAGGTCTTGTCGAAAATCTCCAGGACCTCCTTTTTCAGTTCCGCATTGGAACGGACGAGAATTTTATGGTCGCGGCCCACGGTCCGCGCGATTTCCCCGCGCACGTCGTTCAACCGCGCCGGGTCGTCGAGGTAGACCGCGAAGCTGTTGATGCTGGAGTCGTTGTAGTACTTGGTATAAGTCGCCCGGTCGAGGACGATGTAGCCGCGTTCCTGGGAGTAGTCGTAATAGACCCCTGCGATCTCCAGGTCCAGCTTGCCGTTGGGCGTGTCCAGAAGCAGACGGTCGCCGGGGTTTTTACGATGTTTGAGGGAAAAAGGCTCCGACACCAGCGCGCGGTTTTTCCCGGCCATCCATCGGTCGAGTTCCCGCGCGGGCGGGCCGGATTTGATGGCCAGGTTCCCGTATTGCGACAGGGTCTTGAAATCGCCGGAAGCCAGGATGGCGGGTTCGTCGTCGTAGGAGATATCGACGGCGCGGAAGAGGTCCACCCCGGCCACGCCGGGGACCTCGCGGAGACCGGCGGTCGAGCTTTCGGGCAGGGCGTACTGGTAGTCGAGGCGCGCCCCGCCGGCCGCGCGCGCGAACAGGTCGGCGCGCAACGTCTGGCCGATCCACACGACGACCGTCTGCCGGAAGCTGTGGACCATGATCCCCATGCTGATCGCCATCATGAAGGCGATGGCGAGGGACGAAACCGAGATCGAATTTCTCCCCACGTTTTGGGCCAGGTTCATGCAGGCCACCAAACCCTCCCCGCCGAACAACTTTTTGCAGGTCCCGCGCAGGCGGTCCCGGGCGGCGAGCAGGATGGACGGGGCCAGCAGGGAAAATCCCAGGATGAGCAGAAACACCGCGAAGAACCCGAAATAAGGGAAACGGCCGACCGGAGGGAACAGGCAGAAGATCCCCGCAAGCAGGACGGTCGATATCCCGGCCGCGGTCAAACGACGGTTGCCCCGGTAAACCTTGAGGTCGTAACTGCCCCTGCGCATGACCAGGGTCGGGGGAGTCGTCGCGGCGTCGTAAGCGGGGATGATCGCGGACAGGAACGACAACCCCAGGCCCAGGAAAAAATACGGCCTGGCCTGGGTCCAATGAAAAGGCAGTTCCGCGACGTTGGCCGGGACGTACAGGTTGTTCACGGTGACGGCGACCGCTTTCAGCGCGAAGCGCGCGAAGTAGTAGCCGAGGCCGATTCCCAGGAGCGACCCGGCGGCTCCCACCACGCCCGCCTCCATGAAAAAGATCGCGGCGACCAGCCCGCGCCCGGCGCCCATGGCCCGCAGGACGCCGATCTCAGAACGGCGGCGGACCGCGGACAGCGCCACCATGTTGTAGATCAAGTAGAGGGCCACCAGCAGGGCGACGAACCCGAGGGCGGAGAGGTTGTATTGGAACGCCCTCAGCATTTTTTCCACCTGCTGGTTCTTGCGTTGCGGCCGGTCGACGCGCAGGAAGTCCGGAAGGGCCTGGGAAATCCGGCCCCGCACCCGGTCGAAGTCGCGGTCCTTGAGGAATGCCGCGTCGATGCGGTCAAGCTTGCCGATCTTGCCGAACGCCAGTTGCGCCGCGGCGATGTCCATCAACGCGAAGTTGCCGTTCAAGGCCTTGGCGAGGCCCTTGCTTTCGAGGATGGCGTTGACGTTCAGGAGCTTTTCGGAGCCGTTGATCGCGAGCCGGATTTTGTCCCCCGGCTTGAAATGCGTTCCGGGAATGAATTTCTCGGGCAGGATGACGCCCGCGGGGTCCAGGACCAGGGGAATGAAACCTTTGAGGTCCCGCCCGGCGGTTTTCAGGGAAAAGTCGCGGATGCCCGTGTCTTGAAGCAGGTCGACGCCCAGGATCTCCACCGTCTCGCCGGTCTCCGGTTCCACGCCGTGCCCTTCGATGACGGGATAAACCTTGATCCATTCGCGGAACCGCAGGAGGTCGGCGAAATATTTTTCGTCGAAAGCCAGTCCCTCCGCGTGGACGACCGCGTCGGCCCGGCCGACCACGAGGTCGACGCTTTCCTTGAAGGAGGCCATGGTCTGCCGGTTGGCGAGTTGAATGCTCAGGAAGACCGAGACGCCCACGGCCACGCCGAATACCGCGATGCCTGCGCGGAAGGGGTCCCGCAAAATGGGACGGATGACGAGCGCCCCGAAAAGGTCTTTAAAAAGGCTCAGGAATTTCATGGGCAGGCGGCGGAGCCGGGAAAATACGCGACACGGGAAGCTCCTGTTGATATCATGTGGGCGGGAAGACGGCCCAAGGGCGCCCGCCCGGAACCGGAGTCAATCATGGAAAACGCGTCGATCATGATGGAACAGATCATGGAAATCGCCCGCGGGGCGGGAAAGATCCTCCTGGGCTATTACCGCTCCGGCGATCTGGGCGTGACAATCAAGGAAGACTTGTCCCCAGTGACCCAGGCCGACATCGCTTCCAACGATTATATATGCGAATCCCTGGAAAAAAGTTTTAAAGTTTCGACCGTGTCCGAGGAGTCCGAGGTCGCCTACGAGGAACGGAAGGACTGGGAGGAGTTTTTCCTGATCGACCCTCTGGACGGCACGAAGGACTTCATCGCCGGGAACGACGAGTTCACGATCAATATTGCGTTGATAAAAGACCGGCGGCCCGTTTTGGGGGCGATTTACGTCCCCGCCCTCGACGAGCTGTTTTACGGGGAGGAAGGCAAGGGGGCTTATTATCTGCGGGCCGGGGACGGGCCCGTCCGTCTGCCCATGTACCGTCTCGCCGAATACACCATCGCCCGAAGCTGGCATCACGATTCCCCGGCGATCGAGCGGTTCGCGCGCCTGAATGCCATCGCGCAAAGCCGCACCATGAGTTCGGCCATCCGTTTTCCCCGGCTGGCGCAGGGGGTCGTGAACGTCTATGCCGGGCTCAACCGCTCCAAGGAATGGGACACGGCCGCGGGACATGTCCTCGGCAAGGAAAGCGGTTGCCGTATCGTGGACCTCGCGACCCGGGCCGAGCCCGTCTACAACAAGCCCGACATCGAGAACAACCCGTTCGTCGCCTGTTCGGGCGATGTGGACCTGGATAAGCTGGTCTTCCCCGAAGATGCCGGCGAATGACCGTCCCCAGCGCGGCGCTGGACCCAACGGGCTCGATCCGGATGGCGGACAAACGCCGCCTCGGCGCCAGCGCGAGGCGGAATTATCCGCGGCGATACGCCGCTGGCCGGACGGTCAGCGTTTTTGCGGGTGTTTGAACTGGTAGTAACGGAAACCTCCCGCCATCGCCATAACGCTCGTCACCAGGAAAATCGCCAGCCCGCCCGCCGCGACGCAGGCCAGGGAAAGCGGGACATTCTCCAACAACCAACTGACGATTTCATGAAGCCCATACCAGGACTCGGGTTTTTGAAGCCAGGCCTGGAGGGCCGACCCTTCGAAAAAGTAGTCGAACAAGGCCAGCAGGGGCAGTTGGGACCAAACCCCGTCTCTCAACCAGAGAACGGCCTGATAGGCCGTCACGCCGATGCCGGAAAGAAAGACCATGCCTGACAGGAACAAAGCCGTCGCGCTCATCCCGCCGAAGATAAAATCCAGCGCCGAGAGTTTCCCGTAAAAGCCTCGCGTTTCTTCCATGGTTTTGGCAAACGCTTTTTCAGCGAGGATTTCGAAAGTCTTTTTCATCCCCCAAAGGTAGTTTCCGGCGTTGTCGAGAAAAGCGAGAATTTGTTCGGCCCTTTGGGCCCCCGTATTTTCAAAATCCGTGTTTTTGCTTGCCGTCATGATTTTTTCTCCCTCCTTTGAAGGTTCCATTCCACGGAACGGTTAAATGTGAACGTCCTCTTCATCTTCATTGTATCAATTCTCCCGGGCGATTTGGGGCCGACCCTCCCCGGCTAGAGGAACCCGGGTTGTTTCGGTTTCCGATTCGCCGTTTTCCGGGATGGACAGGCTCGGCCCTTTCCCAAAAAAGAAATAATCCTTGATGTTGACCAGGGCGAGGGTCGCGGCGACGGCCCCGGCAAGGACGGTGACGGCTTTTAATTCTCCCATGAGCAAAAACACGTTCAGCCACGCGGCCATGAAAATGAAATAAACGAGCCCGGAGAAGAGCACGAAGGTCCCGCCGATGAACGCCATTTTCGCCCGGCTCCGCGTGTGGACCAGCAGGCTCAACAGAAACAACAGGACGAAAAAGGCGCAGGGATTGAACGCGTCCATCCCGGCGACGATCAGGGGCAGGGCCGGAAGAGAGAGCGCGGAAGGGTCGATCTGTCCCATGAAGGGCAGGACAAGCGGAGTTTTTCCCGCGTCCGGCAGAGGTTTCCCCGACCCGGATGAAACGTTCGCGAGGAGGTTTTGCCTGCAGACGAGGAGTTGGTTTTTCAGAAAAACGCCGGCGTTGCGCTCGTCGTCATACCCGGCGTGAAGACGTTCGCAGAACAGGAAGGCGGGGACGGATTTCGCTTTCTCCCCAAGGGCCGAGGCGATTTTCAGATACAGTTCGGCGTTTTCGCGCGACTCGCCAAGTTCGAGGGAGTGGACGGCGAGCCAGGGATACGCGGACCGGAGGGACTCGACGAAAGGCTTGGCGCGCAGGCAGTGCGGACATTTGCCCGACCAGAAAAAATACAAATGGATTTTCGTCCCCTCTTCCGGCGAGGCGGCGTACCACCCTTCCCAGCCGGGCGGTTTGCCCTCCGGGAGAGGAAGTCCGGCGGCTTCCGCGCCGGGAACGGCCGGCGCGGGGAACCACGACAGCATTCCCGCAAGGAGCGCCGCGATAAGAAACGGGACTTGGCGGAGGAAACCGCCGGACAAAAAAACGGGGGAACTGGACATGGAATTCTCCTGATGGAGAAAACTCCAGACGCCTACGACGGGTTTTCAACCCGAAAGAGCCAGACCCAAGGACAGATGCGCGCGTCGGCCGGACGCGTCGTCATGGCATATCGCCAAACACCTTCATTTTCATGGCGCGGGTGGAACCGTTGGGATATGTGACCTTGCCGTCCACCAGCATATTATGAAGAAACTTGCCCTCCTGGACCGTCCCGTCTTGGAACCGCTTGGTCCCGTTGACCAGCATGTTGTTCTTAAACCAGCCTTCGAAGACGTCGCCGTTGGGGAAAACGGCTTTCCCCTTGATCAGTTCGCCGTTCCAAAAGCGGCCCTCCATGCTTCCGGCGCTGTCCTTGAGGACCAACTTTCCCTCGCCGCCGACGCAATCGCCTTCGACGCAAACGTATTCCGCCCGCGCCTCGCCGCATAGCAGGATAACGGCGGCGATCAATTGAACAAGGGTTAGCGCCATGATGTGTCTCATCCGGTTCTCCAAGTTGGGTATGAAGACATCATAATCGAGTTCATCCGGCGAGGCAAACATTAAAGGTCCGGGGCGCCGTAGTGATGACCCTTCGCGACCGCCGGAACGCGATTTCCGCCTCGGCGTCAGCCGGGGGCGGCGTCAAGTCCAGCGGCACGCTGGACGGAGAGCCTCCGCCGGCTATCAGCTCGACTCGGATTGCCGTCGATGATCGCTTGAGCGCGGAGCAAGCCCGGCCTGTTGGGTCCAGCGGCACGCTGGGATTGCCAATCGGTCGCGCCTCTGCTATTTTAGGTTCAAAAAAAGCCCAAACGGAAGGAAACGTATGTTACTCGCAATCGACGTCGGCAACTCGAACAACGTGATCGGTCTGTTTCTCGACGATAAACTCTTGACCCACTGGCGCATCCGCACCGAGTGGAACCGGACGGCGGATGAATACTGGGTCCTGATCAAGGAGTTCATCATGTTGAACAAGGCCGACGCCGAGACGATCGACGCCATCGTGATTTCCTGCGTGGTCCCTCCCTTGATCCCCATTCTGGAGGAGATGTCGCGCAAGTATTTTTCCTGCGTCCCGCTGATCGTGGGGCCGGGGATCAAGACCGGCCTTCCCATCCTGTACCGCAACCCGGCGGAGGTGGGGGCCGACCGCATCGTCAACGCCGTGGCGGGTTTTGAGAAATACGGAGGCCCCTTGATCATCGTCGATTTCGGCACGGCCACCACCTTCGACGCCGTGTCCAAAAAGGGCGAGTACCTGGGCGGGGCGATTTTCCCCGGCGTCCAGATTTCCCTCGAGGCGTTGTTCAGAAACACCGCGAAGCTTCCCAGGGTGGATTTGACCGCGCCGGGGCAGGCGATAGGCAAGTCCACGGTGGAGAGCATCCAGTCCGGAGCGGTTTACGGGTTTGTGGGGATGATCGATTCGATGGTCGCGCGGTTCCGCGACGAGTTGGGGCAGAAGGCCCGCGCCATCGCCACGGGGGGCAACGGCCAGTTGATCGCTTCCAAGACGGAAACCATCGAGATCTTCGACCCGTTCCTGACCCTCGAGGGGTTGCGTATTTTATACGAAAAAAACCGGCCGTCCGCTCATGGGAAAAAACCCGACACGGCGGCTTGATCGTCCGCGCGCCGGAACGCGTTTTGCCGGCGGACGTTCCGTCCGTCCGGGAAGGACGGTTTCCCTGGAGTCGGGAGAAAAACAACGCCGGCTTTCCTTCCTGGGGGAGAGAGTTTCAACTCAGGAATGGGAGGAGGCCTGAGTAAGAAATTCGGGAAAGCCGGCGCTTGGGAGAAGGGCCGGGTTATTTCCTCGTTTTCGGCGCGTCTTTCTTGATGAACAGCCGCGTCATCCGGTAGTCTTCGTCGATGTCCGAGGTTTTATATCCTTTGGACGAGGCCCACCTTTTAAAGTCGTCCGTAAAATTCTTTTTCTTGTCCAGGATGATTTCGAGGATGCCGTTCCTGTCGATGTCCCGGCACGCTTTGCTCGCCAGGTCCATGGCGTTGAAGAAGGAAAGACCGCGGATGTCCAATGTCTTGAAAAATGTCATGATGCGAAATACCTCCGTTGCGGGATTGAAAGGGCAAGGGAAACGGTCCAAATATTTCCGCTCATTTTAAAGAGCGAAGATTAAACGGAAGTTAATGGTTTATTAAAGTATTTTAATTTTTCAGGTCATTTATGTGTATGTTCGGGCAACATAAATGGCTTGAGGAACGCTTTTGTCTTTGCGGGAAAACATGCTAGCTGATTGTTTTTATTGGTTTTAATTTTTGTTTGTTTTTCGCCGGGGTTTAAATATTTGAGAACGCCCGGGTTCCCTTGTAAAATTAGGATGTTTCCCGGAAATTACGCGCCGCCGTGGCGATCGCCGGAAAAAGGTTCCCGCCCCGGCGTCAGCGCGAGGCGGCGTTGGATCCAAACGGCGCGTTGGCCGGGCAAGCGTTTTTCAGGAGGATTGCGATCATGGAGTTTAATTTCGCCGACTTTGAGAAAGAGTTTAACGAGAGGTATAAAAAATACAAAAAACCGCCCGAGGAACTTGTGAAGAAATGGGAGGAGAACAGCAAAAAGTTCCGGGACGACCTGCTGGACGCGGAGTTTATCAAGGAAGTGGCCGCGACCGAAATCGACGAGATGGAGTACAAATTGTTGCACACGGCCCTTTTGTCCATCATCCCCGATTTGCAGACGCAAATCGATTTGTTGCGGGAACGGATCGAGAAGCTCGAGTCTCAAAAAGGCGACAGGCCGCTCGAGTAGCGCGCGGCATCCGCGGTCCTGACGACATTCGTTCGTCAAGTTTTAGAGGAATGAGCCATGGGAATCATTCGCGGCGGAGGAGCCGAATACGAAAAAGAGGCGCCCTCCCTTGAGGAGAAGACGGAAAGACTGGAGGGGGTCGTCCGGGAGGGGTTGAGGAAAGACCCCGCGGTCCTCGACCTGCGCGGCCGGTTCATCGCTACGGACGAGGCGTCCATACTTTCCCGTTTGGAACTGATGCGGCCGGTAAGGTCCCTGGACCTCGGCGATAATCAGATCGGGAACGAGGCCCTGAAAATTTTGTTCGAATCTCCCGTGTTGGAACGTCTGGAGGAGCTTCGCCTCGGCGTCAACTTCATCACGGACGATGGCGCGCTCCACCTGGCGCAATCCGCCTCCCTCAGGGTGAAAAGCCTCCGGGTCCTGTCCCTGAACGACAACCGTCTTTCGGACGCTTCCATAAGCCATCTCGCGAAGTCGCCCAACCTCGGTTGTCTGGAAGCCCTTTCGCTGGGTTGGAACCAGGTCGGCAACGGCTCCGCCAAGGCCCTTGGCGAGAGCGAGGTCCTGTCCCGTCTCAAAAGACTGGACCTGGAGCGAAGCTACATCGACGACGCGGGCCTCAAGGAGTTGTTGAAAGCGAGGTTCGCGCCCCTGCTGGAGGAGTTGGACCTCTCGTCGAATAAATTGAGCGACGAGGGCGCGAAAAGCCTGGCCGAGGCCCGGAACCTGGGCCAATTGCGGGTATTGCGCTTGACGGCCAACGCCATCGGCGACGAAGGCGCGAAGGCGCTGGCCCAGGCGGCGTCGCTTGCGGGGCTCGACGAGCTGTATGTCGGGCGCAATTATTTTACCGGCGAGGGGGCCGAGGCCTTACGCCAGTCCAAATCCCTTTCCAACCTGCGAAAGCTTGTCCTGTACGAGGGCGCTGAAAACACGCCTGGCCGCGTCAATTATTCCAATCCGGACCTGATCCGGCCCAATCACTCATGAGCTTGACCCCCTTGAGCGCGCCGAGGCGGACCGGTTTTTGCCGAGTAATCCGGATCGCGCAAAAACTCGTTCTCCTGCTGGTCTTGGTCGCGGCTTGCGGATGCGCCCGGCAGTTCAAGGTGACGGTGGACCCCGAGTTGTATGTCAATCCTTCCCATGTCGGTTCGGGCAAGAGCGTGGGAGTGAAAGTCGTGGACCTGCGGCCGGACAAAACGATCGGTTCCAGCGCCCGGCTGATCAACCTCAGCAAGTTCGAGATCCGTTCCGACGCCAACGTCGCCGAAACCATCAACGCGAAGGTCCGGGATGGCTTGCGGGAGTTGCAGTTCCGGCCCAAGTCTTTCCCGGAGGAAAAGGCGCGCGCGATGAGAGTCGAGATCCTCCGGATGAAGGAATCGTTTTCCCAGAAGATGTCCCAAATCAACGAGCGGATGCAGGTGGTCCTGAGGGTTTCCTGCCGGGGTCTGGAGGGGAAATATGTCCGCGTCTACAAGGCCGCCAAGGATGAGAGCCACCGGGTCCTCGCGGGCAGGTTCCCGAACGAGAAACTGATCAATCTGACCCTTTCGCTGGCCATGCAGAATATTTTCGAGGACGACAAGTTGATCGAGTGCCTGTCGCGATAACGGTTTTCCGGGGGGCGGGTTCCCGGACAAAGAAGGTCCGGGAAACGGCGAGGGACCGGTCCTTGCTTTACTTTTTCTTTTTCAGGGTATTCAGGTATTTTTTCAATTCCTCGGGGGAATACCTTTCTTCCAGCGCCTTGCGCGTGCCCGCGGACAGTTCGTCGAGAGGATCTTTGGGCCGCGCCTCGTCTGTTTTAGTCGATTTGGGTTTTGAAGGTTTGGCGGATGGCTTGCCCTTTGGAGCGCTGGTCATGATAAACGGTTTCTCCGATAAGAGGCTTCCGAGCTTTTATAGAATGAAGGGTATCACATTTTGAGCTATTTTGAGAAAATTCCTCCGGCTTTAAGAGGCGATTTTTCAAAAGAATTGATGGTTTTTCGCGTTTCTCGTTAAATTTCAAACGCGTCCGTCATGATTCGTTATCTTGCGGGATATTTCCGGTTCCGCCATGCATTTGAAAAGTAAAAAGAGCGCCAATTCCATTACCGAGAGACCCACCATTCTTGTCGTCGACGATTCGCAGGTCGTTGTCCGCCTGATCCGGGAAATCTTGAAGCGGGATTTCGATGTCCTTGCGGCGGGCAACGGCCTTGAGGCCGTGCAAGCGTTCCGGGAGAAAAAGCCGGACATGGTCCTCCTGGACGTGGAGATGCCGGTGATGGACGGTTACGAAGCCTGCCGGCGTATCAAGGGGATGCGCGGCGCCGCCTTCACGCCCATCATTTTCATAACCGGCAAGAGCGACCTGAAAAGCATCAAGGAGGGGCTCGACAGCGGCGCGGAGGATTATTTGACCAAGCCGTTTCAGCCGGAGGAGTTGCTGGCGCGGGTCAACGCCGGCCTGCGCACCCGGCGTCTCTACAACCAGCTGGCGGAGGCCAACGCGCAGATCGAGCGGGAGCGGGACATCATCGCCAACATCCAAAGGAGCCTGCTGAGTCAGAGCCCGCCGGACATTCCCGGCTTCCGGTTTTTCTCGGATTACCAGCCGTCCTCCAAGGCGGGCGGCGACTATTACGATTTCATCCGGATCGACGACGAGCGTCTCGGCGCGCTGGTGGCCGACGTCTCGGGCCACGGCACCCCGGCCGCCGTCATCATGGCGATGATGCGGATCGTGTTGAGGTCTCACCTGTCGAAGGTCCAATCCCCGCGGGAGGTTTTGGAGCGGTTGAACGCCATCCTGTGCGAAAACGTGAAGACCGGGGATTTCATCACCGCCTTTTACGGCGTCATCCATCTCCCGACCCGCCGGATGACTTACGCCTCGGCGGGCCATCATCCCTGCTATCTTTTCGACTGTAATACGGGGGAGGTCCTGGATTTATGGGTGGACAAGGGGTTTCCGCTCATGATCCGGCCGGAGAATCCGATCGGCGAAGCGGAGGTTTGCCTCCCTCTCAACAGCAAGCTGGTCCTCTACACGGACGGGATCACCGAAGCCCGGGACCCGCGCGGAGAGTTTTTCGGCGTCCCCCGGTTCCTCGAGACCATCAAGGAGCAGGGCAGGACCTTGGACGCCCAAAAACTGGGCAAGCGATTGATGGAGGTCGTCGGCGACTTCACCCGCGGAGCGGGTTTTATCGACGATTACACCCTGGTGATCGTCGACGTGGAATGACCGCGATACAATAAGGGCAAGCGGAGCCCGGCGGGGTCAAAAGATTTTCAGCGTTTGCAGGCGGGTCAATTTCGGAGAGTTTTTAAGGGCCGCCCGGGCTTCCTCGGACTTGATCCGGTTGCCCCCCAGGTGCAGATAGGTCAGGTTGCGCAGGGTATCGGAATTGGCGATGGCCATGGCCCCTTCGTCTCCCACCCGGTTGTCCACCAGGTTCAGGGACGTCACTTTGGCGAAGACCGGCGAATCGGCGAGCGCCTTGGCGCCCTCGGCGGTAATGCCGTTGCACTCCAGGTTCAGGATTTCGACGTTGGAGAAAATCCGCGCTTGCGACAGGATTTTGACCCCTTCGTCGCCCAGGTTGTTGGAACCGAGGTGCAGATAAACGATCTGGGTGAGGATGGAGGATTCCGAAAGGCGCCTCGCCCCTTCGGGGCCGAGATCGTTGTGGGTCACGATCAGGGAGGAGATGGTCTTCAGGGCCGAAAAGCCGGCCAGCAGTTTCCCGAGTTCCCTGCCATGTTCTTCTCCCAGAGTTTGGCCGGTTTTGGAGAAGGCGTATCTGTCCTGGATTTTAAGGACGGTCTTGTCCTTGATGCATTCGACGATGGTCTTTTCCGCGGGCGATAACTCGGCTTTGCCGTCGCCATATTGTTCGCCGTCGTTGATCAGTTCTTCCCAGTTTTTAATCGGTTTCCGCATGCTTTATTTTTCGAATTTTTTCATATTGTTGCAAGCGATCTTGTTGCCGTACTCGCAGGCGATCTTGAAATATTCCGTGGCCTTCTTGGACCGGCCTTCCCGGTATTTCAAGGCGCCCAGCTCAAAACAGCCCTTGTCGTGGTGTTCGTTGCAGGCCGTCTCGAAAAGCTCCGCCGCCTTTTTCCATTCCGGGCTGTTTTGGGTCCCTTTGACTTCGGTCAAAATTCCCGCATGGACGCAACTTGTCATGTGCTTCAGTTCGCACCCCTGAAGGAAATATTCTAACGCGGTTTTGTTGTCCATTTCCACTACGCGATATTTTTCGCCCAATTCAAAGCATGCGTCGGCGGTCTTTTTTTCCTGGCACGAGGATTTTAATTGTTCCGTATCCATTACTTGGGAAAACCCGGGGACGGACCACAAGAGCGTAACCACGGCCAAAACGGCGCTAATTGAAGTTTTCACGGTTCTACCCTTTCCTAGGTTTTGAGTTATTAAGAAAGTCCGCGGGGATTATATCACAAGTGGCGCTCCGGCCGGGCATATTCAAGGG
Source organism: Nitrospinota bacterium (assembly GCA_016207065.1). Taxonomy (GTDB): domain Bacteria; phylum Nitrospinota; class Nitrospinia; order Nitrospinales; family JACRGP01; genus JACRGP01. Next base: position 19,924 of record JACQQK010000115.1, read on the forward strand.
ATACCCCCGGGTCCGGAAGGCGAGGGCCGCCGAGACGGATTCATTTGCATCGGACCGCGAAATATTCTAACCTTTTCGAGACGGGGGTCATGCCCCCGCTTCGCGGCGTTCCGGGTTTTTTTACCGTAGCGTCCGTTCGAGGCGCGGGCGCCCGGTTCCGCTGAAATGGCGAAAGTCTTTCCATGAATATCGTGTTGCTGGGGTACCGGGGGACCGGGAAAAGCTCCGTGGCCAGGTTTCTGGCCAAAAACCTAAAACGAAAACTTTTCTGCATCGACGAATTGATCGTCGAATCGGCGGGCATGCCTGTCCCCCAAATCGTTGGCGAATTGGGCTGGCCCGGGTTTCGCGAAATCGAACGCCGCGTCGTGGAGGAAGTCTCCGGCCGGGAGAACGACGCGATCATCGATTGCGGCGGCGGCGTGGTTTTGGACGACCGCAATGTCCGCAACCTGCGGAAAAACGGGAAAACGGTGTTGCTGACCGCCAGTTTTGAGGCCATCCTCAAAAGAATTCATCGCGATCCCAACCGTCCTCCTCTCAAGGAAGGCCTGTCCTTCGAGGAGGAGCAGAGGCAGATCATCGAGGAGCGGGCGGACAAATACCGCGCCGCGGCGGACATGCTCGTCGATACCACCCGCGGAAAGCCCGGGGAGACGGCCATGTACATCATACGGCGCTTTAAGGAAATGGCCTGGATCTGATATGGAAAGCCCCCTCTTCGAGAGCCTGGTCCGCAACAGCATGTCGCTCGTGTCCGAGGAGGGGGACGGCTCTCCCATGTCCGTCAACGAAACGGAAACCTTTTCCCTGGCGGAGACCGGCGACGAGCCCAGGTTCAAGCTGGAATTGAACGGCAAGGAAGTGGTCCGCGAGGAATTGCTGGACCTCGCGGATTATCCGCGACTGCGCAAGGTCAAGGTCCTGGAGTTGGATGGCAACGAGTTCGGCGACGAGGGGGTGGAAATCCTTTCCGGGGCGGAAGCGCTCTCCAACCTGGTTTCTCTTTCCCTGTCAAGCAACAAGCTGACCGACCGCGCGGTCCGGGCGCTGGCCAATTCCCCGTTCCTCAAGAGGCTCCGGCGGCTCTACCTCCAACGCAACTTCATTGGGCCGGCGGGCGCGGAGGCCCTGGCAACCTCGGAAACCCTCTCCGGTCTTGAGGTCCTGTATCTCAAGGCCAATCCCTTGGGGCCGGACGGGATTGCGGCCCTGGCCCGTTCCCGCTCGCTCCGCGACCTGCGGGAACTTTATCTGCAGAGGACGCGCCTGGGTTACGAGGGACTTGCCGCGCTGGCGGGCTCGCCAATCCTGTCGAGCGTGCGGGTCCTGTCGCTTTCTCACAACGGGCTCGACGACCGCGCCGCGGACGCCCTCGCCGGTTCCGGGACTTTGGCGAATCTCGCCAATCTGGACCTTTACGGAAACAAGATCGGCGAAACGGGGCTCCGCAAGATCCGCGAATCCTCCAACTTGAAAAACCTGCGGGTCGTGCAGGCGGAATAAATCCGGGAGACCGACGCATGCCGACATCCCATCTCCCCTCGCAACGGATTCTGCTGGAACATTTCGAGAAACGCGACCCCGCGATGGCCCGGATCGTCAGGGAGTTCGGGCCCTTGCGGTTGACGCGCAACAAAAGATATTTTTACGTCCTGTGCAAGGCCATCATCGCCCAGCAGATTTCCACCCGCGCCGCCGATTCCATAACGGCCCGCTTCGCGGCGTTGTTCGACGGCAAATCTCCGACGCCGGAACGCGTGTTTCCCCTGCCGGACGACGCGTTGCGCGCCAGCGGCCTCTCGCGTCAGAAGGCGGCTTACTTGAAGGATTTAAGCCGGAAATTCATGGACGGGAGCATCCGGCCCCACCGTTTGCCTTATTTGACCAATGAAGAGGTCGTTGACCGGTTGACGGCCGTGCACGGCATCGGGCGGTGGACGGCGGAAATGTTCTTGATTTTTTCCCTGAACCGGCTGGACGTCCTGCCCGTGGGGGACCTGGGCCTGCGGACGGCGCTCAAAAACATTTACCGGATGAGGACGCTTCCGTCTCCGAAAAGGATCCGTGCCATGGGGGAAAAATGGCGTCCCTACCAGACCGTCGCCACTTGGTATGCCTGGAGGACGCTGGACGGCGCCATCATCGCATATTGAACGAACGGAGGAGGTCCGCCATGAACTTCATAGACGAAAGGATCGAGCGGTACGCTTACGACCATACCCAGGGCGAGGGAGAACTGTTGTCGCGTCTGGCGGAGGAGACGCATCAAACGCTCGAGTTGCCGGTCATGCTGACGGGCCGGGTCGAAGGCCGGTTCCTGAAACTGCTGGCGCAGATCCTCGGCGCGCGGCGCATCCTGGAGATCGGGACGTTCAGCGGGTACAGCGCGTTGTCCATGGCGGAGGCGCTCCCGGAGGACGGCGTCCTGGTCACCTGCGAGATCGACCCGCCCGCCATCGAATTCGCGCGCCGTTATTTCGCCCGGAGCCCGCACGGGAAAAAGGTCGTCCTGCGCGAAGGCCCGGCGCTGGAGACCCTCCGGTCGCTGGAGGGGCCTTTCGACATGGCGTTCATCGACGCCGACAAGGAGAATTATCCCCTGTACTACGAAGCGGTCCTGTCCCTCCTGCGCCCGGGCGGACTGATCGTGGCCGACAACGTGTTGTGGAGCGGCAGGGTCCTGGATCCCGTCGATTCCCACGACAAGGCCATCAACCGGTTCAACCGGATCGTCGCGTCCGACGGCCGCGTCGAGTCCGTGATGCTGACCGTGCGCGACGGAATCTATTGTATCCGCAAGAAATGACCCGCGCCGCGCTCCGATAGCCGTTGCCGGACGGCAGGAATTTATGTTAGGTTACGCCGGATAACGCGCCCGGTCGCGGAAGAGTTTCAGTAAATTACTCCCCGCGGAGAATAACAGGAATCCCCCCGGCCCCCTTTGCAAGGGGGCGAGAGCATATGGCGGAAACATTAGGCAGTCTGGTCGATAAACTATCCATCAAAAACCTGCGCCTTTGGCACCTCGACGAACTCATCGAGCAAAAAGGCGATGCCGACCCCGAGGCGCCGCACTTGCGGGCGAAGAGGGACTTGGTCGCCAGACAGCAGAAGGACCTGGCAAACGAAATCGACGCGTTTTTGGCCGCCGCGTTCGCGGGCAGAGTCAAGATACGCGACGAAAAGGTCAAGTTGTATTTGAACCGCGACGCGAAACCCGCCGGCCGGATCGGCGCCCTGGGCGAAGCGATCGGCGAACTGGCGCTACGCAATATCCGCCTGTGGCATTTGGAAGACGAGGTACGAAGGCCCGACCTTGAGGACAAACAGATCGTCGCCGTCAAGCGGCGGATCGACGCGACGAACCAGGAACGCAACGACCTCATCGACAAAGTCGACGAAATCCTGGAAAAGCAGGTCGAGGCGAGAAAAGACGGAATCTCGCGGACCGGTAAGAAAACCCCCGCGCGCAGGGCCCCACGAAGCCAGCCCCGCCGGAAAACCCAACCCCCCGCCCGGCAAAAGCGCAAGAAACGCGCGCCCAGTAGATAAGGAGAACTTTGCACAAATCCGGTTTTCCTTCTTCTTGCCGGGAGCCCCGCCTGGGGCGACAGGAGGGGGGAAAGCATCATGTAAACACCTCACCCTTCGATTGTTTTTCTGGCGATCCTATTTATCTTATATTATAAGATATGTATAATATCGAGTGGACGGTAAAAGCTTTCCGGCAAGTCAAGAAGATCAAGGACCGGGAAACAAGAACCCAGATCATCGATGCCGTCGAGACGTTGAAACACTTCCCCGGCGCCGGAAATGTGGCCCGTCTGCAAAACCGCGACGATTACCGCCTGAGGGTGGGGCGTTGGCGCGTAATTTTCGAGGTTGAACGGAGTCTTAAAATAATCGAGGTTCAGGAGGTGAAAATCCGCAATGAAGACACGTATTGATTACCAGATCATCGAGCAAAACGGCGAACCCGCCTTTGCCGTGATACCGTATAAAGATTTTGTGCGTCTTATCGCAAAACCGTCGAAAAAAAACGCTATTCCCCATGAGGTCGTCCGGGCGAACGTGGTGAACAACGTCCCTCTGATACGCGCCTGGCGGGAATATCTGGGGCTGACGCAAGCCGACGTCGCCAAACGGGCGCGGATAACGCAGGCCGCCCTGTCACAACTGGAGAGTTCGGACGCCAAACCCCGCAAGTCAACGCTCGAAAAACTGGCCCGGGCCTTGGGGTTGAAGGTCGAACAACTACAGGCTCCTCTATGCCGGAGTTGAAAGCAAAACCATTCCAGCGAGTAGAAAAAAGCGTCAATTATGGACTCGACCCTTCAGCCAAGGTTTAGCATGCAATGGATTTTCACAAATTTCGCGGCCATCGTTAATTCGATCGGTCTCTTGTTCGATATTGCTGGCGCATGGCTCGTTGCTTGGGAGGTCGTCCGGCAATTCAAGGGAGAGCCGTACGGTGTTTCAGTGGGTGTCAACCTTGGCGATATTGTAGTTGGGCAGAAGGTGAATGAAACCAAGGAATACCAAACATGGGGCGTCAGTAAATATGCGAAGATGAAAACAGGGCTCCTGCTCCTGACCTTCGGATTTGTCCTGCAACTGATTTCCAACTGGATATAGTAGGCTAAAGCGAGGGAGTCGGGTCTTTGCCTGATGAGGGTCTGGCGCGGTCGCTGGGTTATGGGTTTCGGAGACGGGATCCTTCGCTGGCGCTCAGGATGACAAAAAGGGCGGCGGGATTGCCGCTACGGGTCGAGCGGGCCGGTCTCCCGGGAAGACCGGGGTCAATTCCCCTTGAGGTGGTCGACGATTTCCTTGGAGGCTTTCTTGAACAGGGCGTTCTTGGAAACCCCGCCTTTGACCCAGGAGTTCACCTCCCAGGCCCCCACCATGGTTTTGCCCTCGAACAGGGCGACCTTGACCTGCAACTCGGCGCGGGAGGATTCCGCCAGACCCATCGTGGCGAGGCGCGTGAGGAGGTTGCCTTCCTGATATTTGGTGACCTTGAATTTGATCTGATACCGGGGTTGCTCGCTTTTTAAAACGAAAACCGTGTCCGCCAGGGATTCCTCGAGGGCGTTGACCAGACGCGTTCCGGCGTCCATGAAGCCGTCCTCGCGCGCGGACAGATCGACGAGGGCCAGGGTGTTCTCATGCGCGTCCCATTTCTTTTTGACGATGGTTTCGGCGCCGGAACAGGAGGCGAGAAAAAACGCCAGGACCAGGAGAGAGGCTATGTTTTTCATAAGGGGGTTTCTGGTTTCTCGTTTGTCTGCGTTAATTCGCGGTCATTCTAGCAAATTTCAATCGTTGTCCGCAATCGGGATTATGCGCGCAAAAGTTTGTCCGGGGCCTTCCGGGGGGCGCGGCGAGGGGTCACATGAACCAATGGAGGATTTTTTCCTCGTAGGCGCCGAACCACACCTGGATCTCGATGGGGACCAGGTTGTTGACGTAGGTCATGTATCCCATGGCCAGGGCGACTCCTAAAAAGACGAGGAGCGCGCCGCTGAACAGGTTCGTGGTGTGGAGCGGAAGCGTCCGGTTGCCGATTTTAACGTCCCAGCCCTTGCCGCGGAGGATCCTCCAGAACAGGCCGTCCTTTTTGAGGTGGCCGAAAAACGTGGAAATCACGATCAGCGGGGAGCCCAGTCCAAGCGCGTAGAAGAAGAGCAGGGTCATCCCCTGGAGGACGGTTTTGTCCGAGGCGGCGAGGATGAGGATTCCGGAGAGGACGGGTCCCACGCACGGCGTCCAGCCCAGCGCGAAAGTCGCGCCGAACAGGAAAAAACCCGTGAAGGAGGACGCGGGTTTCTGCCGGAAATTGGCGCCCGAAAAGCCTTTGCCGAAAAGCGTCATCACCCCGAATCCAGCGACCAGGACGCCGCCGGCCGTAGTGAGAGAAAACAGGTAATCGCGCAGAAGTTGCCCCATGAAGCTGGCGGAGGCCCCCATGAGGACGAACAACGTCGCCAGCCCAAGGAAAAATGTCACCGACATGAGGGCCATGCGGGTCCGCTCGGTCTGCGCGGTGATGGCGAAGTAAGCCGGCAGAATGGGCAGGGTGCAGGGGGACAGGAAACTGAACAGCCCCGCCAGAAGAGAAAGAAGGACCAAAACCAGCATTCCCGATTGAGGAAGATTGGGTTTGGGTTCGAAGGGGTTGAAAGTTTTTACTTGGGACGCGGCTGACGGTTTTTCCGGCGACGCCGGTCCGGGCGGGTTCTTGGCCGATGCGCCTCCGGCGAACGGGGGGTTGGCGGCTGACGATGGGCCAGGCGAGCCCGCGGCCATTTTCCTCATGGCTTCCGGCATCTCGTCGCTGGCGCACCGGAACCCCAGGTCGAGCGACGCCTCGTCCGGGTTCAGGAACTGGCGGAAGCCGCCTCGCGCGAATTTTTTCAGCACGGCGAGGTACGAGGGGCCGGGGAAATGGCCGACGTCGGAAGCGGACCCCCCGCGGATGACTTTGTAACCGGCTTCGTAGTCCGGGGTTTTGTAAGAGCTTCCCTTGTAAGGGGCATAATTGTCCTGGGTCCACTCCCAGACGTTCCCGGCAAGGTCGCGGATCCCCAGCGGGGTGGAGCCTTGAGGAAAGGAGCCGACTTTAACCGGGGCGTTCTTGCTTCCTTGTTTGGGCGACAGGTTGGCGTAGTCGGCGTGAAATTCGTTGCCCCAGGGGTATTCGTTGCCGTTTTCTCCGCGCGCGGCCTTCTCCCATTCTTTTTCCGTCGGCAGGCGTTTACCCGCCCAGTCGCAAAAGTTCGCGGCGTCGAACCAGTTGACCCAGACGACGGGCCAGTCGCCCTTGCCTTCCGGATAGTCCTTTCCTTTCCAATCGGGAGGAGGAATGGCGCCGACGGCGTCCACGAATATCTTGTACCGCCGGTTGGTGACTTCGTAGCGATCGATGTAGAAACCCTTGAGGAAAATCTTTTGTTGCGGCCCTTCGTCGATATACCAGGGTTTGGGTATACCCAGCGAGAGGGCTTCCCCCTCGATGTCTTGCGCGTCGGTCCCGAACAGGAAATTCCCCGGGGGGACCAGGACCATTTCGGCTTCCAGGGGGTTGAGGTTTTCGGGGGTCTGCGACCGGGCCTCCGGTTGGGCAAATAACAGGAGGGCAATGCAGATCAAACTGAAAGATAAAATCCGATTCATAAACCGCGATTTCTCCGGGCCAGCGCCTGGTTGCGCAAATAAGCGTTACTAAAGCGCCGCCCTTCGACGGGCCCAGGGCGACAAAGGGCTGTCATGCTTGTCGAAGCATGATCCATGTTGCGCGACATGGCGCTAGAGGCCGTTCTGGCGTTCAAACGGTCGCGTAACCTTCGGCACCGGTCCGACGTTTTGGGTCCCCCGGGGTCGCCGGGGGATCTCTGGGGTCAGCTTGGTTTTAGAAGACCTTCGAAAAATTGCAGGACTTCGGGGTGGCTCCAATCGTCGGCTCCTTCATGGACGCCGATGATCTTCCCTTCGGGGTCGATCAGGAACGTTGTCGGCAAACTAACGACGCCGTATTTGTGGCTTACCGTCAACCGCTGGTCCAAAAGTACCGGGAAGGTCAGGTTGTTCGCTTCGACGAAGGGGCGGACCACCTTGTCCCCGAACATGTCGCCCGACACCGCGAGCAGGCTGAAGTTGCGGGACTTGAACCGCCGGTAGAGTTTTTCCAGCGAAGGCATTTCCATTTTGCACGGGCCGCACCAGGTGGCCCAGAAATTGACCAGCAGGTATTTCCCGCGGAATTGGCCGAGGCTGAGTTTTTCGTTCGCGAGGGTATTCAGAGTAAAGTCCGGCGCCTGCGTGTTTTCTCCGGCCCCGTACGATACGGCGGGCAGGAGAAGGCATGCGGTAAGTATCGCGATAATGAAAACGAACGGGGTCCTCGATCTCGGAATCATGGTTGACCTGCCGAGGGAAGCGTTAAATAGGTAATATTTCAAATGGGCCATCCCTCGACAGGCTCGGGATGACAAGGGCTGAAATCGTCATGGCGGTCTTGTCGAGCCAAGGATTGCGCTCTCATTGAGCGCTCCCGGTAACAATATCCTCGGCGCCGTAAATGGGACTGCCGGATCAGTTGACCTGTTCGACGCATCGGACGAGGGGGATGGCTTTTTTCAACGCCCTTTCGATCCCCATCTTCAGCGTTACAAGGGAACTGGAGCAGGAACTGCACGCGCCCACGAGGCGGAGCTTCACGATCCCGTCGTCGACGTCCACGAGTTCCACGTTGCCCCCGTCCGCGAGCAAGGACGGGCGTAGGCTTTCCAGGATTTCCTCTACTTGACTTTTCAGAGTGTCCGTCATGGGATTCGCGTTTGGTCCGTCAGCCGCCGTTGACCAACCTTTCTTTTTTGGACAGCAGTTCTTCCTTGGATTCCTCGTGTTCCGGGTTTTTGGGAATGCAGTCCACGGGGCACACCTCGACGCATTGCGGTTCCTCGTACCAACCGACGCATTCCGTGCACTTTTCCCAGTCGATCACGAAAATGTCATCTCCTTCCGAGATGGCTTCGTTGGGACATTCGGGTTCGCATACGCCGCAGTTGACGCAATCTTCGGTGATCATCAAAGCCATGATCTTATCTCCTCAAACAAATCGATTCTCTTGTTTGAATGTAGTGGTGTCGATTCACGCCGTTTGTTCCTCGAAAACCTTTTTGTCCGGGTTCCAGGCGAACAGCGCGGTCCGTTTGACTTCCTTATTATAAACCGAGATTACCACATAATTGGCCCCGGGGTAAACGGGTTCATCGTCGAACAACGCCATCCTCTTGTCTTCCTCGGAGAAGTAAGCGTCGTGGTCGGGGTGGGAGTGGTAAAACGTCTTGATCGCCAACCCTTTTTTTTCCGTCTCCTTGAGGACCCCCATCAGTTCCTTGGGGTCGATGTAAAAAGCCGTCCTCGCGTCCCGCGTGTAGGTCCTGGGGTCCATCGCATGCAACTTGTTCTGGATATTCGTGCACCGGTACAGGACGTCGTCCTCGTTTCCCGCGACCTTGCCGGCGACGACCCCGCAACATTCGTAGGGGTATTCGGCGACGGCATGCCGGCGCATTTCCTCCAGCTTGTCTTGAGTTAACGTGGACTTCATTTATTTTGGAATGTTGCCCTGGGATTGTCAATCGCTTTCTAGGCGTGGATCCGCGTCTCCGGCGGCCGGAGACGTCGACTAAAAAGATCCTTGGGTTTTGACCACGACGTTGTCCGTGACGGACACCTGGCATGCGAGACGTATATTCGGCTGGGAGGGGATCTTCGATTTCAGCTTGTCGTTTTCCACTTCGTTTCGCGGGGCAAGGTTGCCGGAAACGACTTCCACGGCGCATGAGGTGCACAGTCCGCGGCCCCTGCAGTTCAGGATTTTGAAGATGTGCGGATAAAGTCCAAACTTGTTCCTGATGGCGGCCTGCCGCAGGTTTTCGCCGGGTTCCGCGTTTATTTTCCGGCGGATTTCGCCCTTGGGACCGAGAAATGTGATTTCTAGCATGCTTCGATTTCCAGGAATCGGGAGAGACTGCCTTTTCCCCAATAGCCGTGAAACGCGCTACCCACGGTGGAACAGGCGGCGCTCATATGGACCAGGTGGCGTTCTCCGCGGTCGCCTTTCAGTACGCCGACGTGGGAGAACGGCGGGATCGGTCCGCCGCAATTGGCGCAGACCGTCGAATACTTCTCGCACAGTTCGCGTAGGCAATCGACGCACGCCGCGGGGTCGAACAGATGGACTTCCTGTCCGCGGTACTCGACGGTTGTCGGCAGGCTGGAAACCTTGCGCCCGCATTCGACGCAAGGCCCGCCCTTCTTTTTTCTACTCATCGCGGCGAAGGCCCCGAATTTCCCGAAAACGGTCCCGGGACTCCCGGCAGGTCGTGATTTCATCTATTTTAACCCAATACGCTTCAATTGATGCAGACTTTTTTCATTTCCCGGAAATTATCCAAGACCGCCCCGGCCCCCTTCACGATGCTGATGAGGGGGGCGTCGGGGATGTAAACCTTCATGGTGGTTTTTTCCTCGATGATCTTGTCCAGGCCGCGGATCAAGGCCCCTCCGCCCGTGAGGTAGATGCCGTTGGAGAAGATGTCGGCGGAAAGTTCCGGCGGGGTCTTTTCCAGGGCGCGGAGCACCACCGTGATGATGGAGCCGACGGGTTCCTTCATGGCTTCGCGGATTTCCTCGTCGTCCACGATGATGGAGGTGGGGACGCCGTTCTTCACGTTCAAGCCTTTGACCTCCGTGGTCAGTTTCTCGACGATGGGGTAGGCGCTGCCGACGGCGATTTTCGCGCGCTCGGCCTCGAATATGCCGATGTTCAAATGGTGGTTGAGCCGCATGTACCGGACGATGGCCTCGTCCATCTCGTCCCCCGCGACGCGGATCGATTCGCCATAGGCGATGGCGGACAGGGAAATGACGGCGACGTCCGTGGTGCCGCCCCCAATGTCTATGACCATGTTGCCTTCCGGCTTGTGCACCGGGATGCCCACGCCAATGGCCGCGGCCATGGGCTCCTCGACCAAATGCACTTCGCGGGCCCCCGCCATGAGCGCGGCGTCGATGACCGCGCGTTTCTCCACCTGCGTGATGCAGGTGGGGATGCCCACCACCATCCGGGGTTTGACGAAACGGTACTGCTTCAACACCTTCTTGATGAAGTAGGTGATCATTAAATTGGTGATCTCGAAGTCGGCGATCACCCCGTCTTTCATGGGGCGGACCGTGCGGACGCGCGCCGGCGTCCGTCCGAACATCCGCTTGGCTTCCAGGCCGACGGCCTCGACGCCGCCGCCGTTGGCGTTCACGGCGACCACGGAAGGCTCGTCCAGCACGATCCCCCGCTCCTTGACGTAAAGCAGGGTGTTGGCGGTGCCCAGGTCCATGGCCACGTCGGCGGAAAACATGCCTATCATGCGGGAGAAAAAGTCTTTGATCATCGCGCGGTCTTGACGTTTTGGGAAATCCGGGCCCATGAGGCGCCGATGAGTTCCCCCAGGTTTTTCCCGTCCTCCGGGAATGAGGACAGCCCCAGTTCGGCGGCGACGGGGACCGGTTTGCCGTCGACGAAGAGCGGGTTTTCGTCAAACGCCAGTTTCAGCCGGGTTTCCAGATGATAGGCGTCCTCGCGCTTGGTTTGCATGAGGAGGACCAGAAACGCGGCGTCCGAATATTTGAAAATATGTTTGGGCGAGGGGACCGCGTGGGACAGCATCGAGACCATCTGTCTCAGCAGGTTGTCGCCGATTTCCACCCCCAACGTTTCGTAAAGGGACGGAAGATTGTTGATGCGCACCATCAGGGCGAAAACGGGTTGACGGCTGTTGAGGAGTTCGTTCTCGACGGCCCGGCGGTAGTCGGCGAGGAATCGGTGGTTGGGGATGCCGGTGATCGGGTCCAGGTTCTTTTCCCGGGCCGATTGGCGGCGGGTCGAGGCGCACGTCAGGGCCGCCGCCGCGCAGGAGGCCACCAGCGACAGCCGGTCGAGATGGGAATGGGTCAACCCTTCCGGCTTCCGGGAACCGCAGACGATCACCCCCAAGGCCTGGTTGTTCCAGAGGATGGGCACGGCCAGACGGGATTTGAACTTCTCCAGGCTTTCGTTTTCGGAAAATAAAACGGTTTTGCGTTTTTCCGTGTTTTCGATCAGTACGGGGACCATGTTTTTGGCGCACGAACCGGCGATCCCCTTGCCGGGGAGGATGTCCAGGTCCGTCAGGTTGACTTCCCAGCCCCGGTGCCGGGCGACTTTGCCCAGGCTCCCGTCCGGCTCCACCCAGATCGCCGCCACGGCGTCGCAATTGAGGATGGAGGGGGGGATGCGCGTCAACTGCTCGGCGATGGCCGGAGCGTCGGGCGATTCCATCAACGATCGGCTGTAACGGATCATGTCGTGATAAGGGAAGACTTCCTCGCGCCGCCAACTTTGATTCTGTTTCTCGCGGTGCAGGTGCCAGGCCATCTGTTCGGCAAAACCCGTCACGATCTTCTGAAGCTTGGGGGAAAAAGTGTATATCTCCTTGCTGTCCACCGCCAGCACGCCTTCAAGATCGTCGTAGACCGCGGGGACGATCAGATACCCCTTCAAATCCTCTTTTCTTTTGTAGAACTTTAATTTGCCGATTTCCTCCGCGCAATGTTCCACCAGAAGGGGCTCCCGGCTCCGGGCCACCTGCCCTATCGGGCCTTTGCCGACCGGGAATGCGGCGTCCCTGTCAAAATGGCCGCTGAGGGTGATGTGGGCCCGCAGGGAAAGCAATTTCTTTTCCGGGTCGAAACTGTACAGGGCGGCGGTGAAGGCGTTCGTCGCGTTGCTTGCGAGCTCGACCAGTTGAGTCAGGATGTCGAAAGAATTCATAAAGGGGCTGACCGTGAGCGGGAACGGGGGCGGAAAGGAGCGAGGTTGACGCCGGGAATGGATTTCAATGAAAATGGGTTCAGGATGTTTTCTCGCCAGGCATATTTCGAGGATATGCGGTCGCGATTTTTCTTGGGCCTCGGGGAAACGGAAATGCCGGCCATTTACCCAATTTCCGATCGCAACATGAGCCGACGGTTAAATTATCTCCATATTATAGCCGCTGATTTTTTGTGTCAATCTTTTAAAAACAGACGTTTTGTCCGGGACGCGGCGGGGTGGCTTGGCGAAATTAAATCCCTTGACAGTACGATGAGCCGTTTATATACTCCTTGCTTCCGAGCGCGCTACTCTTTGTGAAAACAGATTGCGAGGGCGGATAGCTCAGCTGGGAGAGCATCGGCCTTACAAGCCGAGGGTCACAGGTTCGATCCCTGTTCCGCCTACCATGCTTGGGATTTCTCTTTTTGCGTTCCCGTTTGGAATGCAAAGATGTAAAATAGGCGGATAGGTCAAATAGAGCGATAGAAAAGTTCCTGATCTTTCTCCCTTCCTGTCGATTTGAATTGCGGGGTCGTAGTTCAGTTGGTTAGAACGCTGGCCTGTCACGTCAGAGGTCGCGAGTTCGAGTCTCGTCGGCCCCGCCATTAATTTTAAAGGCCGCCCTTAACGGGGCGGCCTTTTTTTTGCCGCGAGCCGTTGTCGCGGGCGTTCAAGCGAAGATGTCGAGGAGCGAGCCGGTCGGGGACCGCCCCGGAGGGGGATGGTCCAACCCAGATTGCCCCCGATGGCGCTCATTCGCCATCCGAGCCGGGCCCGTTGGCTCCGGCGCCTCGCCCCGCGCCGGGTCCGTCTGGCCCGGGCCGGGGTCCTTGGTCTCCTTGGTTTCCTCGGCGCGTTTTTCGGCCGCTTCCTGCTGGGCGCGCGCTTCCATGGCCTTGGCCTGCGCGGCGACCTGGACGTCCTGTCCGGACGGGTCCGCCGGGGCCAGGGCGGCCCGTTGAATGGCCTGGGCTTTCTGTATGGTCGCTTCGGGATCGCCCTTGACTTCCGAGGTGTCGATCGACACCTCCCCGCCGACGGCATATTGTTGCCCGTCCGGGCCTGTTTCGTATTGGAAGGAGGGCCCGCCCGCCGCGTAGGGCCCCGCCGCCGACAAATGGGCCTGCTCGTGGGCCCGGACCTGCCGGTCGCGCGCTTTTAATTGTTCGACAATTTTCAACTCCTCTTCCGTCAGCCCGCCTTTCAGCCTGGCCTCGTCGCAGTTCTGGCACGGCCCTTCCGGGGCGTGGTCGTGTTTTAGGACGACCGCGGAGGCGTCCGGTCCCAGCGTCACCTTGTCTCCCGGATCGCGGGAAGAGGTTTGGGGAGTGGAAGGAGGGTTTGCCGCGGGCCGGGTTTGACCGGTCCCGGCGCTGTTTCCTGGAACAAACTCCGGGGAGAAATTGATTTCCATGGCGGTTCGCGGATGAAGGGGGACCGAAAAAGCAGTTTTTACCGTATCTGTCTTATCGGCGGCCGCCGATAAAAACTTTAGCGAGAGAGAGGTTTTTTTTGAAAAAAATACCGGATTTGTGTTGGTTTTCGGTCAGGAAGGCGAAAATCAAACCGGAAGCTAATAATATTCAAATAGGATGCCAACTTTTCTCCCATAACATATAATGGAGACGAATTTAGAGAGGGTTCCTATGGCGAACGAAACGATTCTGGTCGTGGAGGACGAGGAGGACATTACGGATTTGATCCGCTACAACCTGGAACGGGAGAATTACCGCGTCAAGTGCGTGGTCACGGGCGAGGAGGCCGTTAAATTCTGCCGCTCGAATCCTCCGGATTTGATGTTGCTGGATCTCATGTTGCCCGGGGTGGACGGTTTGGAGGTCTGCAAGAAACTGAAGAGCGATTCCGGCTCGTCGGCCATCCCCATCGTGATGGTTTCCGCGAAAGGCGAGGACGCGGACGTGGTGACGGGTCTGGAGTTGGGCGCCGACGACTACGTTTCCAAACCGTTCAGCCCGAAGGTCCTGGTGAGCCGCGTGAGAGCCGTACTGCGCAGGAGAAGCATGTCCATTCCCGGCGATTCGTCGGTCATTCACGCGGGCGACATCACGATCCATCCCGGCCGGCACGAAACCCTGGTGAAAGACAAGCCCGCGGAGTTGACTTTGACGGAGTTCCGCATCCTGCAATTTCTGGCGCGGCGCCCGGGATGGGTGTTCACCCGCGGGCAGATCGTGGAGGCGGTGCGCAAGGAAGACTATTCCGTGACGGACCGCGCGGTCGATTTCCAGATCGTCGGTTTGCGCAAAAAACTGGGTCCCTGCGCCAAGTATATCGAGACGGTGCGGGGAGTCGGCTACCGGTTCAAGGAATGATCATGCGAAAAAAACGGCGCCTTTGGCAAGCGTTTCTGGTCTATTCCGCCTTCCTGCTGGTTTTCCTGGCCTGCCTGGCCGGATACGGCTTCTTCTCCCTGGAAAAAATTCTGTATGGCCGCGCTTCGGCCGAGTCGGAGGCCCGGGCCCAATTGATCGTCCCGCAGGTCATGGACGCCATCGAGGCCAGGAAATGGTCCGATTTCGACGTCCTCGCCAAAAAGCTCGGGGAAAATTCGGACATGCGGATCACCTTCGTCCTCAAGTCGGGCGAGGTGGCGGGGGACTCCGAGGACGATCCCGCCCGGATGGACAACCACGCGGACCGTCCGGAAATCAAGGCGGCCCTGGCGGGCCGTCCGGGCCTGGCGAGGAGGGAGGGGGCGCGCGATGGGGCCGCGATGATTTTCGCGGCCGTTCCCGTCAAGAAAGGCGGCGAGGTCGTCGCCGCCGTCCGGACGGGCCTGTCCGCCGCCGCCGTGGAAAGGACCTTGCGCGCGGCCCGCGTTTACTCGTTTTGGATCATGGCCGTTTTGGCGGTTTTTCTCGCCGGTTCGGGGTTTTTGATTTCCCGGCGTCTCGCCGCCGCGCTGGAGGCGGTCAAACGCGGGGTCCAGCAATTTGCCCGGGGAGAGCTCAAGTCCGGCATCGATATCAGCGCGCCCATGGAAATTTCCCTCGTCGCCGAGGCGATGAACAAGGAGGCCGCGGATTGGGAGGAGAAGTTCAATGCCGTCCTGTCCCAGCGCGCCTTGCAGGACGCGGTGTTTTCCAGCATGCTGGAAGGCGTCGTGGCCGTGGACGGCGAGGAGAACCTCATCACCCTGAACCAGAGCGCCGCCCGGCTGTTTCAAATCGACCCCGAACACGCGCGGGGAAGGAAATTTCACGAGGCGATACGCAACACGCTCCTGCGGAAATTCGTGGGCAGAGCCCTGTCCAGCAGGGACCTGGCCGAGGAGGACATCGTCGTCCCCGTCGACGGGAAGGAGCGCATCCTGCAGGTCCGGGGGACGGTCCTCAAGGACGCGCAGGGCCGGGGGCTGGGAGCGTTGATCGTTTTGAACGACGTCACCCGCCTCCGCCGTCTGGAAACCGTCCGCCGCGATTTCGTGGCCAACGTCTCCCACGAGCTGAAAACTCCCATCACCTCCATCAAGGGTTGGGTCGAGACGCTCCTGGACGGAGCCGCGGACGACCCCGTCCGGGCCAGGAAGTTTCTGGAGGTCGTTGCCCGGCAGTCCGACCGGCTGAACGCCATCATCGAGGACCTCCTCAGCCTGTCGCGCATCGAGCAGGAGGCGGAGACCATGTCCATCGTCATCGAGAAAGGCGATATTTTGGAGGTGATCGAGGCCGCCATCGCGGACTGTTCGGCGAAAGCCCGCCAGAAAGACCTGACCGTCAAAATGAAGTGCGACGGCGACATGCGCGCTAATATCAACCAGCCGCTCCTCGAGCAGGCCCTCGTCAACCTCATCGACAACGCCGTCAAGTACAGCGAGCCGGGGAAGTCCATCCTCGTGCAGGCGTTGCAATCCGCCAGCGAGGTGACGGTCAGCGTCCATGACGAGGGGTGCGGGATTCCCGACGACCATCTGCCGCGCCTGTTCGAACGGTTTTACCGCGTGGACAAGGCCCGGAGCCGCCAGCTGGGCGGCACCGGCCTTGGCCTCGCCATCGTCAAGCACATTGCCCAGGCCCATCGCGGGACCGTCGAGGTCAAAAGCTCCCCTGGGAAGGGGAGCGTCTTCTCGATCCACCTGCCCAGGACGTAAGGTTCCGGAGCGGACGGTCTGTTTTCCGCTCCCGCCGTTTTTTCCGCATTCCCCCACGTCCCGATAGGGATTTTTCCGCGAATCCAGGTTGACATCGCGTTATGCTTTATTGTATATAGCGATGTCCGTTTCCCGGCCGGTCCCGATTTTGAGGTTGCGGCGTGGAGCGCGCTCCGGAGGGAGGCGGTTTGAGCGGCGCGAATTGAATGATCGAACGAAAGGAGGATGGGATCTTGGCAAATTTGCTCAAGGCGGTATTGTTGATTTTTGTCATGTCGATCGCATCGGGGGCGGGGGCAGAACCCTCCGACTACGAGCTTCGCTTGAAGGCCTTGGAGGAAAAAATGGAGGCCGGGTCCAAAACGCGGGAGTGGCTGGATAAATTCTCCTTCAAGAACGACCTGCGCCTGCGCCACGAAAGCCGGTTTCTGGACAAGGACGCCGCCGGCAACAACGTGTTGGACCAGCATCGGCAGAGGTTCCGGTTGCGTTTGGGCGGGGAATACAACTTCGACTCGAACCTCAAGGTGGGCTTGCGTCTGGCCACCGGCAGTACCGACCCCATTTCCACCAATCAGACCATGGCCGACGCTTTTGGCAAGAAGGCCATTAATGTCGATTGGGCCTATGCCCATTATGCCCGGTCTTTTGGCGCCTTGAAGACCTGGTTTACCGGCGGCAAGTTCGACGAGCCGTTTTTCAGGGCTTCGCAGTTGCTCTGGGACTACGACTTGACCGCGGAAGGCCTGACGGAAAGTTTTGCCTTTCCCTTGAGGTCTTCCACGACGTTATTCGCGACGTTCGGGCAGTTCGCGGTCGACGAAAGCGCGGCCCAGCAATACGATCCTTATTTGATCGGCTACCAGGGCGGAGTGGAGCAAACATTGGGGCCTCTGGGAAAGGTAAAAGCGGCGGCCGCCTATTACGATTACGCGAACGTTAAAGGAAAAGTCATCCCGCACCGGAAATCGACCAACACGCTGAGCGGCGGCGGTCTGGCCAACGATTTCGACATTATCAGCGCGGCCGCGACGTGGACGGTCGATATGGGAGTCCCCTTCACGGTCCTGGGGGAGTATGCA
>JACQQK010000009.1 GCA_016207065.1 Nitrospinota bacterium
ATGCCGTTGGGGAGAATGTTCCAGTCCGCCAGGGTTTCGAGCATGGGTTCCTCGGCAAGATACGGAAGACTCCATGCCACCGGCGGGGCAAGAATAAAGTAGGCTCCCAGCGCTAAAAGTTGGACCGCGCGTTTCATTTTGGATAGACCCTTCGAATTACATGTTTTTCCGAGAATGCGCCTTGCCGCGGAGCATGTTGCTTCAATCCGCTTTTCCAGCCAAACGCCGACCCCTCGCCAGAACGCGGGAGGCGTTTTCGGCGGACACGGGCCGGCCGTAATAAAACCCCTGCAGTTGATCGGCGCCCAACGGCGCCACCGCGGCGGCGTGCTCCGCCGTTTCCACCCCCTCCAGCACGGTCGTCAGGCCCAGCTTTCCGGCCAGGTCCACGATGGCGCGCAGGATGGGGAAATTGGCGCCGTGGACGATGTTTTTAACGAATATCTTGTCGATCTTCAGGACGTGCACGGGCAGATGGCCCAAATAGGCTAATGATGAATATCCCGTCCCGAAATCGTCGATGGCCAGGCGGATGCCCAGGTCGCGCAACCGGGACAGGCCGGCAACCAGCGACAGCGGATTTTCAAACAAAACGCTTTCCGTGATTTCCAGTTCCAGGCAATCGGGGGACAAACCGGTCTCTTTCAATATGCGGGCCGCCAGGTCCGGGAAGTCCCCGCGCGTCAACTGCTTTATCGAGCAGTTCACCGCCACGGGCGTACGCGGCAAACCCGCGTCCCGCCAGGCCTGGCTTTGAACGCATGCGGCGCGCAAGACCCACTCTCCAAGCTCGACGATGAACCCGGATTCTTCCGCGACCGGGATAAACCGGTCGGGCGGGACCATCCCCATGACCGGATGGATCCACCGGACCAGGGCCTCCATCCCCGCGATCGAACCGGTACGGGAATCCACCTTGGGCTGATAATGCACCGCGAATTCGCCTTCGCGCAACGCTTTTGGCATTACCGAGGACAGCAGAACGGATTGAGGAACTAACGCATTCATAAAAGTAGCCTCCCAGATGATCCAATGGTTGAGATCGGACAACGTCTCCTATTCCCGGCAGAACCCGAGATCGACAAGGCATCGCTTCAGGCCGGAAACCCCGCTGGAATGGCTCCTGCCGATGGGGATATTGCCCAGCTTGCCGATTTTCACCGCCTCCTCCACCATATGGTGGGCGACCGTCCCGGTGAAAATAACGATCCCGTCCACCCCCGCAAGCCGTTTGCCCAAATTGGGGACCCTCTGCCCAAAGAACCGGATATCGAACCCCAGGGCTTTGCCCTTTTCCTCGTAAGTTCTTTTCAGGCGGTCCAAACCGCCAAGAATCGCGATACTCATGCATTTTCTCCTTTACTTTTCAAAAGCCCGGCCATTTTACCGACCCGGATTCCTAATTAATAATATTGATTATCATTATCATTTAAGAAGGACAAAAAAACGCTCCCCTCTGGGGAGCGCGGACCCTCTTCTACTCGTGCATATGCTCGGAAAGGTAGTTTTCGATGCCGACGTCCTTGATCCGCTGGAATTGCGCTTCCAGCCAGTCGCACTGCTCCTCGGTTTCCTCCAGGATTTTGTCGAGGATCTCCTTTGTCGCGAAATCTTTCTTGTCGATGCAAATGGAAATGATCTTTCGCAACAGCTTCACATGCTCGGTTTCGCTGGCGTACTCGTTTTTCAAATGCTCCTCGCAGGAATTGCCTACCTGAATGGCGCCGTACTTCGCCATGTCGGGGACGCCTTCAAGAAACAGGATGCGCTCGATCACTTTGTCGGCATGCCTCAGCTCATCCGCGAACCCGTCGCGCGCATGCTTGGCGAGTTTTTTGTATCCCCAGCGATCCTCCATCCGACAGTGGATATGATACATGTTGGTAGCTGTCAGATCCGCCAGCAAAACCTCATTCAATCCGCCAATAACCTGGTTGTCGCCTTTCATAACCCTCCCCCGACAAAAAAACGCTCCCCTCCGCTCTGGGGAGCGCGGACCATCTTCTACTCGTGCATATGCTCGGAAAGGTAGTTTTCGATGCCGACGTCCTTGATCCGCTGGAATTGCGCTTCCAGCCAGTCGCAACTCTCTTCCGTGTTCTTCAGAATGCCGTCGAGGAGTTCTTTCGAGCCAAAATCGTTCTTTTCCATGCAGAGGCGAATATGTTTCTGCAGGCGCTCGACGTGCCGCGTTTCCGCGGTATATTGGTTTTTCAAATGCTCCTCGCAGGTATTGCCCACGAGGATGGTGTCGTATTTCGCCATATCGGGGACGCCGTCCAGATACAGGATGCGCTCAATGACTTTTTCGGCATGCTCCATTTCGGTCATGGATTCCTTGCGCGCATGCTGGGCCAGCTTGTGATAGCCCCAGTGCTTCTGCATCTTGTAATGGATGAAGTAAATATTTATGGCCGTCAACTCCGCCATCAACACGTCGTTCAAGGCTTCGATCACCTGGTTATTTCCCTTCATCGTTTTCTCCCTGTCTGTTTGAGTTTGTACTTATTATACCCCATCACGCTTTGTTGCCAATGGGAAACCGCGGCTGTGCAATGGCTGGCGCCGGCTGCTCCCGGAACAACACGTTGACGGCGTCCTCGATATTCCTGACCTTCAATAAAGTTCCGCGCGGTCCCGTCCCGAGGGTCGCCCCGCCGCCGCACTTCCGCGGGCACGGCATCGTCCGCAGTCGGCAGTTCTCCAGGTCGGGATAACTCTCCAAACTGTCGCGGAGCTTGGCGAGGATTTTTTCCGAGTCCCAAGCCTTGCAACCGGAACCCATGCAAACGCGGATGGTTTTCGTCGCGACGGCTGTTTGGATCATACGGCCTCCCAATCCAAAATAGATATTGATAATCGTTATCAACAACAATAATGCACTAAAGGGATTTTGTCAAATCTTTTTTTTGGATTTTTTTACGGGGTCAAACGGATGGCGAAAAACAGCGCATGGCCTTGTTCGTTAGCGGGCGCATTAAAACGGCGTGGCTTCCAGACGGGTCAGCACCTCGCACCCGTTTTCGGAGACGAGGATCGTGTGTTCGAACTGCGCCGAGAGGGAACGGTCGGCGGTCACGGCGGTCCATTTGTCGGGCAAAATCCGCAGTTCGGCCCCTCCCGCGTTGATCATGGGCTCGATGGTGAAGATCATGCCCTTTTTCAGCTCGATCCCGTCGCCGTACTTGCCGAAATGCAGGACCTGCGGCTCCTCGTGGAAGTTTCTGCCGATGCCGTGCCCGCAAAACTCCCGGACCACGGAAAATCCCCGCGGCTCGACATACCCTTGGATGGCCGCGCCGATGTCGCCGAGCCGGGCGCCGGGACGCACCCGCTCGATCCCGCGGCGCAACGCTTCCATCGTGGCCTCCACCAGGCGTTTGGCCTGCGCCCGGGGCGCGCCCACGAAAAAGGTCCGGTTGGTGTCGCCATGGTAGCCGTCCAGGAGGGTGGTGATGTCCAGGTTGACGATATCGCCGTTGCGCAACTTCCGGTCGGAGGGGATGCCGTGGCAAATCTCCTCGTTGACCGAGGAACAGATGCTCTTGGGGAACCCGCGGTAGTTCAACGGCGAGGGGTACGCGTTGTTCGTGACGATGAACTCGTGGCAGATCTCGTTGAGACGGTTGGTGGTGACGCCCGGCTTGATATAGGGCTCGATCGTCAAAAGCGTCTCCGCCGCGAGCCGGCAGGTTTTCCGCATCAACTGGATTTCTTCCTCGGTTTTAATATGAATCATCGAAATATCCGAACTCCTTGAACGCGCGTTCGTCGGACCTCCAGTTCCTCCGCACTTTCACAAAAAGGTTTAGATACGCCTTGCCTCCCAAACGGTTCTCGATTTCTTTCCGCGCGGCGGTCCCGATGGCCTTCAAACGCGATCCTTTCTCGCCGATCAGGATTTTCTTTTGCGAGTCCTTTTCCGCGTAGATGGTCGCCTCGACGACCGTGACCCCCCCGGCCCCGTCCCGGACGCTGTCCACCGCCACCGCCGTGGCGTGGGGCAGTTCCATGTGCGTCAGGCGCATGATCTTCTCCCGGATCATCTCGGCCAGGATGAACTTCTCGGGGCAATCCGTCGCCGTGCCTTTGGGGAAGTACTCCGGCCCCTCCGGCAGGTATTTGACAACGACCTCCTTCAACCGGTCCAGGCCGTCGCCCAGCTCGGCGGAGACGGGGACGATCTCGGCGAAATCGCCCTTCGCCGCCATGCCGCCGATCAGCGTCAGGATCTCCGGTTTCGAGATCAAATCGATCTTGTTGATGATCAGGACCTTCGGCGCCCGCGAGGATTTCATCAAATCGAGAGCGTACTGGTCGTCGGGGCCAAACCCGGTTTTCGCGTCGATCATGAACAGCGTCAAATCGACGTCGCCGACCGCGCTGACCGAGGTCCGGGTCATGTATTGATTGTACTTCGTGGCCGCCTGATGGATCCCGGGCGTGTCCACCAGGACGATCTGCCCGCCGGGCAGGTGGCAGACGCCCCTGATCTTGTTGCGGGTGGTCTGCGGCCGGTTCGAGATGGCGGCCACCTTCTCCGCGATCAACCGGTTGAGCAAGGTGGACTTGCCGACGTTGGGTTTCCCGAAAATCCCGGCAAACCCGGATTTGAAACTTTTCCGCGCGTTCTCCAAGGTATGAAACCGGCCAGTGAAGGTTAAATTTAATATCGCAAACGAAAAGCGATCGATTGTATGATAATAACAAGGGCAGACGTCCGCGTCCGGCGGTCTCCCCATCATCTCCCCCGGCGTCCTCGCGGAACCGGCGAAAGGCGCCATTCTAACATGGATTCCATCGGCTTATACATCCACGTCCCCTATTGCGTCCACAAATGCGGGTACTGCGATTTCAACTCGCACCCGGCGGACTCCGCCGAAATGGGGCTTTACGTCTCGGCCCTGTTCCGGGAGATGGACTGTCATGCGGAGCGCTCCTCCGGCCGTTGGCGCGTCGCGACGATTTTCCTGGGCGGCGGCACGCCCACAACTCTTCCCGTATCTTATCTCGAACGGATCCTGGATCGATGTAATAAAAATTTCAGCCTGGCGCCCGACTGCGAAATCACGTTGGAGGCCAACCCGGGGACGATACGCGAAGGCCTGTTGAGGAAAATCCGCCGCGCGGGATACAACCGCATCAGCATCGGGGCGCAGTCGTTCGACGACCGCGAGTTGAAACAATTGGACCGCATCCACGGCGCGGACGAAATCGGCCGGACCGCGGACTCCGCCCGCTCGGCGGGGTTCGACAACCTGTCGCTCGACCTGATGTTCGCCCTGCCCGGCCAGACGCTCGCCCGATGGGAGGAGAACCTGGGCAGGGCGCTCGCCCTAGAACCCGAGCACCTCTCCGCCTACAACCTGACGATCGAGCCGGAGACCGCCTTCCACAAACTGCAATCGCGCGGCAAGCTGGTCATGCCGTCCGAGGATTTCCAGGCGCTTCTTTACAAAAAGACCCTTAAAACGTTAAAAACCTCAGGCTACCGGCATTACGAAATCTCCAACTACTGCCTGCCGGGCCGGGAATGCAAACACAACCTCAACTACTGGCGCAACGGCCCATACCTCGGCCTCGGCGCGGGAGCCGCTTCCTACCTGGACGGGACGCGGTATAAAAACTGGAACCTGCCGTCCCGGTATATCCGGGAGGTGATGAAGAACGGGGCGGCGGCGGAGTTCTCGGAGCGGCTCGACCCCTCCCAGGCGATGGGCGAGACCCTCATGCTCGGCCTGCGGTTGCTGAAGGGGATCCGCATCGGCGAATTCGAGCGGCGGTTCGGCGCCTCGTTTTCGAGGACTTATGAAAAACCCGTCTCGGCCCTTCTGCAAAATAAAATGATCCATATGCGCGGGGGCAGAGTTGCCCTGTCGCGCAAGGGGCTTTACCTGGCCGACTCGGTCATCCTGGAATTCATGTCATGAAACTTTCGATCTGGGAGCGCGCAATGCAAAACGAAACGTCCGCCGTATGGGCCCTGGTCCTGGTTTTCCTGTTGACGGCGTCCCCGGCGCGGGCGGAAAGCTCCGCCGGCCTGATGAACCAGGGGATTCAATCCAGCCTCAAGGGCGACGACGAAAAAGCCGTCGCCATCTTCAAGGAAATTTTAAGCGCCGAACCGGCGAATTTCTACGCCTACAACAATTTGGGAATGGTTTACGCCAAGATCGGGAAAGCGGACCTGGCCCTGGAATCCTACAAGGCGGCGTTGAAGATCAACCCCAAGTTCTCCATGACCCTCAACAACATCTCGCAAATTTACAAGCAGAGAGGCGAATACGGCGAGGCGGAGACCCATCTAAAAAAAGCCATCCAGGAATTCCCCAGCATGGAAATCGCCCACGCCAACCTGGGAGAAATTTACCTGATCCAAAAACGCTACGACGAAGCCATCGAAGCGCTCGGCAAAGCGCTTGAGCTCAAGCCGGACCAGCCGCAGTTCCGCCTCATGCTGACGAAGGCCTATGAGGGCAAGGGCCTGGACGCCGCGGCGCGGAAGGAATTCGAGCTGTACGATCAATTGAAAAAGAAACCATAGAGCGTCTGACAAAATAAAGCTCCCATAACTCCCTCCCCCTTGATGGGAGGGGAATAATTTGAGCGGCGAGTCAATCGATTCACTATTATTAGACGCTCATAGTCATTTCACGCCGGGGCCCGCCCCGGCGCATTTTCCCTTTTTTTTTGGAATCTCCTCTCATCATGAACGAAACCGCCAAGGCATTTGCAACGCTCATAAACATCGTAAACACCCTGATGGGCGAAAACGGCTGTCCCTGGGACAAGGCGCAGACCCGCGAGACGCTCAAGCCCTACCTCGTCGAGGAGTCTTACGAAGTCCTCGAAGCGCTGGACGAAGGCAACCCGGAAAAGATCCAGGACGAATTGGGGGACCTGCTGTACCAGATCCTGTTCCACGCGAAGCTGTCGGAACTGAACAAGGAGTTCGGCATCCGCGACGTCATCCAGACCCTCTCGGAGAAAATGGTGCGGCGCCACCCGCACATCTTCGACCAGGGCAAGCTCGACACCCCGGAACAGGTGGTCCATCAATGGGAGGAGATCAAAAAGAAGGAAAAGAACAACCGCCACCGCGAGTCGGTCCTCGACGGCGTACCGCGTCACCTGCCCAGCCTCCTGCGGGCCCAGAAACTCCAGAAGAAAGCCGCCAAGCACGGGTTCGACTGGGACAAGATCGAGGACGTGTTCGCCAAGCTCGACGAGGAGATCGCCGAGTTCAAGGAAGCCGTCCTGAGCGGAAAGGAAGCGGACGTCGAGGGCGAACTGGGGGACATCCTGTTCGTGCTGGTGAACGTCGCCCGGTTCAAGAAGATCGACGCCGAGGAGGCCCTGCGCGCGACCAACGCCAAATTCGTCCGCCGCTTCCGTCATATCGAGCGCGAAGTCGCCAAGACTGGACGCGAACTGAAAGACACGCCCCTGGACGAACTGGAAAAACACTGGCAGGACGCGAAAAAACTCTGACTGGCAACGCGCCCCCCGTCGCTTCATCCCCCCTTACAAAGGAGAGTTTTGCATAACTATTTCTCGTGCCCGGATTTTCTTTTTGACCCGCCGGGGAAATCGCGGATAACCCCTTGCCGTTTTCAAGGTCATGGGCTTTCTTGCCCTCTCCCACCAGGGGAGAAGGAAAAACCGGACTTATGCAAAGGTCTCCCTTGAAGGGGGAGGGTTAATTTCCACCGCGAGGTATAGCTACTTATGAACTCCTTAGCAGGTAACATGAAAAACTATTTTTTAGTCTTTTGCCGTCATTCCCGCATAGGCGGGAATCCAGTATTTTCAAGGAGCCTCTGGATGCCCGCTTTCGCGGGCATGACTATTTTGGGCCCAAAAGGGACTTTTTCAGCAACCTACTAAATTTCACTTCTCGTTCCGGGAGTTCGGCAACTCAAAACTCCGGCCGCCGACTTGGCGAAACAGAACCGCTTCTCAATCGTCGACCGGTCCGTCATCGCGAGCCGTCGCGGACGGCGTGGCGGTCCAGAATCTCTGGATTGCTTCGCTCCGCTCGCAATGACGGCTTGGAAGATAGTTATACAAAAGTCAGTTTTGAAAGCCTTGACTGGACATCGTAATCGCAAGAGAGCGGTCTGTTCGCCCGTCATACCGGGACGCTCTCGCGGCGGAAGTTGACGATTGCCTCAAGATTTCCGTTTTGCGGGGCGACAGTTGTTTAGAACCTCAAGGATCCTCTGAAGAAATTTATTTATCTCGGATTGTCTGCGAATATAAAAGCCGGCGCTGGAGTTTTTTTTATGACCAACTCGCGCCGTCAATACGCGAGGCAGGGAAAGGGCGAATATGTCCTCGTCCGTGTCGTCATCCCCTATATAAAATGCCGACGGGGCCCTGCTCAGCCAAATCAGTTTTCGGAAAGCGTCGCCCTTGTGGGGAAGGGCCGCTGGAATTATATTTATCACGGATTTCCCCAAGCCAATACGCGGAGGAGGGGACAGAAGGGACGCTTTCCCCAGGACCGCCGCCTTGACCTTGCGTTTGTCCCGGGAGTGGCGGTAGTGAATTGCCAGCGTGAAGCGATTGTCCTCCAACTCGACGCCCGGCATCTTGTTGTCCGCCAGGAATTCGCGGATTTGGTTTTTCCATGAGCGGCAGATTTGCCGGGTCGATTTACCCAGAAACTTTTCCCATTCAAGCTCGTCGATACCATGATTGCCTATCAGATATCGCGGTTTGAAGTTCAGCCGGGGTTTCAGGTCGGAGGAGTTTCTCCCGGAAATAATGGCGACCGGGGCCAACTCGCCAAGGCTTTTCAAAAGTCCGCTTGTTTTTCGCGCGAGTTGCGTTCGCTCGGGGCGCGCCGAGATTTTTGACAAGGTGCCGTCAAAATCGAAGGCGAAAAGCGTTTCGAGCGAACAGAGTCGATGAATTTTTCTCATTCCCTTTTCGCTGAACAAGTATTCCATGGGGCGATTTATTGGCGGTCTTTTTGCTCGGCTTGTCCGAAACGGTCCTTGAACCGGTTACGGCGGCGGATGTGCGCCGCATCGATCAGCATTTTTCCCGCCCAACGATATACGTTGAACTCCTCGATCAGTTTACGCATGCTTGACATTCGGTCGCGTTGTTCGCTCTCCGGCATTTCCAGGGCGCCGTGCAAGGCGTCCGCGCACTGGTTGATATCGTACGGATTGACGATGAGAGCTTCGGGCAGTTCCCGCGAGGCTCCCGCGAACTGACTGAGTATCAGGACTCCCTTATTGTCGTCCTTGGCGGCGACAAACTCCTTGGCGACCAGGTTCATTCCGTCGTGCAGACTGCTCACGAAACACAAGTCCGAGCCGCGGAAATACTCAAAAACGCGGTCCGCCCCGTGGTGTTTTATCTTCAGGCAGATCGGTTCGTATCCTCCGGCGGCAAAACGCGCGTTGATTTTTTCGGCGGTCCCCCGTACCTCGGCCTCGAACTTCTGATAATGTTCGATCATGGAGCGGCTCGGAGCCGCTATTTGTATAAAGGTGAACTTGCCGATCCATTGAGGTTGGCGTTCCAGCAGTTTTTCGACCGCCAGAAAACGCTCAATGATTCCTTTCGTGTAATCGAGACGGTCGATGCCGATGCCAATCTTCCGGTCCGGCGGCATGTTGTTGATTTGCCGGATATGGTTGCGGCAGTCCAGGACCGGTTTTTGCGCCTTCAACCGGCGGGGCGGCCACTCTATGGATATCGGATACCGGTTGACGGCCGTGAGTTTACCGCCATATGAAATGGTCGAGGTTTCGCGGTCTATGCGGCATTCCAGGAAGCGGTCCACCGTGTCCATGAAGTTGTTGCAATGGAACCGGGTGTGAAAGCCGAGAATACTGCTACCGAGCATGCCGTCCAATATTTCCTCGCGCCAGGGGCAAATACCGAACGCCTCCGGGTTGGGCCAGGGGATGTGCCAGAAGGTGATGATGGTCGCGTTGGGCAAATACTCCTTGATCATTTTTGGGAGTAGCGCGAAGTGGTAGTCTTGGGCCAGAATCACGGGGTCGTCGGTTTTCGCTTCCTCGGCAACGGTTTTGGCAAAGCGCCGGTTGACCTCGACGTAATACTTCCAGTCCTCGCTCCGGAAGATGGGGCGCGTATGAACGATGTGGCAAAGAGGCCAGAGCCCTTCGTTGGCAAAACCGTAATAATAGCCCGCCTCTTCTTCCTTGGTGAGCCATACTCTGCGGACATCGTAGGAAGGGTCGTCTGGAGGGGCGAGGATGTGGTCGTTTTTATCGACAACCTCCCGGTCGGCGTCTCCGCTACCATGCGCGATCCACGTTCCCGAACAGGCGCGCATGATGGGTTCGAGGGCGGTAATCAATCCGCTGGCCGGCTCCTGCACGACTATCTTGTCGCCTTCGCGGATATGAATGTACGGTTCGCGGTTCGAGACGATCAGAATTTCATCGCCCGCGAGTTCGCGCCGAAGAATTTCCTTGAGCGTGGCCGGACTCCAGCTGATCTGGCTTTCGTCGCGCGATTTGCGGCTGGACTCAAGGTCCTTGACGAGGGCGCGGAGGTCTTGAATGATGGGCCGGAACTCCGGCGAGGCGATATTTGCGGCAGGCCGGAGGATGGTCTCGCCCCGCAAGAGGGAACGAATTCCCGACAGCCACCCCCTCCAGCTCAATTGGGCAATCAGAACGGTCATTAAGGAAACAACGGCCCCGATGCCCGCGAATAAATAAAAGACGTATCGCTTTGTGTCCTCGCTACGGCGCTGGGCGAAGCTCATATCGTGGACAAGGACCAATTGTCCCAATCGATCGTTTTCGATTTTCAGAGCGCGGAAAGCGACGTGTAGAGGGCCCTTGGGCAGGTCCAAAACCAGGTCCTCGCCGCGTTCTTTCGCCGGAAGCGGACACTTTATTTCCGGGCTGAATGTTTCGGACCTGTAAGCCACCGCGCCCACATTGTCGCAAAACCCGATTGCGTAGAGACGCTCGTCCAAAATGATGCGGTTGAAAAGGGCATGGATTTTAAGTTTGGACCGGCTCGCGACGAGGGGAGGAAGGGTTTCCTCCATCGCGCTCGTTATCACGCCCGAGCGCATTTCCAGGTCGCGCACGAACCATCTCAGCGTGAGAGCGTCGACGAGCGGGACGACCTCGTAAGCGATTATCGTCAAGACGGCCGCCAGGGGAATGATAAATCGCAAAGCCAATCGCATGATGTAAAGTTACTTTATGTTCGGGACTAATTAAAGTAAAATTTCCCTTTGGATATTGTTTGGAGCAAACCCGCCGGCGCCAAGGGGGATTAAATGTATGACTATGGGTTGATAGGCAATTGCCAGACCGCGGCCCTCGTGAGCCGGTCCGGATCGATCGACTGGCTTTGTTTCCCCAGGCCGGACAGCCCGCCCGTGTTTGGAAGGTTACTCGACGAGGAGGGCGGATGTTTTTCCATCGAGGCTCTCGGGAAATCCACCGTAGAGCAAAGCTATATTTCCAACACCAATATTCTTCTGACCCGTTATCGGACCGAAAACGGCGCCGAATTCACGATCACGGATTTCTGTCCGCGTTTTGTCCAGTTTGGCAGAATGTTTCGTCCTCTCGCGTTGTTTCGGATCGTGGAGCCCGTCGGCGGTAGCGCGACGGTCCGCGTGCGTTGCAAACCGGTATCGGGATGGGAAAAGGAACCCGTTCCGCCGATTCGCGGGAGCAGTCACCTCCGGTTCGAGACCGGACGGGGATACATGCGTTTGGCGACCAATATGCCGCTTACCTACCTGAGCGAGGAGGTTTCCTTTGTGTTGAAGGAAACGCTTTTTTTCGGGCTTTCATGGGGGTATGGCATTGAGGACGATATCGTCAGGTTATCGCGTCAGTTTTTGGACCAAACCGCCGCCTATTGGCGGAAATGGGTGCAACATTGTTCGATTCCGGTGTTGTACCAGAAGGAGACCATTCGCTCGGCGTTGGCCCTGAAACTTCACTGCTATGAGGATACCGGCGCCATTCTGGCGGCGTTGACAACGAGTTTGCCCGAAAACCCGGGAGAGGGCCGCAACTGGGATTACCGTTTCTGCTGGCTTCGGGACGCTTATTTCGTGCTGTCGGCTTTTCATAAACTCGGCCATTTCGAGGAAATGGAGGAGTTTTTGAAATTTCTCCTCGACATCGCCTCGCATCACGAATATTCGCGCGAGAAACTCCGCCCGGTTTACTCCCTCGACCAGTCCGCGCCTCTTCCAGAACGCGAGCATCCGCAATGGGCTGGATATGGCGGAAGCAAACCGGTCCGTAGCAATAATCAAGCCGCGGAGCATGTCCAAAACGACGTCTATGGGGAAACGATACTGACCTTGACGCCGATTTTTCTGGACGAGCGGTTTCAACACTTGAGGACCCGGAACCATGAGGATTTGCTGATTCACCTGACCCATCTTTGCGTTCGCAATATTGGGCGGCCGGATGCCGGTCTCTGGGAACTTAGAAACGGCTGGCGGGAACACTCCTTTTCCAACCTCATGATTTGGGCAGGGCTTGAAAGAGCGTCGCGGATCAAGGAATCCGGGTTCTTGCGAGAGTTGAACATCGACCTTGCCGAATGTCAGGCCAAGGCCCGGCAGGCCATTGAATCGGCCGTCAAGGACGGCTCCCTGCGCAACGGAGCGACGGATGCCAGTTTTGACTCGGCATCGTTGCTTCTTCCGCTGTTACGATATCCCGACCGGTCGCTTTGTCAGGCAACCGTGAACGCCATCGCGCGGGAACTCCGTTACGAAAACAACGCCTCGCAAGCGAGCTTTCTTTATCGATATGTGAGGAAAGACGACTTTGGACGTCCGTCGTCCTCTTTCCTGATCTGTTCGTTCTGGCTTGCCCAGGCATTTGCCCGTTTGGGACAAATGACGGAGGCGAGGAAAGTGATGGAGGATGTATTGCAATCCGCCAATCATCTGGGATTGCTTTCCGAGCATTATCGCCCCGAGGAAAGGCGGCAGTGCGGGAACTTTCCGCAAGCGTATTCGCATGTGGGATTGATAAACGCCGCCTTTGAAACCAGTCCCTCTTGGGACCAAGTCATGTAACGCGGCCATTCGCGCTGGGGAGCCATACCGGCAAAATACTTTTCGAAGGATCGTTATGCTAAAGAGTTCACAAGCAACTATACACGGGGAAAGTTGAGGACGACTAATTCCTTCCCCCTTGCAGGTGGAAGGTCAGGCTGGGCGTACAAGCACAGCCCGTTTACCCCCACACAGCCTCCCCCTGAAAGGGGGAGGAGGTTGATTAGTCAGTTGCCCCCGGGTTTGATGAACGGGGTGGCGTGCCGGAACCTGGCATTCTCGAGGAACTCGTCCGGCTCGGCGAAACCGGGCCGTTTCTCAATCGGGGACCGGTCCGATCATGCGTTCGGCTAGTTCAAGAAATTTCTCCACCCGGCGGATTTGTTCGTCGGAATCTTTTTTGGAAAGCTTCGACTGGATATCGTAATCGCCGATGTTTCTGTTGTCCTTGCCTTCGATCAGGTAGCGGTGAAACTCCGGAGGGACCCGGCCGGGTTTAACAAGCTCCCGGCCAAAGGCGGCTATGACGGAGGAATGTTTCGAGAACGCAAACCCTCCCCCTAAAAGAAAAGCTTCCGCGAGGTAAAACATGGAGTAATACGAGCGGGCAACGGCGAAATCGTGGAAATTCTTTTCGGCGAGCATTCGAGCCGCCTGCAAACTGGCTTTGGCCTTTCGCAAGAGAGCGGTCTGTTCGCCCGTCATACCGGGACGCTCTCGCGGCGGATGTTGAGGAGGAGCGGGCTTTGCTCCGTTTCATACCGGTCGGACGACATGAAAACGCAGGACACCACGACATCATGATCGAGCGAAATCCCCGAAGTGATACCGCCGGTTCGCGCGATTTCCTCGGCGGGATCCACCTCCCCCAGCAAAACAATCAAAATGTCGATGTCCGATCCAGGCGTCGAATCGCCCCGCGCCTGCGATCCAAACAGGGACATTTGTTGCAACCGCATGCCGTAAAGGTCCGTCAGCCGCTCCCGCAATTCGGTTAGGATCGGTTGCAGTTCCGGTTTCATACGATCTCCTTCCACGTTAATGAAATTGCCCAATTGTACGGGGAAAACCGCAACGCGTTTCAGTTCCGTCCTCCGCAAACATTATATCACCGCCGGAGGAAAAATGGCCTTCGCCGTTTCGTGGTCTGGCCGGTCGCATCCAATAGAGCCTATTAAGGCATACTATCCCGCGCGAACAGCCGCGTTACGTCATCCTGGCGACAGCCGGGACCCAGAACTTCGCGGCGCCACGGCGGCCTATCGAACGGCATATCATTCACGGCTCCCCGGCACGATTTCCCTCAAGTTATATCAATTTTCCTCCGTTACCCCTATGGGACCTTGATGGAGAAATCCTCGACTTCGTCAAGCTAACCCGGATATTATCTGAATGGAATGGAAAAGCTTTGGAGTGCAACGCGTCCCCGCGTTGCATGCAAGACCGAGAGGCTTTGCACTCCAAAATTCCCGCGCATAAACAAAACACCTTTTGCGTCACTTAGATTATCCCGGGCCAAGACTGAAAAAAACAGAGGAGGCAAATTTAGTGGAATTGATTTACAAGGAGTAACCGTTATGCATGTAAAAAACAATGACCCCGGAGATCCTGAAACATTTTTACAAAGCATCGATTGGGAGACCGAGCGAACCCCAAAAGAATTTGTCGAATTGGCCGAGCAAACGCATAAATCGCTTAAACCATTGGCCCATACTGAAATCGGGTGGAAACGTTACTTGTCTAAGAATGGGTTTTATAAAAAATTCTGGGAGGAAATATATCCCCTCCATTTCTTCGCAAGGCACTATTTCACCGGCAAAACGGACATCCGTTTAAGACCGGTATTTGGCAAGCAAAATTATGACGCCCTTGTGACCGATTATTCCACAAGTCCGCCAACCGTCACGAAGCTTGAGTTTACCCAAGCCGTGGACGGCTATGAAGAGCAGTTGCGCCATGAGCATCTCCGCGAACATGGCTCCGTCAACGCTTGGGGCAAGGTAACCGTCACCGGCACAAAGAACACGGGCCATCAAATAGAAGTAGAAGATGAATGTTTCTCTGTGGACGAGAAGGTGGAAGAGCAACTGTTGCGGATAAAAGACGCGGCCCTGAACAAGTCTGGGAAACCCTACGGTAAAGACACGTGGCTGATCATATTTTTTAGCAATTGGACGTACTTCATGACCGACGAGTGGGGAGAAATAACGAAATTACGCGATTTCGTGCGGCGGAAGGTTTTGCCCCTGAAGTTGGACTTTGGAAAGTTATTTGTATTGGGGTTTTACGGCGA
Organism: Nitrospinota bacterium; assembly: GCA_016207065.1. Classification (GTDB taxonomy): domain Bacteria; phylum Nitrospinota; class Nitrospinia; order Nitrospinales; family JACRGP01; genus JACRGP01. The sequence goes on from JACQQK010000009.1 coordinate 15,336, forward strand.
GCCACGAAAGCTCGCGCCGGACACGTTTGGATTGAATCCCACTGGCAAGATACTTTTCTAGGAAACGTTATACTAGAGAGTTCATAAGTAACGATACACGGGGAAAATTGAGGACGACTAATTCCTTCCCCCTTTCAGGGGAAGGTCAGGATGGGGGTACAAGCCCAGCCCGTTTACCCCTACCCAGCCGCCCCCTGAAAGGGGGAGGAGGTTGATTTGTCAGTTGCCCTTAGGCTTGATGAACGGGGTGGCGCACCGGAACCCGACGTTCTCGAAGAACTCGTCCGGCTCGGCTTCGGTGCGATGGAACAGGTAACGGTAGGCTTCCAGGAAATAATGTCCGGCCTTCTGGTAGCCGTTCCCGCGCAGTACCTTGAAGTTCTTGCCAAAGCGCGAGCTTTGGTAATCGTTGCCGGGATAGGCCTGGTACCAATCCTGCGTCCATTCCATGACGTTGCCGGACATATCGTAGGCTTGATACGGGCTGACGTCCCGCGGGTAACTCCCCGCGGGCGCCGTCTGCCGGGCGGCGTCGATCTCGATGTTGGCCTGGCCTTTCGCGTATTCGTTCCCCCAGGGATAAATCCTGCCGTCGGCGCCGCGCGCCGCTTTCTCCCACTGCGCCTCGGTGGGCAGGGTCTTGCGCGCCCACAATGCGTAGGCCATGGCCTGCGTCCAGGTCACGTTCGTCACGGGGTGGTCGTCCAGGCCCCGCGGATACTCGCCGTCCACCCAGTTGGCGGGAAGGTCCGTGTACTGGACCGCGTCCGCGAACCGCTTGTACTCCTTGTTGGTCACCTCGAAGCGGTCGATATAATACGCGTCCAAAAACACTTTCCGTTCGGGCTGTTGGTCCACGTACAAAGGTTTGACGGTCCCGATGCGCAAATGGGTGTTCTCCGGATCGGTCTTGTTCGTGCCCATGACAAACTCCCCGGCGGGGACCAAAACCATCTCCTTCTGGTCGATTTCGGAAACCGTCGTGGCGGGCAGTTTTTCCCCCTGGCAGGCCGGTTGGAAAATCGAAAGACATAGCGCTAATAATACGGTATATTTTTTTTCGTTCATCTTTAGTCTTGGACTCCTGAAATCGTTTTCGTATCTCCCTTCGCGCCGAACTCATAGGGACCGCATGATGATCAAGAACGGAGCTTGCCGACCTCTTGACAAGGGGAAATATCCAGCGCTAAAAGCGCCTTTGTTTTATCCCCCCTTGCAAAATCCCCCCCGCCCCCCTTTGCCAAAGGGGGGGCAATCCCATTTTTTTGCTCACGCCCTATCCAAGCTATGCATCCTTCTGACCACGATCGTTCTCCTCGCGGCGGCGCCGGACCTCGCCCGGGCTTTGCCGTCGGAACTCGCGGCCAAGACATCGGGGACCGTTTTTCCGCATATTCTGAAAACGCAGACCTACGAATTGAACGCGCGGAACATCAAAGTCCTCAAGGCGCATGGGAAAACCCTGTGGATGGGGACCTCGATGGGGGTCGTCGCGTACGATACCACCACCGCCGGCGATTACCAAATCTTCGACAACCGCAACGCCCTGTTGAGCAACGGCATATTCCATATCTCTTTCGACAGGCAGGGCGAGCCCTGGGTCGGGACCTATGGCGGCGGCCTCAGCCGGCGGCGGGCGGGCCAGTGGGTCAACTACAACACCCCCCAGGGACTTTGCGACTCCTTCGTGTACGACCTCGAGTTCGCCGGGGACGACCTGTGGATCGCGACGTGGAGCGGCGCCAACCGCGTCGCGGGCGACCCGCGCCTGCGCGCGTCATGGAAAGCCTTCACAACCGAAAACACCGGCGGCGGATTGATCGACAACTGGGTCTACGCCATTGAAATCGGGAAAGACGGCAGGGTCTGGTTCGGGACCGAATCCGGCATATCCATGTTCGACGGCAAGACGTGGCTGAAATGGAACCATACCGCCGGACTGGGGGCGCCCCTCGACGCCGTGCAACGTGAAAACCTGGATGCCATGCCCTCCTTCGAAGGCGCCCACCATGCGAGCCAGCCGCCGGACCTCCCTAATACCGGTAAAAGCGACTACCGCCCCAACTACGTCGTCTCGATGCTGTTGGACGAGGACCGCGGCCTGTGGATCGGGACCTGGGGCGGCGGGTTGAGCCTGTTCGACACCCGGAAACGCGTCTTCCGGAATTTCACGGCCCAGGACGGTCTGCCGGGCAATTTCATCTTCGCGCTGAAAAAAGACCCCTATGGCAACCTGTGGATCGGTTCCAATAGGGGCCTGAGCCGGTTTGACGGGAAAACCTTTACCAATTACGCCAAACTCAACGGTCTGGCGGGCGACTTCGTATTCAGCATCGAATTCGGGGAGGACCATTCCCTCTGGGCCGGAAGCCACGGCGGGATGACCCGGTTGTTAATGGACCCGGTTTCCAGGGAATTGCTCAAAAGCGATTGAACTCCGGTTGCGGGACGGGGAGAACCCAGCCCGTCACTCGTCTTCGTCGTCCTCGTCCGACATGGCGGCCTCGACCTCGGCCTGTTCCGCCTGGGTCACCGACTCCTGAATCTGCTCGTACCCGGCGGCCAATCTCTGGACATTGATCAACAAGGCGACCAATTCGGAGTCGGGGCAGTCCCGGATCCCCGCCACCAACGCGCCACGCTCGTCGTTTCCATATTGCTCGTCCCACTTGGCGAACGTGGCGTTGATTTTATCCTTGCAGTGGATCAGGTCGTAGAAATAACTTTTCACTTCGATCTTTGCCATGGCAGTTCCTTTTAAACGTTCCGCGAACAAACGGGACCGATGATCATTTACCGGCCGGCTCCCGCGCGACCGCCGGAGAACCCTGGATTTTTCATTTGTACTCGTCTGGAAATTGATATTATTATAAAGCAAACGGCGCCGGGCCGCAAAGGTTTCGCGTCCCAGAGCGTTTTGAATTCATTGGCGAAACCCGTTCCTCGCGGAAAACCATGGCGGAAGAAGAAAGCGAACGCTTCATAGACAATGGCGACGGCTCCTTGGCGGACACCAAGTACAACCTGACGTGGATGCAGAAGGACAGTTATCAGATCGACGGCAAGTGGTGCACCTGGAAAGGCGCCCATAAATTCGTGGCCCGGTTGAACGAGGAGAAATTCGGCGGGTTTTCGGACTGGCGGTTGCCCACCAGCCAGGATTGCCGGAACCTGTACGACCACGACAGCAAGAACACCGACTTTAACGGCGACATCGTCCACATCGACCTCAAATTTCCCGAAGGTTGCGGTTTCAACTACTGGTGTAGCGAGGAAAACGGCATGAACGCCATGGCCTACAACTTTTACAGCGACCGCGGCTATCTCGTCCGCAAGAAAGCCGCCGACGACTCCTTCATGTCCTGCCGGGCGGTGAGGACCGCCGGACCGTCCGCGAAAAAGATGGGACGCCTTTCCCAGACCGGAAGGACCCGGCGGGAGTAACCACGAGCCCGACCCGGCTCGACATCTCCAGCAACCGCATACCACCGTGCCCCAACACATCATCCCCCATGCCGGTTCCGCCGCGACGACCCAGAGGGCGACGCATGCCGAGATCAACCTGGCCTCCTTCCGCCACAACTTGAACCTCGTGCGGTCGGCCCTGCGTCCCGGAGTGAAAACCATGGCGGTGGTCAAAGCCGACGCTTACGGACACGGGGCCCTCCCCTGCTCCAAGGCGGCCCTGGACGCGGGGGCGGACTGGCTCGGCGTGGGGATACTCCAAGAAGGCCTTGAATTGAGACAACACGGGATCGACGCGCCGGTCCTCGTCCTCGGGAGCGTCTTCCCCCATGAAATCGACGGCCTCATCCGCGGCGGCCTGTCCACCATCCTGAGCGATTACCGGCTCGCGCAGGCCCTGTCCCGCCAGGCGGCCAGGGCCGGAAAAACCGTCGGAGTCCACATCAAGGTCGATACGGGGATGGGCCGGCTGGGGGTCCTGCCGGAAGACTTTCTCTGCCTCGTGGAACGCGTCCTGGAGCGCAAAAACCTCCGCATCGAGGCCGTGTCCACGCATTTTTCGTCCGCCGACGAGGACGACCCGGAATTCACCCTGTCCCAATTGTCGCGTTTCAACCGGGCGCTGGAGCAATTGAGGGCCGCGGGCGTCCCCGTCCCCTTGTTGCATTGCGCCAACAGTTCCGCCCTGATCAAGTTCCCGCAAACCTGGTTTGACATGGTCCGGCCGGGATTGGTCCTCTACGGCGCGCTCCCCTCGCCGAAACTGAAACCGCATTTGAAAAACCTGGCTGGCGGCGGAGAATTGCTCCCCGTCATGCAATGGAAAAGCCGGATCATCCAGATCAACCGCCTCCCCAAGGGGTCCTGCCTGAGCTACGGCAAGAACCACGTCGTTTCCAGGGACAGCCTGATCGCCACCCTGCCCGCCGGATACGCCGACGGTCTATCCCGGAACCTGTCCGGCAAGATGAATGTCCTCATCCGCGGGAGAAAAGCCCGTCAAGTCGGGACGATCTGCATGGACATGTGTTTGATCGACGTTACCGATGTCCCCGAAGCGCAGGTGGGGGACGAGGCGGTGATCCTGGGCCGCCAGGGACAGGAAGCCATTTCCGCGGAGGAACTGGCCCAACAAAACGGGACCGTCCCGTACGAAATCCTATGCGCCGTCAGCAAGCGCGTCCCGCGGGTTTATCTGCCCTGAAACCGCCTCACGCCGGGGACCGCAAGTCGGACAGTTTCTTGACGCCGTGTTCCAGGCAATAGGCCCGAATCCCGTCCAGGATTTTCATGGTGGCCGAAGGGTCGATGAAATTGGCCGTCCCCACCTGCACGGCCGAGGCCCCGACCACCAGGAATTCGAGGGCGTCCTCGGCCCGCATGATGCCCCCCATCCCCAAAACCGGTATCTTCACGGCGCGGACCGCGCGGTACACCATGGCCAGCGCGACCGGCTTGATGGCCGGACCGGACAACCCGCCGGTCAGGTTGGCCAGGAAGGGCCTGCGGGTTTGCAAATCGACGGCCATGCCCACCTGGGTGTTGATCAAGGACAGGGCGTCCGCCCCGGCCCCTTCCGCGGCCCGCGCGATCTCCGCGATGTCCGGCACGTTGGGGGAGAGTTTCACGATCAGGAACTTCCGGGCCGTCCGGCGGACCGCGCCCACCACCTCCTCGACAATCCCGGCCTGCGAGCTGAACTGAGCGCCGCCCCTGGCCACGTTGGGGCAGGAGATATTCATCTCCAACGCGTCCACCCGGTCCGCCTCCGCCAGGGCCGAAGCCATCTCCGCGTACTCCCCGACCGTCTCCCCGAAAAAATTCGCGACGACGCGCGTCTTGTACTCGCGCAGTAGCGGGACCTTTTCGTCGAGAAATTTTTTCAGGCCGATATTTTCCAGCCCGATGGCGTTGAGCATCCCGGAAGGGGTTTCCACGATCCGCGGGACCGGGTTCCCCGTCCTGGGCCGCAACGACAACCCTTTCGTGCAGAAACCGCCCAATCGATTTAAATCGACAAATTGGGCAAATTCAATCCCATAACCAAATGTGCCCGAAGCGGCCATCACTGGATTGGCCAGCGAAAACCCTCCCAGGGACACCGACAAATCGACCTCGCGCCCAGCCTCGCCGCTCATCACAAAACCAATAATCCCTTATTATACAAATAGTTATTAGATAATTTCAAAAGACTGGTTTTTCTTGACACGCATTTTTCACATGGATATACTTATTTATAACTTAAACGAGGCTCAAGAGATGCCTGCTCAACCCTCATCCCAGACGATTGCGAAATCGCTCCCGGCCGTCTTTTGCGCTTGCGTTTTTCCTTCCAGCTTTACCATAACAACCCTCATTTGTGAAGCTCATTTGCCCCAACCCCAAAGCCGCTAAGCGCAAACCAGCCATGACACGATCTTCGCTAGAAGAAAAAAACAAGTACAGCAAGCGCATCGAGGAAATCATCGAGGACGCCGAGATCGAAGCCGAACTGGAGGCCGAAAAGAAGATCCGGTCCAAGCATACCAAGTTGGTGTCCATCTCCGCGGTCGGCGTCGCGTTGCTTGTCGCTTTATATTTTGGGATGCGGAATCAACCCGATGCGCCCAAGACCCAGGACGCCCAATCGTCGGCGGCCCAAGTCGCCGAGGTTGCCAAGGCTCCGGAACCCAAACCCATTCCATTCCCTCTGGAGAATAAAAACGCGCCGCTTCCGCCGATCCAGGACAAATTAAACGAAGCCGTAACCAGCGCGGCCCCGCAAACCCCGGTCTCCCCCGCCGGCAAGACGCCCCAGCCGGCCGACCCGACCCGGATGACGAATGAGCGTCAGGGAGGGCAATCCGGGCCGGGCCAAACCGCGGAGCGTTCTCCGTCGGCCAAGGAGCCCGCGCCCGCTCCCGCGAAGACCAGCGACGCGTCGTCTTCCATTAAAAACGAGTTGGAAAAACTGGAAAAACTTTCCGCCACCCCGGCTGGGAGCGAAAAACCCAAGGCCCCGGACGCGGACGGCAAACCGCTTCTAAAGCAAAAACCCAAGTCCACTAAAGCGCCTGGCCCGGCTTCCTCGCGAAACGGGCAGAAAATCGCCAGGGCCCCCAGTAAAAGAACGCCCATTATAAAAGAAGATTTCAAAACGGACCGGATGGCCTCCGCCCCCACGGTCGCCAACGAAAGAAACCGCGTGGGTTCCACACCGGACGATGCCAATAAACCCAACAATACCGAGGAGATGATCCCGGCGGTCAACTCCGAAACGCCTATCAACCGACAAGCCTCCGTCAAACTCGCGACGCCGAAGGAACATTCCGTCTATAGCATCCAGTTGGGCGTTTTTTCGATCAAGGACAACGCGGACCGGTTGTCGGGCAAGCTTAAATCCAAGGGTTTTCAACCCAACGTGCGCGTCCTGTCCTCGTACGACGTGTATCATGCCGTCTACGTGGGAGGGTTCCCGGACAAACAGAGTAGCGAGCAGGAATTTAAAAACCTCTCCAGCGTCGGCTACCACCCCCTTCTGGAAAAAAATCCAGACAGCACATACGCATTTTTCCTTGCCAAGTTTCATTCCAAAAAAGAAGCGGAATCCCTACAAAGTCAACTGAATCGCAAAGGCTTTCTTTCGCGCGTCCAGACATCGAGCGCCGAAAGCAAAAAATATATTGTCAGAGTCGGCGAATTTGCCTCCGCCCAGGAAGCCCGCGTTACGCAGGAAAAGCTCGCCAGCGAAGGTTTTACAAAATCTCTTATCAAGGACAACAGCTAACCCCTATGCGATCCTATTTTCTGTTCGCCCTGCTTTTCCAGCCTTATCCGCCCAATTACGCCAAAACCACGTTCATTCCGCCCCCCTTCGCGAACTACCAAAAACCTTTGATTTTAAAAGGTTTTAAGACTTGGATCACATCTAAAACGTTGTCAACATGGAGTCTGAAACATCACCAAAAACATGCCTACAACTAATTCATAAACGTTGTTGAGGCATTCCGTGAGAAGGGAGGCTGATTGCCCTGCCTTTGCCGAAGAGAAAGGTAGGACTGGGTGGAAAATAAATCCTGATAACAAAACTTAAACTAGTTTTTACATTAAACAAACCATTTTACAAAGGAAACTATCATGAAAAAGTTCATTCCTGCTTTCGTCGCCCTGGCTTTCTTGTTCACCGTCTCCGCC
>JACQQK010000118.1 GCA_016207065.1 Nitrospinota bacterium
GAAGACCCCGTGGGTGCTGGGGTGTTGCGGCCCCATGTTCAGGGTCATCGTGTCCTTGGTGCGCTCCAGGAGACCTTGTTCGGCGACGCTCATTTCGTTCTATCGGATAGTGGGTTTGCTTTTAACCAAATCGCTTTTGAAGTCCCTGTTGAAGGAAAACGCCACCGGTTCGACGATCAGGGGGTAATCTTTCCGCAACGGATGGCCTTCCCAACCTTCGGGCATGATGAACCGTTTGAGATTGGCCAGCCCCTCGATGTTAAAACCGAACATGTCGTACAGTTCTCTTTCGGGGAACTCGGCGCCTCGCCAAAGATCGGAAACGGTGGGAAGGGTCGGGTTTTCCTCTGGGAGACCGACCTTGATCCGGAGGGAATGATTCTTCCCTAGCGAGTGCAGTTCGTAAACCGCCTCGAACCGGGGCTCCCGTTCCATATTCAGGTAATCCACCCCGCGGATGTCGCTGAGATAGTCGAACGCCAGATCGGGGTCGTTTTTGAGGAATCCCGCCGCCTTCTTGAGCTTTTCCGGGGACACGTGGATTACGGCATCGCCCAGGGAAAGCTCGGCCTTCAGGATGTCCTCCGGAAGGGAGGCCTGGACCTTCTCGACGATCTCCTGAGGGGTCATGCGGCCCTCGCTTTGGCCTTCCAGGTACCGGCTTCGGCGAGAATCTTTTCCTGAAGCTTGATCACTCCATAGAGGAGAGCTTCCGGCCCCGGAGGACATCCGGGCACGTAAACGTCGACCGGAACGACGCGGTCGACGCCCTGCACGATGGCGTAATTATTGAAAATCCCGCCACAGGAGGAACACGCGCCCATGGCGATGACCCATTTCGGATCGGGCATCTGGTCGTAAATCTGTTTAAGGATCGGGGCCATTTTCTGCGAGACCCGCCCCGAAACGATCATCAGGTCCGCCTGCCGCGGAGAAGCGCGAAACACCTCCGCGCCGAACCGCGCGGCATCCCATCGGGAGTTGGCCATGGCCATCATCTCGATGGCGCAACAGGCCAGGCCAAAGGTCGCCGGCCAGAGGGCGTTTTTCTGCGCCCAGCCGACCACTTTCCCCAGCCTGGTCGTCAAGATACTGTCATACACCGCGCCCGACAACTCGTAGCCGATCTGGTCGATCGCGTCCTGCACGTTCAACTTGATATTATTGATTTCGGCCTCCAAGAGGTCGGCCGCGCCGTCGATCAATCCCATTCCAAACCTCCTCGTCCCCATACGTAGACGTAAGCGATGGCTAGAATAAAAATAAAAACAACCATTTCCACCAAGCCAAACACCCCGGTCTGGTCCAGGGAAACCGCCCAGGGATACAAAAAAATCACTTCGATGTCGAAAATGATGAACAGCATCGCGATGGTGGCGAACCGCACGGGATACCGCCCCTTCGCTTCCTCGCGCGGGATTATACCACACTCGTAAGGGACGTTCTTTTGAGGGGTTGGGTTTCTCGGACCCAAAATGGTGGAGAGCGCCAGCAATCCGCCGACAACGGCCAGGGCCACGACGGAAAACACCAATATGAAAAAATATTCGCTCATAAATATCCTTGTTTACGAACGCTTCTCTTTTTCATTATCGCCGGAAACACAGGCGCTTTTACTTCCCAGTGTAGCGCTTTAAATTTCTTAAAGGCCAACAGTAATGGAATTGGCGATTATATTCAGCCTTCCAGACCCTGTCAATCAAAGATTTTCCCGGGCAAACGGCAGGGAGGAATCCCGGTTGCGGGTTAACAGAAACCCCGTCGAATCAAATGGTTTCGAACGTTCCAAAAGCGGGATCGGCGACTTTGATCCGCCGCGCAAAAACTCAATGGATGCAGAAACCCATCCATCCGAAACCGAAATAAAACGCCGTTATTTCAAGCGGGTTTTCCTCGAACCCCGGTCTCCGGTAATGGTCGGGTCTCTCTTTGGGTATATAATGGGCAATGGATGGTAACGCGAAGACGGCAGAGATGTCCCGGCTTTGAGGTTCAAAATACCTGTTTTGAAGGGAAAGAAATCATGGTTGACCCCATCACCGGCTTGACCAAACTCGTTGCCAACTCCCCCGCGCTCAACAAAAAAAGCTCGCCATCGGCCGGTACGCAACCGGCATCTTCCGCATCGTCATCCGCCGGTAACAGCGACCGGGTGGACCTGTCCGCCAACGCCGCGCTGATCAATATCCGGGCTCAGGCGGCCCAGTTGAAAGCGGAGCTTCCGGGTTTGATCGCCAATTCAATCCTGCAACCGGCGTCCGACTCGGTAAACTCCCAGGACCCACTGAGCGTCCTGACCAACCTGTTCACGGACCCGGTCCAAACCTTCCTGGCATCCCCCGCCGCCAAAAACCTCACCGAAACGCAACTGCAAGCGTTACGGCAAGACGTCGCCGGGCTGAGGGACTTCATCCCGCAAATACAGGCGGACTCCTTGTTGGCCCCGCTCGCGGGACAGTCCGGCTCGGTCGACAGCATTCTGGGAGCCATGTCCAGCCGGCTCACCGACCTCGCGGACCTCGTTCTACAAAAAATCCAGGGCGTTTGAGTTAAGGGCATCTCTAAAAATTGCCTTTTTCTTGAATCCAACCGGTTCTAAAAAATGGTAGTTGCCCAATTTATTGGGCTTTTGGAGCGCCTGATGAATCAGGCAACTACGATTTTTAGAGATGCCCTTAAGAAAAGTGGGGAATGAAAAACGGTCTCTTGGAGGGATTTTATCCGTCGAAACTACTCGCGGTATTCCAGGTCGAGCCGGTAGGCGAGGCCGATCCGGTTGCCGTCCAAGGCGGTTACCGAGGGGTTGGCGAAACTGATGAGTTCGAAGACGACGGCGTTCTGGCCTTCCTTGAGATAGCGGTCGATATCGATGACGAACGGGTCCGGATAGTTCGCCCCGCCATATTCCTCGGGCAACGCCTTGTCGTTTACCGCGATATGGCAGGCGCCCGCGCTCCGGACATATAAAACGGAGCGGACGATCGCTTTTTCCGCTCCTGGCGGAAGGTTGAACCGCAAACGGAACCTGTTGTGGCTTCCGGTCCTGGCCTCGTCGAGGGCCAGGCCCTCCTTGATCCATACCCATTGGCTTCCCTTAATGGTCCGCCAGCCGTGGTCCATCTGGCAAATCGACGCGGGCCGCCAAGTATCCGTTTTGGAATCGCGATACTCCGTCTCCTTGCCGCTGACGAGGACCAGCGTCCGCGAATGGCTGGACGGAGGACTTTTTTCGTCATGGGTCAGGGTCTTGCTTTGCTCCCACATGTTGGCGTTCATTTCCTGCCAATATTCGTACAGACCGTCCTTTTTGTTGACGACGACCATGCTCGGCCGCGGAACGCTCCGTCCCAGGTACGGCCCGATATCGGCGATGATCAAGCCGTTGGGATGCCCTTCGTCGAGAGAGATGAAGGAATGCGACGGTATCGAGTCGTACACGTGGATGATCAACCGGCCTTTTTTGGCCCCGTCCGGCCCATGCATTATTTCCTCCTGCAATTTTTGCAATAGCAGGAGAGACGTCCGGATTTCGTTGATGAAGGTGGGCTTTCCCCTGCCCTGTTTGGCGATGAAATCCACCACCGGCGAATCCGGGTTCATCAGCAGGAGCTTGACGTCGATGCCATTGAGGACCTTGTCCTTGATGATTTCCCGGCTGTTCGTGGAAATGGACAGGAGCGAGGTGCCGCCGATGAAAATCTCCCGCTGGACCCTCTGGAACAGTTTCTCGAATCCCATGGACTGCCCCAGTTCCGACCGGTTCTTGTAGATCCCCGCGATGCCCAGGCGCACGGCGTCCGGGTTGACGATCTCCTCCAGGGCGGATTTGTACTCGTTGAAGGTGAGTTCCCGCAGAAACAACTCGTAGCCGAGGGACACCACGCCGATCATGGCGATCAGCAGGGAAAATTCCTTGATGGGATGAAAAAACAGGCTTTCGCGCGGAAAAAACTTGTCCGTGCCGATATAGGCGATCGCGCCGCCCACGAAAATGACCAGCGCCAGGAACAGAATGCGTTCCCGGATCCAGCTCTTGACCCATTCGCCTTTGTGATGCCGGTCTGTCTTCATAAGTCGGATGAACTTCGAAAATTTCCAGGGAAAACGCAAAACGCGCAGAAATCCGAGCTTACAAGAAATCGTCCGATTTCACAACCGGGAAACAAAGGGCTAATGGAAATCTATTCTATTGCTCCCGCAAGTACGCGAATTCCCAGAAAACTAAGGAAGGTTTTCGGGCATTCCGGCCCGCTTCAATTCAGGTCCGGGAAACGGCGATTTCGACTTTCAACCCGGAGGCCGGCGGGAAAAGCTGGGGCGCGGTTTTTGCGGGACGGTGGGGAAGTTTTTTCAAAGCCTCCCGGTGGCGAATGGCGGCCGACAAGGTGATGCGCGCCCGCGGAGGAAGATTCTGCTTGATGGATTCCCCGGCCAGGGCCCCGAACACCGCGATATCCAGCAGGGAATTGCCCATCAAGCGATTGGTCCCGTGCACTCCCCCCGTCACCTCGCCTGCCGCCCACAATCCCCGGAGCTCCGTCCGGCATTGGCTGTCGATCGCGATCCCGCCGTTTTGATAATGCAGGGTGGGATAGACCAGGATGGGATGCCTGGCGGGGTCGATTCCGTACCGCTCGAAACGGTGGATCAGTCCGGGGAACTGCCGTCTCAAGGTCCCCTCCCCCTTTTTGAGGTCGATCAGCGGGGTGTCCAGCCACACGCCGTACCGTCCCGCCGGGGTTTTGACTCCGCGACGCTCGACGACCTCGCGGATGATCGCCGAAGCCACCGCGTCGCGGTACAGCAACTCGTCGACGAACCGCTCGCCGTCCGCGTTCAACAGGTGCGCGCCGATGGAGCGGATGGATTCGGTCACGAGTTGCCCCGCCAGCGCTTCCGGATAACACGCCCCGGAAGGGTGGTATTGAAAACTGTCCATGTGGACGAGTTTGCATCCCTGGCGGTAGGCGAGGACCAGCCCGTCGCCCGTCGCCCCCAGATGGTTGCTGGTGGGGTAGCCCTGCAAATGCAACTGGCCGCTCCCGCCGGTGGCCAGCAAAACGGCTCGGGCCGATACCGAAACCAGTTTGCCCGATTGACTGTCCCACAATACCGCCCCGGCGACCTGGCCATGCCCGTCGTCCAAAAGCTCCGCCGCCGAATGATGGTTCAAGACCTGGGTCCGCCCCTGCAGGAGCGCGTCGCGCAGGACCCGCATGATCTCCAGCCCGGTATAGTCCCGGCAGGCGAGCACGCGCGGCGCCGAGGACCCCCCGCAGGAGCGCAGGCGGAAGGTCCCGTCGGCGTTCCGGTCGAACAGGCATCCGAGACGGGTCAGCCAGCGGATCCTGTCCGGCCCCCGCTCGCAGAGGATGCGCAGGAGTTCCGCGTCGTTTTTTCCGTGTCCGCCCGCGAACGAGTCGGCGAAGTGCCGGCGCGTGGAATCGTCCGGGCCCAGCGCGGCCTGGATGCCGCCTTCCGCCATGACGGTATTGGAATCGCCCAGGCGCAGTTTGGTGGCGAGCGTGACCTGCAACCCCGCATCCTCCAGGGTCAAGGCGGCCGTCGCCCCCGCGCCGCCGCCGCCAATGATCAAAACGTCCGTCGCCAGATCGACGGAGGGATGAAAATCCTCGGGCAGAAGGCCGTCGGCCTCCAGCAGGTCCGCCAGTTCGTGGGGAAACCGTTGCGTCCCCGCGTTGGGGCCAACGGACACCAAACGCTCCATGCCGGCGTGGTCGGGATGATAATCCCGGACCAGGAGGTCCACCGCTCGCTCGTCCAGCTTCGGCGGAGGCTGTTCCGCCCGTTGCGGACGGGTCCGGGCGATTTTTTCCAGAGAGTCGCGGGCCCATTCCATCATGACAATGTTCCTTTCTCCCGGAAGGATTTCGCGCGTCGCAGGCGCTCGGCCTCGTCGCCGGTCAAGAGATACTCCCATTCGCTTTCCGCCCGGCCGTCGCCGGAGGAAACGAGCCGTTGGTCCAGGGCGGGGTAGTCCTGACTCATGCCCAGCGAGCGCCTGACCCAGATGCCCATGTTGTGGGGTTTCACCTTGTCCTCGCAAACGGCCCGGCACAATCCGCAATGGATGCAGGTCGTGAAGTCCTCCGCCGCGGCTTCGAACTCCCCCCTCTGCATCCGCAGGACCGAATCCATGACGGGGATGGACATCGGGCAGGCGACAGTGCAACCGCCGCACTTGGTGCAACGGTCCAGGGTTGGATAAACAGCGCGCAATTTTTCGACGGTCGGTTCGTTCGCGGGCGGCGCGGACGGGACCGGGTCGACGGCGAACGGAAACACCTCCATGCCGTCCTCGACGGGCCGCATGCAGGCCAGGTCCGTGCCCCCCTTCCGTCCGTCCTTGAACCGCACCGAGACCGTGCACGCCCCGCACACGCCGCCGATGCACCCGGTTTGCACATGCCGGGCCAGACCCGCCGCCCAAAGCGCGTGGACAATGGTTTCTCCCGCGCGGGCTTGTATAATGTTTCCCGCCACGACGATTTGAACGCTGGGGAACTCCATCGTATATCTCCAAGTGGAATCAAGTCGCGCTGGCTTGTCGCGGCCGCCGCCAAAATCCAACCGACTGTCTTTTTTATATTCTCCCCTCGCCGGACCGTTGTCAATTTCACAACCGCGTCCGAGAAAAATATTTAAGTTTACCGATCAAAACGTTCTATGCTAGATTAACTCAAAAACGTTAATTTTCAGGTAATCAGACTATGTCCGGACATTCCAAGTGGGCCAGCATCAAGCATAAGAAAGGGGCCGCCGACGCCAAACGCGGCAAGATATTCACCAAACTCATCAAGGAAATCACCGTGGCGGCGCGGTTGGGAGGCGGGGACCCCACCGGGAACGCGCGCCTGCGGCACGTCATCGCCGAGGCCAAGCAAGCCAATATGCCGCAGGACAATATCAACCGCGCCATCAAAAAAGGGACCGGCGAACTCGAAGGCGTCACCTACGAGGAAATCACCTATGAGGGCTACGGCCCTGGCGGGGCCGCCATCCTCGTGGACGTCATGACGGACAACAAGAACCGCACCGTGGGAGAGTTGCGCGCCCTGTTCGGCAAAAACGGCGGCAACATGGGCGAGAGCGGATGCGTCGCCTGGATGTTCGATAAAAAAGGCCTGATCGTCGTCAACGCGAGCGAAAAGAGCGAGGACGAATTGATGGAGTTGGCCCTGGAGGCGGGAGCCGACGACCTGCGGAAAGTCGAGGGCCATTATGAAATCACCTCCGCGGTGGAAAACTTCGAAGCGGTCCGCAAGGCCATGGAGGACCACAAGGTAAAGATGGAATCCTCCTCGCTGACCAAACTTCCCAAAAGCGCCACCCCCGTGGACGAAAAACACGCGCGGTCCCTTCTGCGCCTGATGGAACTGTTGGAAGACCACGACGACGTCCAGAAAGTCTATTCCAACTTCGACATCCCGGAGGATGTCATGGCCGCCATCGAGCAAAACCCATAAGCCGCCCGGCAAACGCCGGCCGCCCCGGCGCGAGAAGAAGTCCTTACCCGTTTTCCCAAACCGGAGTTTTCCCTCACAATCAATGGATCTCTCCCTCTTGCGCCTCATAAAAACAAGACTTCAATATCAACCTCCAAACGAGCCCCCGCCATGCGCGTGATGGGAATCGACCCCGGGAGCGCCTGCACGGGATATGGAATCGTGGAGGAAGTCGACCGCCAGGTCCGCGCGGTTTCGTGGGGGAGCATCCGCTGTTCGCCGAAACAGACGTTTCCCGAACGGCTGAAACGCATCCACGACGAGTTGGTGCGCGTCATAAACGAGTTTTCGCCCGATTCGGTGGCGGTGGAGGACTTGTTTTTCGCCGCCAACGCAAAATCGGCGTTGAAACTGGGGCAGACGCGCGGCGTGACGCTTCTCGCCGCCATGGCCGCGGAAAAACCCATAGCGGAATACAGCCCCCTGGAAGTCAAGCAATCCGTGGTCGGTTACGGCCGGGCCGAAAAAGAACAGGTGCGGACCATGGTCACGGCCTTGCTGAAACTCAAGGAGCCCCCGGAGCCTCTGGACGCCGCCGACGCCCTGGCCATCGCCATCTGCCATATCCACGCCGCGAAAACCAAGGCCCGCCTGAAAACCGGCGGACAAAAACCTCCGAAGTCATGATCGCTTACCTGAAAGGCGAACTGATCCACAAGTCCCCGGCCCACGCCGTTATCGACGTCAACGGCGTGGGGTACCGGGTTTTCATCCCGCTGTCCACCTTCTACGCCCTGCCCGACCTGCACGCCCGCGTGTCCCTCAAAATCCACACGCACATGTCGGAGGACGCGATCAAGCTGTTCGGTTTCCTCACCGGCGAGGAGCAGAGGATTTTCGAGGCCTTGATCGCGGTCAACAAGGTGGGGCCCAAGCTGGCCTTGACGATCCTCTCCGGCATCCCGGCGCGCGAACTGGTCGAGGCGATCGCGCGCAACGACCTGGCGCGGCTGAGTTCGGCTCCCGGAGTGGGAAGGAAAACCGCGGAGCGCCTGGTCCTGGAAATGAAGGACAAACTGCCCGGCCTGATGGAAGGCCTGGCGCCCGAACCGGAACCGGGGGAACGGAGCGGGGCGCTGGACGACGCCCTCTCCGCCCTCGTCAACCTGGGTTACAAGAAGGCGGAGGCGGAAACGGCGCTTAAAAGCGTCAGGGCCGCCCGCGGCCCTTCCGCGCCCATCGAGGACCTGATAAAAGAAAGTTTAAAATTCCTGTCCTGAAGTGTAAGATAGCCCCATGGATACCTATCCCGGCGTCCGTCCGGAAGCCGAAGAGAAAGACGAAATCCAGTTCGAGGCCAACCTCAGGCCGACCCGGTTCGCCGACTACGTCGGCCAGGAAAAGGTCAAGAAGAACCTGGACATATTCATCGCCGCCGCCAAACAACGCAACGAAAGTCTGGACCATGTGTTGTTCTATGGCCCGCCGGGCCTCGGCAAAACCACGCTGGCGAACATCATCGCCGCGGAGATGGGCGTCAACCTGAAAAGCACGTCGGGGCCGGTGATCGAAAAATCCGGGGACCTGGCGGCCCTGCTCACCAACCTGGAGCGGGGCGACATCCTGTTCATCGACGAGATCCACCGCCTCCCCCGGGTCATCGAGGAAATACTCTACCCCGCCATGGAGGACTTCAAGCTGGACATCTTGATCGGCCAGGGCCCCAGCGCGCGGTCGATCAAGCTCGACCTGCCGCCGTTCACGCTGATCGGCGCCACCACCCGCGCGGGCCTCCTGACCTCACCCCTGCGCGACCGGTTCGGCGTGGTGCACCGGCTGGACTACTACACGCCGCCCGAACTGGAGATCATCGTCCGCAGGTCCGCCGCCATCCTCGGCGTGGAGATCACGCCCGACGGCGGCCATGAAATCGCGCGCCGGGCGCGCGGCACGCCGCGCATCGCCAACCGGCTCCTGCGGCGGGTGCGCGACTACGCGCAGGTGAAGGCGCAAGGAGTCATCACCCGCGAAGCCGCGGAGAAATCGCTGGAAATGATGGAAGTGGACCACAAGGGGCTGGACAAGATGGACCACAAGCTGTTGCTGACCTTGATCGAGAAATACAAGGGCGGGCCGGTCGGGGTCGAAAGCCTTGCCGCCTCCATCAACGAAGAACGCGACACCATCGAGGACGTGTACGAACCCTACCTGATCCAATCCGGCTTCCTGCACCGCACCCCGCGCGGCCGGGTGGCCACGCAAACCGCCTACGAGCACTTCGGCAGAATCCCCCCCGCCTCCCCGAACGGGCAGGGGAGCCTGTTCTGATTCCTAAAAATCCGAACCGCTTGACACCCGCCGGATTTTGTCACGGACTTTCCGGGGCGGATAAATACTTTCTGGGTTCCTTGAAAAACGGCGCCAACTCCGCGGCTTTTTTGAAAAACTCTTTCGCCCGGCCGGGGTCGTTCGATTTCAGATAATACAATCCATAGATAAAATAGGGATAAGCCAATTTCGGATAACGTCCGATCGAATGGTCCAGATATTTTTTAGCCTTATGCAGACTATCGGGGTTGTTCATTAAAGAGAGCGCCGTATCGGGCAAAGAAAAAAAACAATCCGAAAAACTGTGGTCCGGAACCGTCAAATCGTCCCGGGTGTATTTCATGCAATAATCCGCCGCGATGGATTTCGCGGCGTAAAACATCTCCCCAAATCGACCCTTTTCCTCGTTGTTAATGATCTCGAAATACAGGTCGAACAAATCCAAGTCCGGGATGGAAGCATAACTTTTTGAATAGACCTCCTGGTTGTTCTTCCCTTTTAAAATCTCCTTGATGGCATTGGCAAGCACAAATCCCATTATTTCTCCGCCGCTATCGTTGAGATGAACTCGGGACGCCATGAAATATTTAACGCTGTGCTTTGGCGAAACAATGGGCTCTTGAAATGGAGTGTACACAATGGGGATGGAATACTCCCTGGCTATTTTCTCCATGATTCCCGCCATCATCCGGTATTGGGTTTTAGACCGCGGATCGACCGTTTCCACCTCGTCAAACGCAAAGTCCTTGATGTCGCCCTTTCCCTCCGTTAGTGGCCAAGGAACTAAAACCGGCAGGACATTCCTCTCTTTCAACATTCTCACGATTTCGCGGACATTGTTTTCATATGTTCCATAGGCGTCCGGATTTTTCAAGTCGTCCTCGGAAGGCGATTTCGTCCCGCTTTTCAATTCGCCGAGGCTTTTTTCCTTTCTGCCGGCAATGATTGGCGAAAAGACCCTTCGCAGATAGGCGGTTGTCGCCGAATGGTTATAGTACCAATAAAACAGAGGAATATTGTCCTCCAAAAACCACAGGAATGGATTATTCAAGACATGGCTTTGGTCATGCGTTCCAATCGACACGATGACCATGTCCGGTTTTAGATCCAAAACCGTGTCCCGCAGGTATTTTTTCAATTGAAAACTGGAGTATCCAATAATCCCCGCGTTGATCACATCCACATATTTTTTGCCTTTCGGAAGTTCAACTCGCCCGCGGTCCGAATTCAAAACAAGCTCGAGATACGAGGGGTAACTGAAAAGCTTGGTATTCGTGGCGCCGAAGGTTATCGAATCCCCCATGGCGACAATTTTAAAAACCTCGTTTTCGGGGCGACCGTCGAATCCCAACAGGGTCCTTCTGAAGCCGTCCGGATCGATATCGTAAGAGCTCAAGCTGTTGGCTTTCAATTTATACCCGCAACAAAAGCTGATGCGATAAATGTCGTTTTTCAGTTCCCCCTTGGCGCCGCCATAAATCCTTAAGGCTACCTCGATCAGAAACAGGCTCAAGAACAGCGTCACAACGGCGAAGGAAAAGAAAATCATTTTTCTTCCCAAACCTTCGTAGCGAACTATCTTCATAAAGCGATTCATATTTTAGAATCGTAGATGGCTTGCCGTTTAAGAAATGCCGGATTGTGAAAAACGGGAAGGCGCTCGATGTCCCAGACAAAAAAATCCTTAAAAAAAATCAAGAGGGCCCATGCTCCGCAAGAGCTTTCGTCTATCCCCAGATTTCCCGAAAACCGTGCAGAAAGGCGTCGTCCATGGGCGTGGAGCCCAATATGTTGGCCCGCTGGTGAGCGGAAAAACCGTGGAAGTCGCGGCTCCCGGTGACGATAAGCCCCAACTTTTTGGCCAGTTTCTTGTAGTAGGCGACCTTGCCGATCTTTTCATGGTAAGGATAAACGCATTCCAAACCCAACAACCCCAGGAACTTTAGTTCCTCCAGCATGGCTTCGACGTCGTCGTAGTCCCTGCCTTTATCGGGGGCGTACAGAGAATACTGCCGCTCGCCGGGGTGGGCCAGCACGGGTACGCCCCGGCTTTGACGGACCAGATGGATGGCCTCCTCAATGTCGAGATTTTTCTTTTCGATGTTGTATTTGACCAGGTACTTTTCAAAAGCCTCGTTGGAGTTCGAGACGATACCCAGACGCGTCATTTCCCGGGCCAGATGGGGGCGGGCCACCACCCCTTCCGCG
Organism: Nitrospinota bacterium; assembly: GCA_016207065.1. Lineage (GTDB taxonomy): Bacteria > Nitrospinota > Nitrospinia > Nitrospinales > JACRGP01 > JACRGP01. Next base: position 12,003 of record JACQQK010000118.1, read on the forward strand.
GCCCTCGTCACGTTGTCGAACAGGACCGTCCCGCGAAACCGTTCTGGCACGACCTCGTTGACGCGGACGATCAAATCGCGCATCCGCCCTTCCCGCTGGTCCTTCATTCGTTGCACTTTCCCGCGCAGTTCGGGGCGGATGGATTCCTCGTTCTCGAAATAGCCGAGCAAATGCAGGTTGAAATCGCGATATAAAACGGTGATCTCGATCCCGGGGAACGCGATGATCCCGTGCCCCCTGGCCGCCGCCAAAAATCCCCCGATGCCGGCGAAGGTGTCGTGGTCCGTCAACGACAGGATGGAGACCCGGTTCCGTTCGGCGATGGACACCAACTCCTCCGGAGAAAACTCGCCGTCGGAAAAATTGGAGTGCATGTGTATTTCGGATTTTTTTGTCTTCATGAATTTACCATGCCATGCATTCCCGGGACCGCATTCAACCGGCTACGATCTCATGATGCCCCGGAACCGCCCGCAACCGATCATATTATCCCTATTTTATGTTGTACGCCAACAAATACCGGGGAGCGCCCCGCCGGCAACTCGCGGACAACGGGCGCGGGAAAAAGATAGCTTGCTATTAAATAGTAGCCTAACGTATACTGGATTTCAAGCTATCTCCCGACAAAACAAACTCATCATTGGACGCGCATGGCGGACAAATTCGAGCGGCTGGGCCTGGCCATTGGCGAGGTCTACAGGTCCTGGAAAGCGAAACTCAACGAGCGTCTGCGGCCGTTGGGGTTGAGCCAAGCCAAGTGGTTCACCCTGTTGCATCTATCTCGCTTCCCCGAGGGCATAATCCAGAAGGATCTTGCCAACCGGATTGGGGTCGAAGGACCGACATTGGTCAGATTGCTGGACCGCCTGGAAAGGGACGGATGGGTCCTGCGTAAAAACTCGAAAACGGACAGGCGCAGTAAAATCATTTACCTGACCCGGAAAGCCCAACCCACCCTCGGCGAAATCCACAAGATCGTTACGGTGTTGCGCGAAGAGATCCTCTCGGAAATACCCGACGGCGAATTGAAAACAACCTTGGGCGTCATGCTCAAGATCAAGGGGAAAATCGACTCATTATGAGAAGCGGTTTCATAAGTTGTTTTTTATGGAGCGCTAAGCCTCCCGGCTTTGCGGCAACGCGGGGACGCTTTGTATTCCAAAGGGTTATTTATGCTTATGAAACCGCTTCGAGTCAGACGTCAGTTCGCCCCTATCGGGACAGACCGAGAGTCAAGGAGGATTTGCCGTCATTCGCCCGCGATCTCCTCATCGCTTTTGGGAAATCCCACGCGGTACGGTTTCTTATCGCATTAGCGCTCGTTGCCGGTTGCACGTCCAAGGAGCCCGCGAAAAACAACGCGAATGGCAAGGTCGGCGGACCGGTCCCCGTTGTCACATCGCCGGCGATCCAGAAAACCGTTCCCGTCCAGATCCGGGCGATCGGCAACATGGAGCCTTACTCCGCGGTGGCGATCAAAACCCGGGTTGACGGGCAAATCGTCAGGACGCATTTCAGCGAGGGGAAGGACGTTCTCGCGGGGGACTTGCTTTTCGATCTCGACCCGAGGGATTACGAGGCCCGGCTCAAGCAGGCGGAGGCGACGCTGGCGCAGGACCAGGCGCAACTGGAGTATTCCCGCGCTCAAGAGGACCGCTATCAGGCCTTGTTCAAGGAGGAACTCGTCTCCAGGGAAACATACCAGCAGATGAAAATGAACCTGGAGTCCGCGACCGCCAAAATCCGCGTGGACCAGGCCGCGATCGAAAGCGCCCGGCTCCTGTTGGAATACTGCCAGATCCGATCGCCCATCGGCGGGCGCACCGGCAAGATATTGATCCAGATGGGCAACATGGTCAAGGCCATCGACGACAATCCCCTTGTGATCATCAACCAGATATCCCCCATTTACGTCGCTTTTTCGGTTTCGGAAAAACATCTCGACGCCATCCGCAAATACAAGACCCTGGGGACGCTCAAGGTCCAGGCGTCCGTCCAGCAAAACGGAGAGGTGTCCGCCCTGGGCAAACTCGAGTTCATCGACAATACGGTGGACAACACGACGGGGATGATCAAGCTGAAAGCCGCGTTTCCCAATAAGGGCAAGCGTTTTTGGCCGGGGCAATTCGCCAACGTCGCGCTGGATTTATACGAGCAGAAGGATGCCATAACCATTCCGTCGCAGGCCCTGCAGGTCGGCCCGAACGGACAATACACCTTTGTCGTGAAACCGGACCTTACGGTGGAAACAAGGCCGGTCATAGTCGACCGGATGAACGCCGAGGAAGCGGTGATCGCGAAGGGGCTGACCGCGGGCGAAACCGTGGTGACCCTGGGCCAGTTGCGTTTGTCGCCCGGCGCGAAAGTCCTGCCCAAGCCGGCCCGGGAGACGCCATGAACGTCCCCGAATTATTCGTCCGCCGCCCCGTCATGACGGTCCTGGTCATGTTCGGCATCCTGCTGTACGGGATGATGAGCTACCGCTTGTTGCCCGTCAGCGCCTTGCCCAACGTCGATTTCCCGACCATCCAGGTCTCCGCCGAACTGCCCGGGGCCAGCCCGGAAACCATGGCCTCGGCGGTGGCCACTCCGCTGGAAAAACAATTCTCGACGATCGCCGGACTGGATTCGATGAACTCGGTGAGCGCGGAAGGCAGTACGCAGGTGACGTTGCAATTTTCGCTCGACCGCGATATCGACGCCGCGGCCCAGGACGTGCAGTCCGCGATCTCCGCGACCCAGAAGCAATTGCCGCCGACCATGACCAGTCCGCCGTCCTACCGCAAGGTCAATCCCGCCGACCTGCCGATATTTTATCTGGCCCTGACCTCGTCCACCCTGCCCCTGTGGATGGTGGACGAATACGCGGAGACCGCCATGGCCCAACGCATTTCCATGGTGAGCGGCGTGGCGCAAGTCCTGGTCTATGGCGCCCAGAAATACGCGGTCCGGGTACAGCTCGACCCGGACGCCCTGGCCACCCGCGGCATCGGCATTGACGAAGTGGAAAAGACCCTGAACGAGCACAACGTCAACCTGCCCACCGGAACGCTTTACGGCAAAGACCGCGCGGTCACGATCCAGGCTTCGGGCCAGTTGACGGAGGCCGACGCATACAAATCCATGATCGTCGCCTATCGTAACGGATCGCCGGTGCGCCTGCATGAGCTCGGCAAGGCGGTCGACAGCGTGCAGAACAACAAGGTCGCGGCGTGGCACAACGATACCCGCGGCATCGTCCTCGCGATTCAGAGACAGCCCGGCACGAACACCATCGGCGTCGTGGACGCCATTAAAGAGTTGTTGCCCGGTTTTGCCCGGCAAATCCCGGCGGGTCTCAACGTATCCACCTTGTACGACCGGTCGGAATCGATCCGCGACTCCGTAAACGACGTACAGTTTTCCCTGGTCCTGGCGCTGACCCTGGTCGTCCTGGTCATTTTCGTTTTCCTGCGCAATCTTTCGTCCACTATCATCCCGAGCCTCGCCCTGCCCTTCTCGATCATCGGCGCGTTTTCCTTTATGTACTTGATGGGGTACAGCATCAACATCCTGTCCCTGATGGCGCTGACCCTGTCGGTGGGGTTTGTCGTGGACGACGCCATCGTGATGCTTGAAAACATCACCCGTCACGAAGAGAGCGGGGAAACCCCGATGCAGGCGACTTTGAAGGGCGCAAGGGAGATCTCCTTCACCATCCTGTCCATGACGCTCTCCCTGGTCGCCGTGTTTTTCCCGGTCTTTTTCATGAGCGGGATTCTGGGGCGGCTCCTGCACGAGTTCTCCGCCACGATCATGGCGGCGGTGCTCATTTCCGGGTTCATATCGCTGACCCTCACGCCGATGTTGTGTAGCCGCTTCCTGCGTCCGCAACAGGCCGCGCGCCACGGTTCGATCTACAACATCAGCGAGAAATTTTTCGCCGGGATGAAAAACGCCTATGACTGGAGCCTCCAGTGGGTATTGCGTCACCGGCGGTTTACCATGGCGCTGTTCGCGGGAGTCGTCGCCGCGACCGGTTATCTTTTCGTCCACATACCCAAAGGGTTCCTGCCCAACGAAGACACCGGCCAGCTCCTGTGCTTCACCGAGGCGGTCCAGGATATTTCTTTCGACGCCATGGCCGAGCAACAGAAAAAAGTGGCCGACATTATCCGTAAAGATCCCAACGTGGAAACGATCATGTCGTTCATCGGCGCGGGCGGCTCCAGCCAAACGCTCAACCTGGGACGGATTTTCGTCCGGCTCAAACCCCGCGGTCAACGGGTCGGAGCCGAAGCAGTCATCCAGGGTCTGCGGCCCACATTGGCGGGAATCCCCGGCATCAAGGCCTATATTCAAAACCTGCCCACCATCCGGATCGGCGGCCAGTTGACCAAGAGTCCCTATCAGTACACGCTCCAAAGCGGGGACACCGAGGAGCTGTTCCGCTGGGCCCCGGCGCTGGAAGCGAAAATCCGGTCGCTACCCGGTTTCAACAGCGTGACCAGCGACCTCCAAATCTCCAAAACCCAGACGATGGTCGAAATCGACCGGGACAAGGCCGCCTCCCTGGGGGTCTCGCCCCAGCAAATCGAGAACGCGTTATACGACGCCTACGGTTCCCGCCAGGTCTCGACGATCTACACCCAGAGCAACCAATACGCCGTCATCCTGGAGCTGGACGAAAAATACCAGGCGGACCCCTCGATGTTGCCTCTGCTGTATGTCAACTCGTCGAAAGGGGTTTTAGTCCCGCTCAACAACCTGGGGCGGCTGACCCGCGGCGTGGGACCGCTGACCATCACCCACCTCGGCCAGTTGCCGTCGGTCACCATTTCCTTCGATCTCGAACCGGGAACGTCGCTCGGCGACGCCATCGGAAAAATCCAGGCTGTCGTCGCCGAAATGCGCGTTCCGGACACGATCACCGCGAGTTTTCAAGGCTCGGCGCAGGTGTTTCAATCCTCGCTTGTCGGCATGGGGATGCTCATGATCATGGCGGTCCTGGCGATCTACATCGTCCTCGGGATCCTGTATGAAAGTTTCATCCATCCGGTAACGATCCTTTCGGGTCTGCCCACGGCGGGGCTCGGGGCCTTGATCACGCTGATGGCGTTCCACATGGAACTCAACATGTACGGGTTCGTCGGCATGATCATGTTGATCGGCATCGTCAAGAAAAACGCGATCATGATGATCGATTTCGCCATCGAGGCGCAAAAGGAAAACAAACCCCCGCTGGAAGCGATTTATTCCGCCTGCCTGATAAGGTTTCGTCCCATCATGATGACCACCATGGCCGCCTTGATGGGGGCCGTCCCCATCGCGCTCGGCCTCGGCGCGGGAGGGGAAACGAGGCGCCCGCTGGGCCTCACGGTGGTCGGCGGCCTGCTCCTGTCGCAATTTCTGACTTTGTACATCACGCCCGTGATCTACCTGTACCTGGAAAACGCCAAGCGCCGGTTTTTCGGACAACGCGAAAACCTTCATGCTTTAAACGACGCCGGGACTGGCGATTGAATTGCCCCTGAAATTCCGCTAATCTCTAAGTAACAAAATCTCTTCGGCGACATTCGGCCTCCGGGCATTACCGGGTATTTTATGAACAAATCCCTTTTGCTTTTACTGACTGGAATTATTTCCGGGTTGACGGGTCTGCTCTTTTCGGAACCCGGGATGGCGGAAAAACCCAGGGAACTGCTCGTCGTTTACTCCGGCCAGACCTTGGGCGAACTCAAGCCCTGCGGGTGCGCCAGGGAGGAAGACCAGGGCGGCATCGAAAGACGGATGACCTACCTCAAGGAGACCGTCCCGGACGCCAACGACGTTTTGCTGGTGGACGCCGGGGACAACTTCAAGGACCCCACCCCGCAGGGCAAGATCAAGGCGCGATACCTGATGAAGAGCATGTCCCGCATGAAATACGACGCGGTGACGTTGGGCGAAAAAGACCTGGTTTACGGGAAAAAGTTTCTGGAGGAGTTGAAAGACATCCCCTGGGTATCCAGCAATGTCCGTTTCGAAGGGTCCGGCTTTCCGCCCAAATACCGGACCAAGCGATTCGCGGACGGCTTGAAAGTCGCCATGCTCGCGGTATCGGACCCGAGCCTGTTTTATCTTACCCCGCACTCGGACACGCGGATCGAGGACCCGAGAATGTCCCTCGAAACCCTGCTCCCGAGCTTGCTCCGGGCGGAGCGCCCCGACATCGTGGTGGCGTTGACCCACATGCGGCGGGAGGAGGCGTTAAAGCTGATGGATGTCCCGGGGATCGACGCGGTGATCAACGGCCACATGGAAAACGAAAACGACGCGATCGACATGGAACCGGTCCGGAAGGGAGAAAAAATCTTCGTCCAGGCCGGGCCCAAGGGCCAGAAGATGGGGGAACTGAGAATCGCCGTGAGTCCCGAAGGCGGGAAATCCTATCGCCAGCGCATGGCGAGGTTGGATTCGAGTGTAAAATTCGACGACGAAATGGTAAAGTTATACGAAGAATACGACGGCGAGATCGAGGCGCTCTTCCTGGCCTCGCGGGCCGCGAAACGTGACAAAGACAACCCGCGAGTTTATGCTTCGGAAAAGACCTGCATGGCTTGCCACCCGGCCGCGCATCAAACCTGGTCCCAGTCCCGTCATAGCGGGGCCTATTCCACCCTGGTCCGGGTCAACAAGGCGTTCGATCCGGAATGCCTGGCGTGTCACACTACCGGGTTTGATCGTCCCGGCGGATTTATCAGCGAGACCGACACGCCGGGGTTGGAGAACGTCCAATGCGAAGTCTGCCACGGGCCGGGGCTTGAGCATGCCCAGTCGCCCAAGCCGGGGTTCGGCGCCCAGGCCAGGCAGGCGTGCAAGCAATGCCACGTGAAAAACCACAGTCCCCGTTTCAATTTCGACAACTATTGGCCGCGCATAAAACATTGACCGCCGGCAAAGCGGCCATCCGATAATCGAACAGCGAAGGAGAGAACCATGAAATACGTTTTAACCGTCCTGCTTTCCCTGGCGGTCTTGCTACCGGGGACCGCCTGGTCCGCGGCGGAAAAAATAAAGGGGAAATACGAGGTCGTGGGCGCCATCGATTCCCTCAAGGGCGCCAAGGAAATCGAGATGCTCGAGTTCTTCAACTATTCCTGCGGCCACTGCTACCGGTTTCTGGAGACCTCGAAGAAATTGCACGCCAAGTACAAGGACAAACTGCTTCATAAAAAATATCCCATTTACTGGGGCAACCAAACGCCCTACCCGTCCATGGCTTTTTACATTTCCGACGAACTGGGCATGGAGGGAAAATTCACGCAGGACTTGTTCGACACCAACTTCAAGCTGAACATCAACATCTTCAAGCCGCAGGTCATCCAGATCCTGGCCAAGGATTTCGGAATAGAAAAGGAAATGACCGCCGGGATGCAGTCGGACAAGATCAAGGCGCGGGTGGACAAGGCCATCGAGTTGGGGAAACAGTATAACGCCAGCGAGACCCCGACCATCATCATCAATAAAACGCTCAAGGTCGTCCCCAGCAAGTTCGACGGGAACGTGGACGCGATGACGGACAACCTGGACGTCATCTTCCACGACATCTTGAATTTCAAGTGAAAGGCGGTCAAGCAGGTCCGGTCCCGATCGACCCGAAGCCCGATGTTTAAACGCTGTCTAAATATATTGACGCTGGTTTTGCCCGCGTTTTTTCTGTTCTTCTTTTTATCGGGCGTCCGCTTTCCCGCGGGATTTTCCCTTGCCCACGCGGGATTCTTCGATTTCGACCTGGAAATTTTCGAGGAGACGCTCGACCTGGTGGAGGAGAAATACGTCTATCCGCCGGACTTTAAAAACCTGTTCTCGGCCGCCATCGAGCAAATGGTCAAGTCGGCGGACCCCGAAAACCTTTCCGCGGATGCCGCCGCCGGAAGCGTCCTCTACAAAAATCAAAGCCGGTTGAAATACCGGTTGGACTACAACCGCGACAACGACACCGAGGCCTTCAAGAAAGTCTATTACTTCCTTCTGGACCGGTACAAGGGACGCGTTTCCAAAAAGGACCTGGAAGTGGCGGCGATCGACGGTTTCGTCAACGCGCTGGACCCCTATTCACAATATATGGACAAGGAGACGTTCGACAAGTCCATGAAGGACACCGAGGGGAAATACGGCGGGGTGGGGATGGTCATCTCCATGCGCGACTACAAGCTGGTCGTGGTGAAGATCATGAGAAATTCGCCGGCCGAGAGGGCGGGAATCCTGCCCGGCGACGTCTTCACCAAGGTCGACGGACGGGAGACGAGGGGCCTGCAAATCCAGGACCTGGCGGACCTTCTGCGGGGCGAACCCAACACCAAAGTGTCGGTTTCCTTGCTCCGCCCCAGCGATAATGTCGAGCGCGCTTTCACGTTGACCCGCGAAATCATCTCCGTGGAAACGGTGGTTTACAAGCCCCTGCGGAACAACGTGGCCTATATCAAGATTTCCAGTTTCTCGAAACAGACCGAGGACCAGTTGAAGGAAGCCCTGGCGAAAGCGCAATCCGGCAAGGCCCGATCGATCATCCTCGACTTGCGCGACAACCCCGGCGGGTTGCTGGACCAGTCCGTGAAAGTGGCCGGTTATTTTCTGCCGCGGGACCATCTCGTCGTCTATACGCAGGGCCGCCTGAAGGACGACCGCTCCGAATTCCGCTCGAAATCCAAGAACGGGCGCTTCAACCTTCCGGTCGTGGCGCTCATCAACCATTACAGCGCGAGCGCGTCGGAAATCGTCGTCGGTTCCCTTAAAGACTGGGACAAGGCGCTGGTCATCGGAGAAAACTCGTATGGGAAGGGGTCCGTGCAAACGATTTTCCGGATCAGCGACGGTTCGGGACTGCGCCTCACCACCTCTAAATATTTTACCCCCTCCGGAATCGACATCACCAAACATGGGATCGCTCCCGACATAGCCGTCATCAGGGACCTCCCCGAAGACAAGGAAACCGCGAGCCCGCTTCCTCCGATCGAACCCAAATCGCCGATTCCCCAACGTTCCCAAATCCAACTGAAGGAATCGGAACTGGACCGGTATTTGAAGGAAAAAGGCCGGATCGGGGAGGAGGAAAAAGACCCGCTCGTCAACCTCGCTTTGCTGGTCTTGGAAGACAACTCGGTCCCCAACAAGAAACGAAGCATGGAAAAGGCCCGCGAACTGGCGGCCAATATCCGTTATTAAGCAGGTTAAAACAGGTTACGGCAAGGAGTCCGGTCCATGAACATCATTGAAATCGACTATCAACAGGGCAAGGTCAAAAGCGACTTCTATACTTGGGAAATCGTTTCCAACAACAATAATAAATTTCTTCTGTTACAACGGAACGATAACGGCAGATACCGCGCGGCCGAGGCCGACGTGGCCTGCAAGCAGATGTTCGAGGTCAAGGAAATCTCCTACCGCGGCCCCAACGGGGACATTTTCGCGTTCGACCCGGAAACGGGGATCGCCAAGCTATAACCGTCCATTACAAAATCCGGACTGAGTCACGGGCCCCGAAACGCGCGGTCGCGCAACGCAAGGAAGGGTCCGCCGAGGCTGGGTCAATACTCTTCGGCGATCAGGGCTTTCAGTTTGGTGCGTAGCCGCATTACGGCCTTGGAGTGGATCTGCGAAACGCGGGATTCGGTGATGCCCAGGACCTCGCCGATCTCTTTCATGGTGAGTTCCTCGTAATAATACAGGGAGACCATCAGCCGTTCTTTCTCGGGAAGGGTGTCGATGGCTTTCGCGATGATGTCCCGGAGTTCGCTCAACCTGAGTTGCGTGTGCGGGTCGGCGTCGCTTTTGCCGGCCAGGCAATCCAGAAGGCTCTGGTGCTCGCCGGACTCCCTGGCTATCCCCAAGTCTTCCAGGCTGAGGATGGGCATGCTCTGGGTTTCCTGGAGGGTATCGTAAAACTCCTCGAGGCTGAGGCCCAACTCCTTCGCGATCTCCTCGTCCTCGGGATACCGGCCAAACCGGGCCTTCAGTTTTTCCATCACCGCGTCCATATTGGACGCTTTTTGACGGACCGAGCGCGGGACCCAGTCCAAGGCCCGCAATTCGTCGAGTATCGCCCCCCGCACCCTGAACTCGGCGTAGGTCTTGAATTTCGCCCCCCGGCTGGGGTCGTATTTCTCGATGGCGTCGATCAAGCCGATCACGCCGACGCTGATCAAATCGTCCACCTCGATATGGGGAGGAAGCCTGAGGGCGATCCGGTTGGCGACGTATTTCACCATGGGAGCGAATTCCTTGATGACCTGCTCCTTGTTTTCCGGGGAAATTTCGATTTCCCTGGCCGCTGAAGATTTTTCCGCCATTTACCGCTCCGGGCGTCCAACAAACGCCATGGATACCGTCCGTTTAACGTTCACTTCCCTGCCTGGCGCCGTCATGCCGTTTGATCCAGATTAGTCCCTTTTTGCCGCTCTTCTCCGCCGTCCGCGCTCCCGGAACCCTCGCCGTCTTTTTCCTCCATGAACAATCCCAAGGCCCAGGCCAGGGAACCGAAAACGGCCGCGGCCTCCGTCCCGCGCACAAGGGAGGTGAGGATCCTGGAGCCGAACAGGAAACTGCCGATCGCCACAATCCCGAAAGAAAACAGGGCGAAAGCCAACGCCATTTTCCTGATCATGAGTTCCGTCATCGGACCTGAAACGCATCCTTCCAAAAGAACGGGCGAAATTCGTCTCCCGAGGAGTTTATTTTCTCTTTAAGCAGTTTGTCGGACAAATCCAAAATGCACTGGCTGACCTTGGAATAAGGGTACAACTCCATGAAGGCCCGTTGCTGGCGCACGGCCTTGGGGACGTTCGCGTCGTTCAGAATGTAGCCCAGATACTCGACCGAGACATGGTTCAAAAACTTGTCCGTCACCGCGGTCAGGTGGCGGAACACCTCAAGCGCCTCTTTTTCCGATTTGACGGAATTGACGATGAGCCGAAAATATTTCTGGTTGTGTTTCTGATAAAGGACCTTCATCAAGGCATAAACGTCGGTGAGGGAAGTGGGTTCCGTCGTCGCGATCAAAAGAATTTCATGCGCGGCGCTGCAAAAATAAGTGACGTTGGAGGAGATCCCGGCGCCGGTGTCGAAGATCAGAAAATCGTAATTCTCGCTGACGCGGTCGAACTCCTCGAATATCATGAGGCGCGCCTCGTGGTTCAGTTGAGTCAACTCCTGCACGCCCGAACTGGCGGGTAGAATCTCGATGCCGACGGGGCCTTGGACGATGATGTCCTCGACGGATTTCTGGCCCGATAAAACCTGTTCCAGGTTGAACTTCGGGGCCAGACCCAGCAGGATATGGATGTTGCCCAACCCCATATCGGCGTCGAATATCAGGACCTTTTTCCCCCTTTTGGAAAGCGCGTAAGCCAGGTTGGTGACCACATTGGTTTTACCGACCCCGCCCTTTCCGCTACTGATGGCCAATACCCTGAGAGGGGAAGTTTTTGCCCTGCCGACCGCCATCCGCTTTAATGTCTCCGCCTGTTTTCCCGTATGAATCATTTAACGCCCTTTAAGTCAATAATCTATCCCGATTTCAATTAAAAATCAAACGAATTACTTTTTCCCGGTCCGCCACCTCGATGTCCTCCGGAACGCGTTGTCCCGTGGTGAAATAAGAGAATGGGATGCGCGTTTTCAGCGAGAAATTAAACAACGGGCCAAAACTCATCCCCTCGTCCAACTTGGTGAACAAAACGCGGTCGATCGCCAGAGGCGAAAACTGCCGGACCGACTCCTCGAAGATTTTCTCCTGGGAAGTCGCGCTCAAGACGAGATGGGTCTCCACTTTTGTTCCGGCGGCGTCGAAGATCTCCTTCAAGCGTCCGGAATAAGCCGGGTCTTTGTGGGACCTCCCCGTCGTGTCTACGAGGATGAGGTCCTTGTCGGCATGTTTCCGGACAAGGGACCGGAAATCCGCCGCGCCGGAGGCCATTTCCGCGGGGACTCTCATGATTTCGCCGTAGAGGCGCAACTGCTCGAACGCGCCGATCCGGTAGGTGTCGAGGGAAATCAACGCGACTTTTTTCTTGTCCAGCAGGGAGAAATGGGCCGCCAGCTTGGCGATGGTGGTGGTTTTTCCGGCCCCCGTCGGCCCGACCAGGGCCGCCATTTTCGGCGACTTTTCCTCCATCTCGATGCCGCCCTTGCACAACAACACTCTGCGCATCATTTCGATCGCCGAGTTTTTATCCCCGCCGGGACCGGAGCGCTCGTCAAGGCCGTTTTCGGAGTTGATCCTTTCGAACATCTTGGAGGCCATGCGTTCGTTCACGCCGCTATCCACCAGAGTCTGAAACAGTTTCAACTGGCGGTCCTTCAAACCCATGGACCGCGCCCGGTCGGTTTGCGTCAGCAACGTCGCGACCAGGGACCTGAGGTCCAGTTCGTCTTCGTCTTTTCCGGGAGTTCCCGCGGCGGCTTCCGGTTTGGGTTCGGGCGGAGGCGCCGGGACCGCCGGGGCCGGGCTCCCGGTTTCAACGGGACCGGGATCGATCGCGGCGGTGAGTTCCACCTTCGCGTACCCGTTATACCCGCGAAGTCCCTTCCCGCTTCCGATCGTGCGCGCGCTCAGGATGAGCGCGTCCTCGCCCAACTCCTTTTTCGCCAGGGAGAGCGCTTCCGCATAGTTTTCCGCCGTGAATTTTTTAATTTGCATTCAGCCCTACCACCTTTAAGGTTTTGATCTTTGCGGTCGAAAGGACCTCGTTATGGGAGAGGACCACCAGGTCCGGCAAAAATCTTTCGGTGAGTTTCCTGAGATACATGCGGACCATCGGGGAAACCAGCACTATGGGTTGCCCTTCCAGGAACGGCGTCACCGCATCGACGGACTCCTTCAACCGGGTTATTATTTTTTCGGCGACCGTGGGCTCCAGGGCCAGGTAGGAGGCCACGTCGGTTTTTTGCACGGACCGCTCGATGATGTCCTCCACCCCTTTCTCCAGGGTCAGGACGGACAAACCGCCGTCAGGCCCCTGATACTGCTTGGTGATGGGCCGGGACAGCGCCTGGCGGACGTATTCCGTCAGGATATCCGGGTCCTTGGTCACCGCCGAGAAATCGGCCAGTTGCTCCAGGATACTGCGCAGATCCCGGATGGAGATGTGCTCTTTGAGCAGGTTCTGGAGGACCCTCTGCACCTTGCCGAGGGACAGGAGGTTGGGTATCAATTCCTCGACCACCTTGGGATTGGTCTCCTTGAACTTGTCCAACAGGGACTGGACTTCCTGGCGGCCGAGCAGTTCGTGCGCGTGCCGTTTGATCGTCTCCTTGAGATGGGTGGTGATGA
>JACQQK010000119.1 GCA_016207065.1 Nitrospinota bacterium
GCGAGTTCCACGATCGTCAGTTCGCCTTCCCCGATCACCATGTAGTCCACATTGGGGTCGTGCAAAATGTACTGCGGGTCGTGGGCGCAATGCGGGCCGCCGAAGATCACCGGGACGTCGTTTTTGATGGATTTGACCTGCTGGGCCAGGGTGAAGGCGAAATCGCTCTCCACGGTCATGAGGCCGATGCCCACCGCGTCCGGCTCGAATTCATGCAAGACGTTCCGCAGTTCGGAGTCGGGGTAGCTGGAAATCCTGAGGTCGAGAATATGTATGGTATGGCCCGCGCGTTTGAGGACCGATCCGACGGCGATCAAGCCCAACGGCATCACCTTGGATATATTTTTATCCGTCACGGCGGGGCGGACGAGCAAAAACTTCATAACGCCATTCCTTTCTTGCGGCTGAACTTCGGCCTGGCAACGGAAACAACTTGTTGAATTTGAAATTCTAACACAGCGGCCCGAAGGGAACAAACTTGAAATTGCCGGACGGCCAGCGTGAACGCTGGCCAACGTGCCGTTGGATCCAATGCCGCCGCCGCGTGAGCTGGCGGCGGAGTTGCTTCCAGGCTCAGCTTGGTTACCTCCGGGCTTGCCACGGCGTCGCCGGGCGTCTGCCCTCCCCCTTGGGGGAGAGGGAGTTATAGAGACTTCGTTTTGTCAGACTCTCTTCCTTATCGTTAAGAACGTGGGTTTTCACAAGTCCGGGCAACCCTTATTTCTTACTCTACGAGCCGACATACTCGGACTGACAGCAACCCAGGCATCCGGGGAAAATTTTGTTCTTTTTCAGCAGGCTACGGAATTCCCGGTAGCCTTTGACGTTCCAGGGGAACGCCTCGCCGTTGCCGCGCAGGGTGGCGGAGCGGTAATGGGGACAACTGAACACGTCGCCGTAGGCCGAGATGCCGACCTTCGACCATGCGGCATAACAACGGTAATCCTTGTAGGAGCTTTGGTTGGAATAATACCGGACGATCTCGTCGGGGGTGATGCCGTTCGGCGAGAACCGTAACTGGGTCTTGCAGGACGCGCTTTTCCGGAGCAGGCCGTCCAGACATTTCCGTAGCGCGCCGGGGTCGATCTCCTCCGCGGGGGGCTGGGGCCGGGCCAAATGTTCGGCCTGATCGTAATTCTCCACATGCCAGTAGGTGGCCGGGTTCTTCAGCACGAAATTGCAAACATCCACGCCTACAGCGTTGGCGTATTCGTATAAGGGGTTCAAGTCGTCGATATTGGACCTGGAGATCACGCAGGTGAGATGGACCAAAGGATAACGGCCTCCCGCCTCCTTGCGCTTTTCGATCAACGCTTCAAGCCCCCTCGTGGTTTTGCGGAACGAGCCGGGCACGGCGGCGATACGGTCGTGCTGTTCCTCCCCGCCCTCGAGGGACACGCCCATGAAAAACAGGCCGGGCCCCAACAAGGAGCGGGACCGTATTCTCATCAACTTTTCCACGATGTGCGGAGTCAACACCGTGCCGTTGGTGATGACGTGCGTTTTGTTGCGCGCGGCGGTAAATTCGAGCACGTCCAGGAAGTCGTTTTTCATGAAAACCTCTCCCCCGGTGTACGTAATCACGGCGTATCTGGGGAGGGAAAGGACGGCCTTTTTGATCTCTTCCGCCGGCATTTCATTGCGATATCCGCGGTTTTCCTCGGTGTCCTCTATGATTTGCAGGAAATGGCACATTTCGCAACGCAGGTTGCACCGGTAGGTCACTTCAAAATAGGCGTGCAACGGCGGAAAGGCGTATTTCGGGGTCAGGGAGAAGGGAATAAAACCGTAAATGCGGGACAAAATCCGCTGAAGGTTTTTTATGAATAGTACGTTTAGCATGGGGAATGTTTGTCCGGCATAACGGTTCGGACCGATTGCCAGGGGAGGCCGTTACCCTTTCATGAGGATGCCCAAGCTGTCTTCTCCGTGGTTGAAGAGCAGATCGACGACCGACAAATAGGGGACAAATCCGGGAAAGGATTGGCGGTATTCCGGGTGCACATAATTATGATATTCCAAGATCGTCTTCCGCGACAAGAATTCTTCCTCCGAAAGATAGTCCCTGGCCTTGTCGCCGGTCAGATAATGGCCGGCCTCCAGTTTCTGGCAAATCGCCAGAATCCTGCCCCCCTTCGTTCCGCCCGCGCCCAGTTCCGAGGAGCGGAGGATGGGCGTTTTGATTTTCAAAGCTTCCTTGAGATAACGGATCGTCTCGCAACACAGGTCCACGAGCAGGTCCCATTCCCGGCAGTACAGCGACTCGAAGTACGGGAAATATTCCTTGAAGTACGGCGCCCGGGAATAGCCGTGCTGGATCGCGCGCAGATGCTTGGCCCGCCAGTTGACGGAATTGTCGATCTCCGTTTCCAGCAGGGATTGTTCAAACCGGTCTTTCTGAATGACGGGCACGGTGATCCAGGCCCAGCCGTCCTTGATGCGGATGCGGTTGCGGTTGCGCCAATCCCGCCGGGTGTACTGGATATCGTCGAGAAGGACGAAGGTATCGACCTTGGCCATCTGGTCGAAAAAACCCAGCCAAGGCAGATAGGAGGGTTGCAGAATGGCGATTCTCATGCCGGCGCTGGATGGATCGGCCGCCGGGAGATTCCCGCGTTGACGGATTTAAACCTTTGGCTACGGTCATGGCATGAATCCCCCCGGCCCCCTTTGCAAGGGGGAGTAAAGCATCCGCGTCTCTGGCGGCGGATCAGGGACCCCATAGTTCTTTCATCCAGAGATATTTCTTCCACCAATCGCGGTTATCGGCGTAAAACCTCACGGTGCGCTCGATACCTTCCTCCAACGAGGTGGAAGCCTGCCAGTCGATCGCCGCCTTGGCCTTGTCCGTGGACGAAATATGGCGGGATACCTGTCCGGGCCGGTCGGGGGTGAACTTGATGAGGTCGCCCGGCTTGCCGAGGGCTTTTAAAACCATCCGGGCGATGTCGATGATCTTGGTGTCCCGTCCCGTCCCCAGGTTGATGGTCTGCCCCGCGACTTTGTCCAAGTCCGCGTGCATGATCGCGTCCAGCGCCTCGCAGGTGTCCTGGACGAACAGCCAGTCCCGCGAACTCTGGCCCTTGCCATGGACCGTCAAGGGCCGGTCCAGCAAGGCGCTGACGATGAAGTTGGGCATGGCCTTTTCGATATGCTGGAACGGACCGTAATTGTTGAACGGCCGGACGATGACCGCGGGGATATTGTACGTGTGGAGGTACGAATAGACCAGCCGGTCGGCCCCGGCCTTGGCGGCGGCATACGGGCTCATGGGGTTCAAGGGGTGGTCTTCGTCCATCGGGTCGCGCAGGGCGGTCCCGTAAACCTCCGAGGAGGAAATATGGATGAACCGCTCCACCGGGCGCTTGGCGATGGCGTTGGCGATCGCGTGCGTCCCCATCACGTCGGTCTCGAAGAAAATGGCGTTGTCGTAAATGGAACGCGTGACGTGGGACTCGGCGGCGAAATGGACGACGATCTGGCTTTTCGCCACCAGCTCGCTCACGATGTCGGCGCGGGTGATGTTGCCGTGATGGAACTTGAACCGCGCGCTGTGCTTCATGTCCTCCCGCAGGTTGTCCAGGTTCCCGGCGTAGGTGAGGGCGTCCAGCAACAGTATGTCGTAGTACGGGTACTTTTTATAAATGTGGTTGATGAAGTTACTGCCGATGAACCCGGCGCCGCCGGTGACCAATATGGTTTTCGTGGTTTTTTTCATCTTCGCTGACGTGACGCCCGGCGCGGTGGAAGGGGTTGCTCCCCCTTGCAAAGGGGGCCGGGGGGATTCCCGCTCGCCGACCGTGAGACGCTCGCGAAACAGCGGTCGGTCTAAAAATCAAAAGGCAGTATAGCCAAAGGCGCCGGGCTTTGCAACTCCCCCCACAGGGGGCCCTACCGGCTCTATCGGCTTGATCCGGACCGGTAATGAGAGGTTTTTTTCAGCTCTTGAAGTAAGAGAAGGCGACCTTCTTGACCCCGCGGGGGATCAAGTCCCAAAACTTCACGAAATGCTCGTAGTTCAGGTCGTAGAACAATACGATGAGCGATTTGAGAAGCTGGGACTTGCGCAGGATCTGGAACCGGAACCGCCTGCGGATTTTCAGGATCTCGTCGGCGTTGAGGTGCGGATAACTGACGGCGGAATACAGAAAATAGGAATAGGGGATCGGCTTGCCGTTCAACCAGCCGTTCTCCTTGCAGAGGTCGTGGAGATGCGTCCCCGGATAGGGCTGGAACATGGACACCAGCACCGACGTGGGCCGGAGCCTGCGGTTGAGCTCGATGGTTTGCTGGATTTCCTCCCTCGTCTCGTAGGGGATGCCCACCATGTTGAAGGACATGGTCCGCAGTCCGTATTTGTGGGCCAGGTCGAACGCTTCGATGATCTTCTGGTTCGTCATCTTGCGCTCCAGGACCGTCCGGCGGATGCGCTCGCTCCCCGACTCGATGCCCATCTCCAGGGAATAGCACCCCGAGTCTTTCAGGAGTTGGTAGGACTCCTCCCGCATGGCTTCGATCCGGGCGTTGCAGGTGTAGGGAATCTTGAAATATCTTTTGTACAGCGGGGCGAATTCCCGGAGCCAGCGGATGTCGATGGTGAACACGTCGTCCACGAAATTGATGTGGGAGAACTTGAACCGCCGTTGCAGGTCGGCGATTTCGTCCAGCACGTTTTCCACCTTCCGGTAGCGGACGAACTTACCCTTGTCCGCGAAAACCTCCTGGTAGGTCGGCTCAACGCAATAGGTGCATTGATAGGGGCAACCCCTTCCGGCGATGATGTCCACCGTGCCGGACCGCTCTATGTAAAGCGGGGTGTTGTGCAGGTCGCGGTCGGGAAAGGGCAGGTCCTCCAGACTCTGGTTGAGCAGACGGATTTCGTTCCGGATGACTTTCCCGTCCTTCTTGAACCACATGTTCTTGATCGACGTGTCGATCTCGCCCCGTTCCATGCTGTCGAGCAGTTCGACGGTCGGTTCCTCCCCCTCGCCCACGCAGATCATGTCCACGCAGTCGAGCTTGATGCAGTCCTCGGACGCGATGGTGGGATGGACGCCGCCCCAAAGGACGGTCGCGTTCGTCTCCTGTTTGAGCCGCCGGGAAACGTCGATACAAAAGTCCACCTCGCCGCTCTTGACCGAGAAGCCGACGACCTGGGCGCCAAACGATTTCACTTTTTCGAGGGTTTTTTCCGGGCCGCCTCCCCAGGTATAATCCACGAATTCGCATTGATGTCCCTTGGACTTGACATAAGAGGCCACGTAAGCCAGGCCAAGCGTGACCCGTTCCAGGCGGGTGAGGTTGGGATAAACGAAAACTATTTTCATAGGGTTTTCTACTAGGTCGATTATTATTAGAAAGAACCGTCTGGTTTGACGGGCCGGTCAACGGCCTCCGCTTCAGGGAAACATCTCGATAAACCGGGCCGGCGTTTCAACATTCCGTCAGCAATTACAAGAGTTAATTATACAATGAGCGGTTGCCTTTTAAACCGAAAACGCCGCAACAGGACAAATTTTTATCGCCGATGACCGGGGCCGCTTCCGCAAAAAGAGCTTTGCATAAGTGTCCGCCAAGCCGTCATTGCGAGCAAAGCGAAGCAATCTAGAAATCCTGGATCGCCGCGCCGTCCGCGACGGCTCGCGATGACGAACGGACGGTAGCCCGGTAAAACGCAGGGGTTATGCAAAACCCGCCTTTTTTAATGCAATGCCCGGATGGGGTATGCTATTTTACCCCCACTTGAATCATCGGGGTTTTCTCCTGAAAGTTTAGCCCAAACCTTGAGCCTGCCGAAAACAAACCCCGCTTTTGAATTTTTATAAAGGCCCAACCTTTCTAAAAAGTTAAACGGATAGAGGCGGAGTTTCCTTGTTTTTTTTCAAGCTCCTCACAGTACACCTTCTCATCTATTCGATCCTGTTCCTGGCGGGATGGGGGATTTGTAAAATTGTCTGCAAAGGCAAATACGAGCCGTATGCCTTCCCTTTGTCTTTTATTATCGGGACCTTCCCGCTAGGCGCTTTACCGGAATATTTCAGCCTTCTGGGGGTGAAAACCCAGATCGGCGGCTGGCTGTCGTTCATCGCCCTGGCCGCGTTCTCGCTGTTTCATTTGATCAAAGAACCTCATGTCCTGATAAATAGCGTCAAGCGTCAATCTCCAGTTCTGTTGTTTCTGGTCGTCCTCGCCAATGTGCCCGTGTTTGCCGTCCTCTTGAAGACGGGTTTTATCACGTCCACGATGCAGAGCTTCAACTTTTACGTCAGCGCCGGAGCCGATTACCTTGTCCAACATCCGTTTTATGAAAAATGGGAGCTGGATTACGACCGGCCAATCACGAATTACCTGGCCGAGGTAAAAGGCAACAACACGTTGTTTGGCGGGTATTATTTTATATCCGCGGTCAGCGTCTTGTTTGGCGTCCCCACGTTCAAGATTCTATTTGTCCTGACCGGATGTCTGTTTTCCCTGTTGCCCATCAGCGTCCATATCGCCTGCAAGGAGGGGTTTGGCCTGAAAGACAAGACCGCCTTGCTGGTCGCATTGCTTGCGACGATCAATTTTACGTACTGCGAATGGGTAATGGTGGGCCAAATCGGGTTCGTGGCGGGACTGGCGGGTTTGATCGCCGCCCTGGGGTTTCTGCCCGATATGCTGGAAGGCCGGAACAAACCGGCCGACCTGGTTTTTTTTTCCTTCCTGTGCGCGGCGATCATGGGCCTCTACTTCCCGCTGATCGCCTACCCTCTCGGCATTGGAATCGTTTTTATCGCGCTGGGAGCGGCGTCGTCCTTCGACAAGGTCCTGCCGTCCCTGAGGAACATGGGATGGATCATCCTCGGCGCCGCCGTTCTGACGGGGCCGTTCTTGTTCGTTTTCGCCACGCAACACGGCGCCAGTTACGCCTCCAATATCGCCCACAATACCAATAACGTCCCAAGAGACCTTTATCTTGAAGAGGTGTTGGGGTTGGCGCAACATTTCAGCTTGTCCCCGTTGTTCGCCGAAACGTCCAGGATAAATTTCTTAAAACGCTCGATCGCCATAATTCTCGCGCTTCTGTTCTTCGGCGCCGGTCTGCGCGCCGCTATTAAAAAAAAGGACCGGTTGTTTTTGTCGTCAGCCGTCCTGTGTTCCGTCCTCGCGGTCTACTTCGCCCGCGTCGATTATTTCTACCATTTTTACAAGCATGCGAGCGTCTGTCTCTTCGTGATTCTGGCGGGAATGGCGCTGGGCGGCGAATGGCTCTACCGTCCCGACAGCAAGCTAATCCGGACCGGCCTGCTTGGCGTATCGATCATATTCATCGGGTTGAACCTGGATACGGTGTTCCAATACATTTTCAAGACGCGCCAACCGGTCATCAGCGCCTCCCTGATCGAACTGGGCGGGGTGAAGCAAGCGATTCCGCCGGGCAAGCGCATTTTGGTCAATTCCTTCGATCCTCCCGAAGAGGCTTGGATGACCTATTTTCTGGGCGATCGGCGGGTGAAATTAAGGGGGTCCATCGAACCCTGGGGGTTCTGGATCTTTTCGCCGTTCACGGGAAAACCCAACCCGCGTTTTTTTTACGATCCCGGCAAGGACGCGATCGACTTCACGCTTTCGCGCAAAACCGACGTCAACAAGGATATCGTCCCCTTCGATTCCGGAGGGCCCGTATTCCAAAATGAGGAGTTTATCGTGACGAAGGATTCTCCCCTCTGGGTCCTCGGCAGGGGATGGAACCCTATCGAGGAGGACGCCGCCGGCGTTTTCCGCTGGACCCAGCAGGAGAGCCTCCTGTTCTATAACCGCCCGCTGGAGGACTCGGCCATCCGGGTTCGGGGGACAGTCCCGGACGTTTACAAAACGCCGCTACAAATCTCGGTCTACGTCAATCAAGCGCTCGCCGATGAGTTTATCGCCGGACCCGGCGTCATGGAAAAAGTATTCGTCCCCAAGGGCGTGGAATTCAAAAAGACGGGAAACGCCATCCTGATCCGTCTGGACCAATCGTTTTCGCCCAGCGCGCTTTTGCACACCGCCGATTTGCGGACGTTGGGAATACAGATCAAGAAAATTGAAATCATCCCGGCGGACCAGCGACCGCAATCCGGCGGGACGGATTCCGGCCTCACGCAAACCGGTCGATGAGGGACCGGTATTTCCGCGTCAGGGTTTCCCAGTTGAAATTTTCCCGGACGTAGTCCCGGCCGCTTTGCCC
Source organism: Nitrospinota bacterium (assembly GCA_016207065.1). Classification (GTDB taxonomy): domain Bacteria; phylum Nitrospinota; class Nitrospinia; order Nitrospinales; family JACRGP01; genus JACRGP01. Next base: position 8,210 of record JACQQK010000119.1, read on the forward strand.
GAGCCGTTTCGCCAGGCCGGGTTGGTCCAACAGGCGGTCCAGACACGCCCGGAACTCCTCGAAATTCCCGTACCACAACCCGCCGGAGCTTCTTTTGCACTGCCCGGCGAGCACCTCGCACCGGCCGTTGACCAGCGCGGGAACGCCCATCGACCAGCCCTCCATGACGACAATGGAAAAACTCTCGTAGAACGACGAGTTGACCAGGACCTCGGCTCCGCCAATGGCGGCGAACTTGTCCTCCTCGGAAACGAATCCCAGGTGGCGGATATCGGGATGGGAAGGGATGGGGACCAGGTTTTTCCCCAGCAGGACCAGTTGCGTTTCCCGCCGGTCGCGGATTTTGTAACGGACGAAAAAATCGACGAGCTCCCGGCACCCCTTGCCCTCCTCGATCCGGCCCACGTACAGGACATACGGCTTGCGCAAACCGTGTTTCTCGCGGAACTCGCCGGGGCTGGGGATGTTATTGGGGATGTCGATGCCGATGCCGGTCACCTCGTGCGGTTTGCCGGCGTTTTCAAAAAGCCTGAAGACCAGCGCCCGTTCCTCCGGCGACAGAAAAAAAAAGCCGCGCGCGCCGCTGAAAATCTCCTTGAAGATGGAAAGCCGGATATAAGCCTCGTCGTGCGCCGTCGGCAGGAACAACGCCTTGTCCCTGACCAGCGGGAGGCCGAAATACGTGGTCGCGAACAAATACGTGAAAAACACGAACAGGTCGTAACGGTCCCGGTTCTCCTTGATATATTGCAGGAGGCCTTCGGAATACGGGCCCATCTGCCGCATCCATTCGATCTCGTCGGCGCGGTTTCCGCCCGGCGGTTCCGACGCGAACAGGGAGCCGATGAGGGACCCGAACCGGCGGTCGTCGCGCCGGAGACTGACGGGAAACCTCCGCACGGGGACGCCGTTCAAGGTTTGCAGGCCGGGGGGATACTCGTTGGCCCACGTCGCATGGTCCACGGCGCACGTGGAGAGGACGTCCAGGTCGTAATGGGGGACCAGTTTTTCGGCAAGCGCCCGGCACAGTTTTTCCGACCCGCCGTTGACCTCCAGGCCGTACCGCTGGATCACGAAAGCGATTTTGGCTTTCCTGGACGTCATATATACCGGTTCAAAAACGATGCGTATTTTTGCTCGATGGTTTCCCAGGAGTAATTCTTCTTGACGAAGTCCCTGCCGCTGGCCCCGAGTTTCCGCGCCAGTTCCCTGTCGTCGAGAAGCAGGTTGACGCACTTCCGGAACTCGTTGAAGTCGTTATACCACAGGCCGCCGCCGCTACGGGCGCATTGGCCGGCCATCACCTTGCACTGGCCGTTGACCAGGGCCGGGACCCCCAGCGCCCAGGCCTCCATGATGACGATGGACAGGCTTTCGAAAAAAGAACCGTTGAGCAGGAATTCCGCCCCGGCCAGGGCGCTACACTTGTCCTCGTCGGAAACGAACCCCAGGTGGCGGATGTCGGGGCGGTCCGGGATGTCGATCAGGCTCTTGCCGATCAACAGCAGTTGGACGTCGCGGTCCTCCGCTTTCTTGTACAGGTCGAAGTAGTGGAACAGGTGCGGCGACCCCTTGCCCAGCTCGATGCGCCCCAACGACAGGATGTACGGTTTGCGCAGGTTGTATTTTTCCCGGAACGCCTCGACGGAGGTCCTTTTCTCCGCCACGTCGATCCCCATCCCGGTCACGACCTGGGGCAGGTCCCGGTTGCCGAAGATGCCGTTGACCAGCGACTGCTCCTCCGGGGACAGGAAAATGATCCCCCTCAGGTCGCGGAAAATCTTGTTGAAGATGGACAGGTAGATATAGTCCTCGTCATGCGCGGCCGGGAGCAGGAACGCCTTGTCCCTGACCGGCGGCAGGCCGAAATAGGCCGTGCAGTACAGATAGGTGAAGAACACGAAGGCGTCGTAGGACGCTTTATGGGCTTGCAGGTGATCGAACAGCGCCTGGGAATACGGCCCCTGCCGCCGCATCCAGTCGATCTCCTCCTCCCGCGTCCAAGAGGACCGTTCGTTGAACAGGTCGAAGGTGAACTTCTCGAACTCCAGCGGGTCGCGCGTATAGTCGGAGGGGAACCGCAGTACGGGGACGCCGTTGACCGTTTGCGGCCCCGGCGGGTATTCGTTGGCCCACGTGTCGTGGTCGATCGCGCAGGTGGAGAGGACTTCGATGTCGAAGTATTTGCCCAACCGCTCCGCCAAGGTCCGGCAGAGCAGTTCCGACCCGCCGCTCACCTCCAGGCCGTAGCGTTGCACGACAAAGCCGATTCTTTTTTTCGTCATTTCTTGACGGAGGGGTCCGCGATCAGTTTGTTTTTAACGAGGGCTTCCAGCAGGTAATTGACGACGTAGTTTTGCCGGTCGATCTCGTCGGTCAGGATTTTGATGACCGCGCGGTTGTTCTTGTTGTAGTCGTAAAACAGCGCCCTCCCCAGCTTCAAAAACTGGAAGACGGCCTGCTTGAAAGGCGGCGTCGACGCCAACGCCCGGAACAACCGCGACCGGGACCCCAGGTCCGGGAGGGGCACGCCGTGGCTGATTTCGGGAATTTCCGGCGTCCGCCGCCTCTGCTTCAGGAGGTCGGCGACCACCTCCGAGCGGATGGAGAACATTATTTTTTCCACGTCCGGTTTTTCGTCGTTGCCGTAGGGAATTTCCATGGATCGTCACCTCGGTTGATTGCTAACGAGTTCATGAGTAAATATACATCACCCCCCGCTTCCCCTTTCAGGGGGAGGTGTTGGGTGGGGGCCAGCGTGAACGCTGGACCCGATACCGCCTCAGGCTGACGCCGAGGCGGGCGCCTCCCCCCCTTGTAAAGGGGGTTGGGGGGATTCGCTTTCCAGCAATCGCGTTAGCGTCATCGCCGCGCCGCCTCCGGGCGATTGCCCGGACCCCCATCCTGACCTTCCCCCTGCAAGGGGGAAGGGAAAAAGACTTGCGGGTTCATTGGAAGAATGGCTCCAACGTGTCCCGCCATTTCCGCAGGACCCGCTCGGTCGAATAGACCTCCAATCGGCGTTTCTGGTCCGCCGCCAGCTTCTTCCGCAGTTCGCCGTTCTCCAGAATGTAATGGGCCAGTTCGGCGATCTCCGGGAACTTCTTCTCCTTGATCAGCGCGCCCGCGCCGCCCAGCGTTTCGGGGACGGCGGAGGAATCGTAGGCCATGATGGGAATCCCGGAGTACATCGCCTCCAGGAGCGGGACGCAGAACCCCTCGTGCTCGCTCATGCTCACGAACAAGTGCGCCACGCGGTAATAGGCCGCCAGTTCGTTCCCGGGGATGGAATCGGTGAAGATCACGTCCGTCAGCCCCAGGTAATGGGCGAGGTAGCGCAGATACTCGTAGTAGATGCGGATGTGCCGGGACGCTCCGACGAGGATCAGCCGCGAGCGCGGGTTGATGTATTTCTTGTAATAGTAAAACGCCTTGATCACGTCCTCCTGTTTCTTGTTGGGAAACAGTTTGCCGACGAACAACCAGTTCGTCCACCCGCCATCGCCGTATCGGGACAGGATTTCCGGGTCGGGGACGGCGTCGAGTTTTTTGAAATCGAACAGGATGGGGATCGCCTTCCCCCCTTCGAAGCCCAACCGGACAAGGTCCCGGACGTTGAACTCCGAGTCCCCGACCGCGAGGTCGATCCGGCCCCGGAACTTGAGGACGGCCTCGCGGCCCTCCCTGCAGTATTGCGCCATCTCCGGCGAGAAGTCCTCCAGGAATTCCGGCGGCGTGATGTTGTGGTACGCCAGGACCTTGCGGTCCGGGAAAGCGAACAACCGGTCCAGTTCGGCAAAGCCGATGGAAAAATGCACGACCAAGACGGCGCCGGGCGAACTGAAGGAGGCGTACTCGTCCACATGCCGGACCCGGCCATCGAGGTCCTCGGTCTTGTACAGGCAGAAAATCTCCGACTCGTAACCCGACCGGCGCAGTTCGCTCTGGATCGTCAGCATGTTTTCACCGATCGCGTCGCGCGAGGACATGTGGGCATGGAACTGGTGGACGACGCGTTTCATCTCACTTGATTTCCTTGAAGCTGATCCTCAACCGTCCGCGGATGGCCTCGTAAAAGGGGAGAACCTTGCATACGGAATATACCCACCGGGGCAGACTGCTGGCGAACATTTTGACTCGTATGGACGGGCGCGAATAATATTTCCTCAGAAAATAAACGGGCGTGTAGCGCCCGATCAACTCGGCGTCTTTTTGCAGGGGCAGGCCCCGCTTGGCGAGGGCCCCGGAAATTTCGGCTTCCAAGGCCCGCGTGTCGCAATCCTCGATCTGGAAAAAGACCATGACGGTTCCGGTTTCAGGCAAAGAATTTCTTGAGAGCGCGGAAAGGCTTGGTGACGCGCCAACTGAAGGTGGCGTGCAAGGAGTCAATATACTTCATGCGTTCCTCCAGTTCAAATTGCAATCGCGCGCGTTCCTTCTCCAAATCGCGCAGGAGCCAGCAGACGCTTTTATGCCCCTGCCGGAACCGGGCGAACAGGGCCTCGTCCTCCGCCAGGGGGAGATTGCGGGCGTTCAACGAATCGCGGATGGCCGCCTCCGCGGACTCCGCGTCGCGGCCGGCGATTTCAAAAAAGGCCATGGCCGCCGCCCTTCATTTTGAGGAGCAGACGCTTCACGGCCCGGATGGGTTTCGTGACGCGCCAGCTCAGGGTGTTGTAGATCGCCTCGATATGGTCCTTCTGGTCCTCCGTCATTTTTTCCAGCCCGGAGCAACGCCTTTCAAGCCCCTCGATGTGTTTCCGCTGGGCCTCGACATGCCGGTTGAGGCCCTCCGCCGATTTCCTCAACGCGTCCATGCGGATGTCGGTCAGATACAGGTAGTATTCCAGCGGGAACTGCGTGGGCTTCAGGAACTCCGCCAGCCTGTCCGCTTCCCAGTATTTTCCCTTGTCGGCCTGGATCTTGTGTCCCCATTTTTGGTAGAACAACCGCGTGTTCGCGTCTTCATGGTCGAACCGGCCCGCGGTACCCTGCCCGTAATGGTAGATCACGCTCTTGTGGCAGTAATAAATCTTGTAGCCCTTCTCCCTGAGCCGGAAACACAAGTCCACGTCCTCGAAGGAATTCCTGTACTCTTCGCAGAACCCCCCGGTTTCCAGGAACAGGTTTCTGGGGACGAGGGCGCACGCCGCGGTCACCCATTGATACTCCCGGTCGCAATTCAGGAACGGCAGGCCGGGGTTGAAAAACAGGTAGACGTGTTCCGGGCAAAACCCGGTGAACACGCCGCCGACGTGACTGGCCAGGTTGTTTCCCGGATACAGTTGCTTGTTGCCCACCATCCCGATTTTCGGGTCGGAGCGGACGAGCTCGACCATGGCCGAAAGCCAGCCGGGGGTCACGTAAGTGTCGTTGTTCAAAAACACGAGGTATTCGCCCGCGGCGGCGCGCGCGCCCTGGTTGCAGGACTGGGCGAACGTCCGCAGGCCGTCGTTGCAAATCAGCCGGACCTTGTCTCCCAGGCCCTGGAAATACTCCCGCGACCCGTCCGCGGAATGGTTGTCCACCACGACGATTTCGTAATCGCCGTCCGTATGCTCGCGGACCGATTCGATGCACCGCTTGTTGAACGCCAGGTTGTTCACCGCGGGGATGACGATGGATGCCAGAGGAGGGTTCATGAAAGTTCCGGGCGCTGGATCGGCAAAGGGGTCTACCTCACGCTTCCAGTTGAAATTTGTTTTCCGGGTTCAGGTCCCACGAGTAATCCATGGCCACCAGCCCGCGATGGCCTTCCGCGCCGCCGAAGTCCACCGCGAACTTGTACGCCTTGTCGCGGTAGTCGAACGGGTAATGGCTGACCGGGTCGAAGATGCCTACCGTGAACAGGTACGTCCCCGGCAACAGGAGCAGGGAATCGACCGTGAATTCCACGGCGCCGTCGCCCTCGACCTCGCGCAGGACTTCCTTGCAGGCGGTGGTGTTCGGCCCGCAAATGTGGGCCCCGTCCACGTGGTGGATCGCCACCCCGAAAATGGGCCTGCGAACGCGGGTCTTGGCGTGAAAGGCGATCCGGGCCGACATCCGCGAACGCGTTTTGAACGAGTCGGCCGGGTTCCCGTTTTCGTCCAGGAAGACCACCTCGCGGATTTCGATTTCGCCAGTCCCGGCGGATTCGCTTTTGACGGTTTTGCGGACGTTCGCCTCCAAGGCCGCCATTTCCTTTTTGTGCGCGTCCTGGAGATACCCGTCGACCACGCCAGAACTTTCGCCGAAGGCGCGCTGGACCCCATGGTCGAGCCACAGGCTGACGTTGCACAACTGCTTGACGTGGTCCATGGCGTGGGAAACGAAAAGGATGGTCCCGCCCTTTTCCTTGAACTCGTGGATGCTCTGCACGCATTTTTTCTGGAACGACTGGTCGCCCACCGCCATCACCTCGTCGATCAGCAGGATGTCGGGGTCGCCGTGCATGGCGATGGCGAAACCGAGGCGCATCTGCATGCCGGTGGAATAATGCTTGATCGGCGTCTCGATCACGTCCTGCAATTCGGCGAACTCGACGATCTTGTCGAACCGGCGGCGGAGGTCCTCCCTTTTGATGCGCAGGACCGACCCGTTCAGAAAAATGTTTTCCGCCCCCGTCAACTCCGGCTCGAACCCCGTCCCCAACTCCAAAAACGGGAAAATCCTGCCGTCGGTCCGCGCCCGGCCGCGGTCGGGTTTCAGGATGCCGCCGAGAATTTTGAGCAAGGTGGATTTCCCGGACCCGTTCGGCCCGATGACCCCCAGGGCGTCCCCCTTGCGGACGGAGAACCGGATATCCTGAAGCGCCCAGAACGGCTGGGTCTCCTCCCTCGGCTTGAAAATGTCCTTCAAGGCTCCCAAAACGCTTCGGCTCCGCCGCACATGGCGGTTATACCGCAACCAAACGTTTTCGCAGTCGATCATGTCAGAGTTCCTTGACGACGGCATGTTCGAAAGCCAGGAACGTTTTCCAGCCCACGATCAGGGTCCCCAGGCCGATCGCCGCCGCGGCCAGAAAACTTTCCAGGCCGGGGACGACGCCGAGATATAAAATGTCGCGGTAGAGGGAAATGATGACGTACATCGGGTTCAGGCGGAACAGGGGCTGGAGCGTTTCCGGGACCATCGACAACGGATAAAAGACGGGGGTGAGGAAATACCAGACCACGGTGAAGAACTCCAGGAGATGGGTCACGTCCCGGAAGAAAACGTGCAGGGTGGAAAGCATGAGCGTCAACCCCGCCGCGAACAACACGTGGAAAAAGACCACGACCGGCACGAGCAGGATGGCCCAGCTCAGGCTTCCCTTGAAGTACAGGATCACCGGGACCAGGGCGACGAACCCGTTCAACAGGACGAACGCGTGCGCGAGGACCACCTTGAGGGGAAAGAGTTCGCGCGGGCAGTAGAATTTCAGGATAAAATGCGTGTTCCCGACCAGCGACGAGGAGCCCTGGTTCAGGCTGTTGGCGAAAAAGTTCCAGGGCAACATGGCGCAGATGAAAAACAGCGCGTAGTTCTCCACCTGGATCCGCAGAAAAACGGAAAACACCAGCGTGAACAGGAGCATCATCAAAAATGGGTTGAGCAAGACCCAGAGGTATCCCAGCGCGGACGCATGGTACCGGGCGATCAGTTCCTTGGTCGCGAGCGTTTGGAGCAACTCCCTGTATTCCAGGATTTCGAGGAATTTTTTGATCATAAGGGACGGAAGGCCGGGCCTGCGGTTACCGGAGCGTTAGGGACGGCGCGGCCAGGAACAACGATTCGATGGGTCCGCGGAGCACGCTAAAACAAAAGATTAAATGCGCGAGGCGCAATCCCAAACCAATCGCCAGTTTATCTTACCGTACCCCGTCGAAACAGTAAAGAATTTCGGCCCGGGTCTTCAATTTGTTTCCATGCGGAAACGGGCAATGGCGCTATAGTAAGGCGCGGAACCGTTAAACCCTCCGCGCTTCCCGGCGCGCGCCCACTTGACCCTAGGAATGAACATCGGCATCGACATCAGACCCGCCTTGAAGGCCAGGACCGGCGTGGGGAATTACGCCCTCAACCTGGCCGGGGCGCTGGCCCGTCTGGACCGGGCGAACCGCTATTATCTGTTCTCCAACTCCTTCCGCGACCGGCTCCCGGAGGGCTTGGTCGAGGGCCGGGAGAACCTGCGGATCAGGGACCGCCGGTTCCCCAACCTGCTGATGAATTTCGTTTGGGACCGCGTCGGCGGCTGGCCCATATCCCTTCTGCTTCGGGGGCTGGACGTTTTTCACTTCACCGGGGCCGTCTCGCCGGGACTGAAAGGCGTCAAAACCGTCGCCACGGTTTACGACCTGTACCACGTCCGCGACCCGGAATCCGTCGCCGAAAAACACCGCGTACCACAGCGGAGGTTCGCGGAAAACTTAAAATCGGTTTCCAAAATCATTTCCATATCCGCGTTCACCCGCAGGGACTTGTGCGACATTTTCGGGATACCACCGGAAAAAGTCGCCGTGGTCCCGCTGGGAGTGGATCCGGACGTCTTCCGCCCGTTGGACAAAAACGAGTGCAGAGCGTATCTCCGGCAAAAATTCCGGCTGGACGGGGATTACCTGCTGTTCGTGGGGACGCTGGAGACGCGCAAAAATCTGACGGCGCTGGCGGAGGCCTTCCGCCTCGTCCGCTCGCGCCACGCGGGCTTGAAGCTGGTCCTGGCGGGGGGACCGGGACACGGGTTTGACAAGGTCAGGGAAAAGATCCGGGAATGGGGCGTCGAGGACTCGGTCTTTTACCCAGGATACCTGGAGGGCGCGGAGGATTTGGTCCGTCTGTATTGCGGGGCCGACGTTTTCGTTTTTCCCTCTGTTTACGAAGGGTTCGGGTTACCCCTATTGGAAGCTTTTGCCTGCGGGGTCCCGGTCGCCGCGTCGGACCGCGCCGCCATCCCCGAAACGGCGGGCGAGGCGGCCTTGCAGTTCAACCCCGGCCAGCCGGAGGATATCGCCGCCAAAATCCTGAACATCCTGGAAGACGGCGGACTGGCCGAATCCCTCAAATCCAGGGGGCTGGCGCGCGCCGGGGAATTTTCCTGGGAACGGACCGCGCGTAAAACCCTCGAAGTCTACGAAAGCCTGCGGGTCCGCCCATGAGTTTAAAAATTGGCGTCGACGCCAGGGAACTGGAACTCAATCCGCGGGGCGTGGGGCGGGTGCTCCTCGGTCTTCTGCAAGAGTGGCGCAACGATTCCCGCGGACACAGTTTTATTCTTTACTTCAAGGAGACCGTCCCGCCGGCGGAAGTTTTGGACGCGCCGCATTTCGAAAAAAAGGTTCTCGCCGTCCCGCGCCTGCTCCGGCGCCACCGGGTCTGGGAGCAGGTTTTCCTCCCGGAGCAAATGCGCCGGGACCGGCTGGACGTTTTTTTTTCCCCGTCGTACACGATTCCCTTGCGGGCAAACTGTCCCGCCGTGACTGCCATCCACGACATTTCCTTCGAGACCCACCCCGAATGGTACGGCTTCCGCCATGGGCTGACGCTCCGCTGGTTTGCCCGGCAAAGCGCGTCGAGGGCGGCGCGGGTCGTCTGCGGTTCCCACAGCGCGCGCAAGGAGATACTGGCCCATTACCGCGGACTGGCGGCGGACAAGATCGCCGTCGTCCATTACGCCCCCGACCGGCGGTTCCGGGTTGGCGCGGACGGGCCGGACGCGGCGTTTTCCCGGCTGGCGGCGCGCTACAAGATCGAACGGCCGTATTTCCTGTTCGTGGGGTCGTTGTTGCTCAGGCGAAACATCCCGGAACTGTTGTCCGCCTTCCGGCGCGCGACGGAAAAACATCCCGGACAGCGTCTGGTCTTGATCGGCAACGACGACGAGTTGCAGGGGCTGTTGCGGCCGACGATCGAAAAGCTGGGCTTGACGGGGCGCGTCGCGCATTTCAACTACGTGGCGGAGGAAGACCTGGCGGATTTCTATCGCGCGGCGTTTTGCTTCGTGCATCCGTCCGGCTACGAGGGGTTTGCCCTGCCCGTCGTGGAAGCGATGGCCTGCGGGACCCCCGTGATCATCGCCAACGCCGAGGCCATGGCGGAAGTGGCCGGGGGGGCGGCGCGGGTGGCGGACCCCGTCGGCGCGGACGGCCTGGCCGAGGCCATGACGGAACTTGTCGAAAACCGCCCGTTACGCGAGGAGATGGTCCGCAAGGGACTGGAACGAGCGGGACAGTTCGGCTGGGACCGGGCGGCGGCCGCTTTCCTGGATTTGATCGAGGACAGCGCCAGGCAAGCCCTCTAAGAGAGTGTAACAAAATGACGCGCTCCATACCTTCCGCCCCCTTGACGGGGGAGGTTAGGTGGGGGTGAAAAGCCGGCCCACCCTCCCCCAGCCCCCTCCCTCAAGGGAGGGGAGTAATTTGAGTATCGAGCCAAATGCCCATTTTGTTACACGCTCTACGGAGTTTTTCGCCGCCCAGGCTAAAGCATGGAAATGAGTTTCTTGACGGTCTTTTCGATGCCCTCGGCGACCTCGCCGATGCTTTTCCCGGTCATGTACGCCGGGGTGGAGACAATCCTGTTCCGTTCGTCCAGGGCGATCTCGGTGGTAGCGCACGTCTTGTGCAAGCTACCCATTTTTTCCAACTGGCCGCCGACCTCCCGGTCGTTGCCGATGGTGAGGGTGGGACGCGCGGAACTGCCCTCGAACGCCTTGGCCACCGCGGCGGGGGCGATACAGCAGGCGGCCTGCGGTTTTTTCCTTTCGGCGAACTCCTTGATCAGGCGCTGGACCTCGGGATGGACCTTGCAGTTTTCGCCGCGGACGGCGAAATCGGACAGGTTCTTGGCGGCGCCGAACCCGCCGGGCAGGATCAGGCCGTCGATGTCGTCGGCCTTGACCGCGGCGATGTCCTTGATATTGCCGCGCGCGATGCGGGCCGATTCCTCCAGCACGTTGCGCCTTTCCCCCTTCGACTCCTAGCCCGTCAGGTGGTTGACCACGCGCGTCTGTTCGATATTGGGAGCCATGCAGACCGCCTCCGCCCCGGCCCGGTCGATGGCCAGTAGCGCGAGGACGGCCTCGTGGATCTCCGTGCCATCGTAAACTCCGCAACCGGAAAGGACGACGCCGATTTTCTTTTTCATAAAAATCCCCCCTTTGGAAAATTCTCGGGACATGAAACGGCAAGTATTCGCGATCAAAGCCGGATGCGTTTATTTTATCATAACCTCGGGTTCGCGCGAACCCGGCACGGCGGTTTGAGGACGGACATCTTATTTCTTCCAGGCCATGGGCAGGAACAGCAGGACCACGCCATAGATTTCCAGCCGGCCCATCAACATACACAGGATCAGCGCCCATTTCCCCAGAAAGGGTATTCCCGAAAAATCCCCGGCGGCGCCCACCGCGCCCAGACCGGGGCCGACGCCTCCCAAGGTCGCCGCGGTCCCGGAAATGGCGACCTCGGGTTCGACCCCCAGAAAAATCAAAAACAGGGCGCTGGCAACCAGGACCGCCAGGTACAGGCCGACGAAACCAAAGACGTTGGACAACATCTCCGGCTCGACGGTTTTTGCGCCGACCCGCAAGGGGATGACCGCCCGGGGTCGCGCCAGTTTCTGCAATTCCCTGAGGACATTTTTCAACAGGATTTGAATGCGGAAAATCTTGAGGGCCCCGCAAGTGGACCCCGTACACGCCCCCATGATCATCAAAACCACCATCAATATCCGGAGAGAATCCGGCCACCGGTTGAAATCGTCGGTGACAAAACCGGTGGTGGACTGGATGGACACCACCGTGAATACAGCCTTGCGGAAAACGGCGGCCAGGCTGGAATTGTCCGAGTGCAACCACAGGACCCATGTCGTCAACGCCACTATGGACGCCGTCCAGTAGACGTAAAACTGGAGTTCGGGGTTTTTGAGCGAAATCTTGAAGTCTCCGCGGAGCATCTGGTAATGCAAGGCGAAGTTGATCCCGCCCAGAAACATGAAAACGATTATCACCCCCTCGATATAGGCGCTTTTGAAAAAGTTAACGCTGTCCTGATGGGTGGAAAAACCGCCGGTGGACACCGTGCCGAAAGCGTGACATATGGCGTCGAAATAACTCATCCCCCCGAAACGGAGGAAAACGACCTCAAGAAGCGTCAAGACGACGTACGCTTTCCAAAGCGTCTTGGCGGTTTCCGCCAACCGGGGTTGCATGCGCTCCACGGAAGTCGCTCCGCCCGATTCCTTGAACAGGTGGAAGCCGCTGATACCCATCATGGGAAAGATCGCCAGGGACAACATGATGATCCCCATGCCGCCCACCCAGTGCATCAAACTCCTCCAGAACAGAATGCCCCTGGGAAGGGAGTCGATGTTCTTGAGGACCGACGCCCCGGTGGTGGTGAACCCGCTGACGCTTTCGAAAAAAGCGTCGACGAACCAGGGGCAAGCCCCGGTCAAGTAAAACGGCAAGGCGCCGAACAGCGAAATGACGATCCAGGAAAAGGCGACGATGGCGAATCCCTCGCGGTCGCGCAGTTTCTCGATCCCCGACGGGAAAAACCTCCAAAAACACAAACCCAGGAAACACGAAATCGAAAAGGTCAGGGAAAACGCGTCGATCTCGTTCAGGTAATGCGCCTGGGCCGGCCGGTGATAATAAAGAGCAATGCCGATGGGCAGGAGCAGGAGACCGGAAAACAGGACCAGGAGGATGCCAATGACGTTGAGGATGGCCTTGACGTTCATCGCGGCGTCAGAAAAATCTTCGCTTGCCGAAAAGCTTCTCTATTTTGTCGATCGCGTCCGGCAGGGAAACCACGACGACCAGGTCGCCTTGGTTGATGACGGTCTCGCCGTCCGGGACGATCATCTCCCGGTTGCGGAGGATGGCCCCGATGATGGCGTTCTCCGGCATATTCAATTTGGAAATTTTCTTTTTGGCGATGGAGGAGTCCGGGTTCACGGCGATCTCCAGGACTTCCGCGTCGTTTTCGGCCAGCCTGTAGACGGACCGGACCTGCCCCTTGCGCAGGTGGCGGAGTATGGCGCCGACGGTGATCAGGCGCGGGTTGATGGAGATGTCCATGCCGATGGAATCGAGGATGGGAAGGTAATCGGGATCGTTGGTGATGGCCAGCGCGCGCCGGGCGCCGTGTTTTTTGGCGAGCAGGGACGACAGGATGTTGGACTCGTCGTCGTCGGACAGGGCCATGAAAAAATCCGCTTTTTTCATGTTGATCTCGTCGAACAAATCGGGGTCCGTGCCGTTGCCGCGGAGGACGACGGTCCTGGAAACCTCCCTGGCCGCCTCGTTGGCTTTTTCCAGGTCCGGCTCGATGATCGACACGTCCGGTATCCCCGCCGCCTCGAGGCTCCTCGCCAGGTTGACCGATACGCGGTTGCCCCCGAAGATGACGATCTTCTCCACTTCCTGCGCTTTCTTGTTGAACATCGGGAGCACGAGGGGCAGGAACTCCTTGTCGACGAGCATGTAGGCCTTGTCCCCGATCCTGATCTCGTCCTGGGCCTTCGGGATGATCAGCTTGCCGTCGCGGGCCAGGGCGACGATCAAGAAGGAATTGAACTCGGAGACGGAGCGGAGCTCGCCGATTTTTTTCCCGGCCAGCGGGGCGTTTTCCGGGACGTCGAACCCGCGCAGGAGGATCTCGCCGTCGGCGAACTCGGCGACGTTCACGGCCCCCGGCGTTTTCAGGATTTTCAGGATGAACTCGACGATGATCTGGCCCGGGTTGATGGCTTGCCCCACGAACAGCTCCGACGGCGGGAAGATCTGCCCCGCGCCCGTGAACTCCATGTTCCGTAGTCTGCAGAACCGCTTCTTGACGTTGAACTTATGGGCCAGCATGCAGACCAGCAGGTTGATCTCGTCCCTGTCGGCGACGGCGATGGCCATCTCCGCGGTGCGGATGCCCGCGCGCGCGAGGACGCTGGGGAGACAAGCGTTGCCCTCCACGGACAACACGTCGAGTTTCTCGGAGATCCGCTTGATCTTCTCCCGGTCCTCGTCGATGATGGAAATATCGTGGCCTTCCTTGGACAACTCCAAGGCCAGGTTGTATCCGACAATTCCGGCGCCAACAATCAGTATTTTCATAACGTGTGGATTGGCCGAAGGAAAGGTTGCCGGCTCGGTCGCGCTGTTTTGTGATGAGCGGTCCGGAAGAAAACGGGGACCGCCCGCCCGGCGTTCTATTTAGGCCTGTTCAGGAAGCTCAGAAACTCGGAATCCTCGGAAAGCAGGATGGTGGAGTCGTTCTTCAGGGAATGCTTGTACGCCTCCATGGACCGGATGAAGCCATAGAACTCCGGGTCCCTCTGGTACGCCTCGGCGTATATTTTTATGGCCCCCGCGTCGCCGGCGCCGCGAACGCTCTGCTCCTGCTCGTAGGCCGTGGCCATGATGATCACTTTTTCCTTGTCGGTTTCGGCCCGTATCTTGGTCGCTTCCTCGTTGCCCTCGGACCGGTATTCCTTGGCGATCCGCTCCCGTTCCGTCCGCATGCGGTTGAATATGGAATTGGCGATTTCCTCGGGGAGGTCGGTGCGCTTGATGCGCACGTCGATGACCTCGATCCCGTATTCCGCCGCCTTCTTGTTGGCCTCCTCGGTCACTTTTTTCATGATGGCTTCCCGGTTCACGGTCACCACGTCGGTCAACTCGTGGTTGCCCAGCTCGACGCGCAGTTCGGAATAGATGATGTCGTCCAGGCGGGCCTGCGCCCCCAGCTCGTCGCGCACCGTTTGGAAAAACTTGAGAGAGTCGACGATCCGCCACATGGAATAATTGTCGACCAGCATGTTCTTCTTGTCCTTGGTGATCACCTCGGCGGGCTGGGAGTCGTTGACCATCAATTGGTTCGTGAAATAGCTGACTTGTTGAAGAAACGGGACCTTGAAATACAGCCCCGGCTCGGTGATGGTTTGCTTGGGCTTTTGCAACTCCAGGACCACGGCGTTCTGCGTCATGTCCACGGTGAACACCGACAGGTAAACCAGGACCAGGAGAACGACGGAACCGAATATCAAATTGTTTTTGATCATAGGACTATTGTCGTGGGAAGTTCGCTTTCATGGGTCTTGGACCGGAGCGTCATTTCTTGCCGCCCAGGACCGCGTTGGCGTCCTTGCTCAAGGGTAAAATGGGGAGGAGTCCCGCCCCTTTCTTGTCGCTGAGTATGTATTTCTGCATGCTGGAAAGCACGTCTTCCATGGTTTCCAAATAGATGCGCCGCCGGGTGATGGCGGGCGCCTTCTTGTATTCCTCCCACTGGGAGATGAACCGGTCGGCGTCGCCCTGGGCTTTTTTAAAGCGTTCCTCCTTGTAGGCTTCCGCCTGCCGTATGATTTGCGCGGCCCTGCCCCGCGCTTCCGGGATCACGGCGTTGCGGTAACCCTGCGCCTCGTTGATCAGCCGCTCCTTGTCCTCCTTGGCGCTGACGACGTCCTTGAAGGCCCCGGCCACCTGGGTCGGGGGGTGGACGTCCTGCAATTGCACCGTCACCACCTGGTAACCCGATTTGTAGCGGTCCAGCAGGGTCTGCATCTGTTCCTGGACCATGATCTGGATTTCGGCCTTGCCCGTGGTCAGGGCCTCGTCGATCATTTTGCTTCCCGCGACCCCGCGGATGGCGGTCTCGGCCACGTCGCGGATCAGTTTCTGCTTCTGGCGGACGTTGAACTCGTAAGCCACCGGGTCGGTGATCCGGTACTGGACCACCAGGTCGATATCGACGATATTCTGGTCTCCGGTGAGCATCAGGGATTCGACGGGAACGTCGCGCACTTTCTGCGGCGGTCCCTGGTCGACGATCTTGAACCCGATCTCGGCGCGCCGGACTTTAAGGACTTTCGGGGTGGTCACATGCTCGACTGGCGAGGGAAACTTAAAGTTCAGGCCGGGCCCCGTGGTGCGCATGTATTTTCCGAACCGCGTGACGACGCCCGCCTCGTCCGGCTCCACGAAATAAAACGTCCCGGGAAGGATCCAAAGCGCCAGAAGCAAAACGGCCGCGCCGGCGAAAACCGGGGGCCGGAACTGGGGAACTTTGAACTTCGGCATTTCAAACTGCGGCCCGCGGGGGGAACCGGGCCCGCCGGCTCCCGGCCTGGACCGCTCCTGCGGCCCTTTGGATTCGTGCAAATCGTCCCAAGGCATGGTTTTTCTCGAAATTATGGGTTCGCGATTAATTAAGGGAGGTACGCTAACTAACCGGTCCGCCGTTGTCAATCATTATGCCGCTTTCGATCGTCCCCGCCGCGCGGGCAGGCAGGGATGCGGAGCCAAAGCGCCAGCCGTCCCGGCGGTTATTTATACAAACAACGGGGACGGGCGAACTACTTTTTGATCGTCTTTTCCAAATCGTTCACGATCGAATCGGCTTCCTGCCTGCTCATCCCTTTCAAGATATGCGCCAGAAAATAAGAGCGGTCGATCGGCGCTTCGTCGTCCATGACGTTGGACGCCGAATTGGGATCGTAAAGATTCTCGTAAATAGGGTTTTCCGCCGACGTGTAGAACAACTCCTGGTCCTTGTGTTCCATCCTTTCGCCCAGGACGATTTTTATCGTGTCGGGGTCGATATCGAAATCGCCTTTAATGGCTTCCAAGGCTTCCTTTTTCGACTTGCCGCCCTTCATATTGGCGACGACCGCCTCCTCGATGGCCTCGTTGCGTCTCGTGAAAACGTAATGCAAGTAGGCGGGTTTCTTGCCCAGCATGAAGTCCAGGTTGTGAAAATACAGCGAAACCCAGTCGTCGAAGTCTATTTCGACGCCGTCCGACAGATTGTACTCCCTGGCCTTTGCCGGTTGTTCCTTGACCAACTTGTTGTAGATCTTCACGAAACGTTCGACGCAGTCGTACAGCGCGGCGAAGTAAAACTGGTTCAGGCGATACCAGTTGTTGGTGGAGTTTTGGGCGTTGATCAATTTGCGGAGCATCAAGAGCAGGGTGTCGGCTCCGGTCGTATCGTGGGAAAAAGGAAACGCCCGCCTCAAATATCCGGCAAGCTTGTCCTGGCCGTCTCCGCACTCGTCCATGTTTTTCCGCAGATCGGTCTTGGCGTGGTCCAACGAATGGTAAATGACGAGGTCGTGGCGGAGCTTGCGCTGGTAGTCCATGTACTCCTTGAGCCTGGGAAGAGAGGCTTCCTCCGGATGCGCATGGGAGGATTGGGTGATGTCTTTGGCCAAAGCTAACATGACGAACTCCACAAATTGAATTTTCGCGATTCCCACATTTTGACTCGAATGGACCGCGTTTTCAAGATATTTTAAAAACGCCGCGCCGGCCCCCTTCCCCTTTACGCGTCGCCGCCGGGCCAAGTCGGGCAACTTCGCCATTTCAGGCCAATCAAGGACCTCGCTAATTATAGTGACATTTATTTTCCGTTCTGCTCTAATATACCCTCGTTTGCCTTGTTTTGTCCTGACCCAACCATTTCTTTTAAGGAGCTTGAACTATGCGTTTGTCCAGGGTTTTTCTCGGTTTGATCGGATTCGCGGTTGCCGCGGGATTGCTGGCCGGCCCTCTTTATGCCCAACCCGTCTCGAGCGGTTTGAAATCGGAGCCCCTGTACCAGGTGGCGAAGGCCAAGAAAAAATCCAAGACGGCCAAGAAGAAAAGGGGCGCCCGGAAAACCGCTTTTAACTTTTCGGATTCGGGCGCGGAAAGGCTTGCCTGAAAGGCAATATCGATCCCGGTCCGCGTCACGAGCCACTTTTAGGAGCCCATGAATATGTTCAGATTCAAGACTGTCGCCATCGCGGCGGGATTCGCCGCGACGGTCGGTTTGACGGCTGGCCCATCGTTCGCGCAATCCAGTCCGGACGTCATTCAACCCCATGCGTCATTCCAGGTGGCCGACGCCAAGGACGGGGGCCCGCCCAAAAAAGGGTTGGGAAAACGCGAAAGCCAGCGGCGTGAAAAAGGCGAGAGAGGGAAACGCGAAAACCGCGGGCGTAATGCCGAAGCCCCCCATGTGAGCGGGTCCGAGTCGCCCAAACCTCCCAAGGCCGAAGAGTCCCACGTGAGCGGAGCGCCCAGCCAAGGTCACGTCAGCGGCAACTGACCGATCCAGCGTGAACGCTGGATCCAACGCCGCCTCAGGCTGACGCCGAGGCGGGATGTCGCTCCCCCTTGCAAAGGGGGCCGGGGGGATTCGCATTTCGGCGATCGCGTCAGCGTCATCGCCGCGTCGCCTCCGGGCGCTTGCCCGGCTTTTCACCCCCACCTGTCC
>JACQQK010000149.1 GCA_016207065.1 Nitrospinota bacterium
AGTGTTGACGTTCATGAAGTTGAAGCGGTCGTCCTCGCGGACTTTAACATATTTGAACGGCAGTTCGCTAATGATACGGGAAAGGGACAGCTCCCGCCGGGACATCGCCTCGTACAGGGGCAGGATGAATTTGGGTTCGTAGATGGCGCACATGGGTTCGAACCCCAGGTGGCCTTTTTGGATGTAACAGGTCCCGTAGCGCAACGGGTCGCGCTCGCGGACGATGGCCGAGAGGTTCTCCTCCCTGAGGAACGGCATGTCGCAGGCGACGACCAGCCACGCCTTGTCGGGGAAACGCCCCATCAAGGTCGCCAGTCCGCCGACCGGCCCCAGCCCGATGTGTTCGTCGTCGATCCGCTCGCAGTTGGGCAGAGGCCCCAGCGCGCTCATGTCCAGGTCGGCGCGGGAGGACAGGAACAGTTTCTCGCCATACTTCCCCAGCAGGTTGACCAGCCGGAGGGATTCCGGCATCCCGTTGTAGCAGAGCATGAACTTCGGGACGCCCCCCATGCGCTTGCTTTGCCCGCCGATGAATACCGCGCCATACAAAGGACAGGCGCGGTTGAAAAAGTGCGTTTTGACGAAAGCGTAGATCCGGTCGATCTCGTCGCGATGGAAAACCGGGATGTCCGGGTCCTTCAGCCTGCCTTCCGGCAGGGTCCCCATGTGGATGAGGGCCTTGATCCCGGGGGTGTCGTGGGGGATGGGCAGGGCGCCCTCGGCGTCCAAAAACACCACCTTGTCGAACGGCGATTGCTTGTATCCCTCGATCAGGATGCAGTCGCACTGCTCCAGGGCGTGGGTGACGGTGCGTTGCTTGAAGTCGTCGTTGGCCACCACCGCGAAATGCACCGGGTCGTTGATGGTGACGATCCCCGCTCCCGCCTGGGCGCACCGGAAGGTGTCCTTGCCCTCCTTGTCCATGGTGAACCGGTGCGCGTCGTGCTTGTAGTAGCCGATGCGGATGGCGTCCTCCTTGAACCTCTTGATGAGCCGCTCGATCAGGGTCGTTTTGCCGACGCCGGAATAACCCGCGAAGCACAAAAAAGGAGTCTTGAATTGTTCCCAGTAACTGTCCATGAGTTCCGTAGCCCGAAACCGCTGTCAACGGCGCGTTTGCCAATATCTAATACATTGAGAATTAAGCCATTATTTCCGATCCAATCCCGCCGTGTCAACCTTTTAGTTCCCTCCCCACTCGCCGTGGGGGGGCGAAGCCGCCTCGCGCTTGCGCCGAGGCGGGAACTGCTTTTCGGCGATCGCGTCAGCGTCATCGCCGCATTGCCCGCCGGGGGCATCCCCGGCGCGTTGCTGTTGCAAAACGATAATGTAACAGCCTCCGCGTTTTCGAAGTTGCCTAAAAAAGGTCGGGGTTTTGTTAACCCATTGAAATTGTTTACAAGTATTTCTCCCGAGGTTTTGGCATCGAATTTGAAGTAGATAGTTTTCGGTTTGGTTTTGGGATGTATCGTATCAACTTTACTGGAGGTAATAAATGAACTGCAAGAAATTGTTTGGCAAAGTTGGAGTTGTCTGTTGTTCCGCCGCTCTGTTGTTCCTGGTTTCCAGCAAGGCGACGGCCAACGAAACCGCGCAACTGACCGCGGCGCCCAACGTCCCCAGCCCGGTTGCTAAACGGGGCCCGGCGACGGTGGTGGTGAATTTCGAGGCCAAGGAATTCGTGGGCGACCTGGCCGAGGGCAAGAAATACAAGTTCTGGAGTTACAACGGCACGGTCCCCGGCCCCATGGTCCGGGTGCGGGTCGGCGACACCGTCGAATTTCACTTGTCCAACCCCAAGACCAACGTCCAGCCGCATAACATCGACATCCATGCCGTGAACGGGCCCGGCGGCGGGGCGGCCGTCTCCACCGTGTCTCCCGGCGAGACGAAGGTGTTCCAGTTCAAGGCGCTCAACCCCGGCCTGTACATCTACCATTGCGCCGCGGGGGCCATCGTGGACCATATCGCCAACGGCATGTACGGCCTGTTCCTGGTCGAGCCGGAAAAGGGTCTCCCGAAAGCGGACAAGGAATTCTATGTCTTCCAGAGCGAGTTCTTCACCGACGGCGCGCCGGAAGCGGGGTTTAATATCGAAAAAGGTCTCGCCGAGCATGCCGACCACGTGGTCTTCAACGGCAAGGCCGGCGCGCTGATGGGCGACAACGCCCTGAAAGCCAAGGTGGGCGATAACGTCCGGATCTTCTTCGGCAACATCGGGCCCAACAGCGTCTCCTCGTTCCACATCATCGGGGAGATTTTCGACCGGGTTTACTCGGAAGGGGCCATCGGCGGATCCGTCAACCACAACGTGCAGACGACCCTGGTGCCGTCGGCGGGCTCGACCATCGTCGAGTTCAAGCTCGACGTGCCAGGGCCCTACACTCTGGTCGACCACAGCATTTTCCGGGTGGCCAAGGGAGCCATCGGCCAGTTGATCGCCGAGGGCAAGGAGAACCCGGCCGTGTATAAGAGCCTGTCCGACGTCCATGTCGATCCCACCAAGGGCGGACATTGACATGAGTTACCCTTACCCCGCCCTCTCCCGTCAAGGGAGAGGGTGACACAATGCTCCTTCTCCCCTGGCGGGAGAAGGTCAGGATGAGGGGGATTTGAAAGAAGGCGTTCGAAAATAGAAAGCCGCCTGGAAGGTTGGTTCTTCCAGGCGGCTTTTTTTGTTTATTGCAGGCGGGACGGTTTCACGCCAGGCGCCATTGCCGCATTTTCCGCCACAAGGTGATCCGGTGCAGGTCCAGGAGATCGGCGGCATGGGTGCGGTTGTTGCCGGTCTGGGTCAACGCTTGCATTACCATGTCGCGGGTGACCCGGTTCCGCCGCTGTTTCTTCTTCCCGTTTTTCTCGCCGCTGGCGTTCCGGTTGGACAATAGGTAGACCGGGAAATCCTCCGGTTCGAGGACGTCCTTGGAGCATTTCACGCATGCGTGCTCGACGGCGTTTTCCAACTCGCGGACGTTGCCGGGCCAGTTGTAATCGGCCAGTTTCCGGTGGGCGGCGTCGGAGATCCGGGACACCGGCTTGGAGGTCTTCTTGTTCCAGTTGTTGATGAACTGCTGGCACAGCAGGGGGATGTCCTCCTTGCGCTCCCGCAGGGGGGGCAGGTGGATGGGGATGACGTTCAGCCGGTAATACAAGTCCTCGCGGAACCGCCCCGCCTCGACTTCCTTGAGGATGTTCTTGTGGGTGGCGACGATGATCCGGATATCGACCTTCCGGGGCTTGTTGTCGCCCACCCGCTCGATTTCCTTTTCCTGCAGGACGCGCAGGAGCTTGACCTGGATGGCGGGACTCAGGTCCCCGATCTCGTCGAGGAAAATCGTCCCGCCGTCGGCCTCCTCGAATCGGCTGGTCCGGTCCCGTTCCGCCCCCGTGAACGCGCCGCGGACGTGGCCGAACAACTCGCTTTCCAGCAGGCTGTCCGAGAACGCCGAGCAGTTCACCTTGACCAGATTGTGGGCCGAACGCGGGCTTTCCTGATGGATGGCCTGCGCCACCAGTTCCTTGCCCGTCCCGCTTTCCCCCTGGATGAAGACCGTGGAGTCGAAGACGGCGATGTTCTTGATCGTCCCGAACAACTCCTTCATCCGCAAGCTCTTGCCGATGATGTTCCGGAACGAATGCTTGCCTTCGCGGCCGTTCTTCAAATTGGCGATTTCCGTGATGTCCGTCAACGCCACCAGCACCTCCAGCTTTCCCTCCGGACTTTTCCACAGGCGCCCGGCGTTGAACTCCCCGGTCCGTTCAATGCCGTCCTTGCGGATAAAGGGGGACTTGAAATGGACGATGCGCGAGCTTTCGCCGGTCTTCGTGGACATGCACAAAGCGCAGTTGTTCAGGCAGAGGCTTTTGTCGAACAACGCGACGCATTTCTGGCCGATGACGTCTTCCCTCCTGTGGCCGGTGATCCGCTCCGCGGCGGAGTTGAAATATTTGATCCGCATGTTCTCGTCATAAACGAACACCGCTTCGCTCAGGACGTTCAAAGCCGTAAGGAGATGGTTCTGCCGGTCTGACATGGTTCCTCTTTATAGCGTATATGGAAGGGATTTTTCGGCCCTTTGGCCAGGAAAGCGAAAATTATAAATAAAAAACGCAACGGTTGCAAATATTAATAATGCAACAATATGTTGCGAATATGGGGAGTAGGAGGCGAATCCCAGTCTTTTACCGCCTCCGAACGCGGCTGATTAAAGAAACGTTAAAATGGTTTTATGCAGGAAAAACCCGACCGCCAGCAAACCCAGCCCGGCCAGATAGCATTGCCAGAAGGACAGGCCCAGTTTCTCCGCCAACAAAAAGGGCACGAAGAACAGCAAGGATACGGGGATGCCGACGAAGACGCTCTTGGCGAACGCGATGGAGGCTTGGGGATTTTCGTGCTCGGCGTAGGAAAAGGCCAGGGCGACGAGGGTGGCGACGGGCAAGGCAATAATGAAACCCGCGAGGTCGGGCCGCTTACCCGAAAGCCACGAGCAAAAACTGATGATGCCGGCGGCGACGGCCGTTTTTAGAATAAACAGGGTCATGGCGTTTTCGAGCGTCCCCCAAATATGTGCGTTCGCTTGACATATCCTATCCCCAGGGATAGGATATGTCAAGCCATGGACAAGCACGAAACGCATCCGGAAATCGTCAAGCGCCTCAAGCGAGCCTTGGGCCACCTGGACAAGGTGGTCCACATGATCGAGTCGGGGAAGGCCTGTCTGCAAGTAGCCCAGCAACTGCAAGCCGTCGTCAACGCCATCGCCAAGGCCAAGCAAATCTACGTCCAGGACCATATCGAAAACTGCATCGAAACGAGAGAAGGTCTGGCGTCCAAGGATCTCGCCCGGCAGGTCAGGGAGTTGAAGGAAATCGCAAAGTATTTGTGATGCGAGGACACGGCGGGATTTGGACGCCCCTAAATAGTTGCCCAGACATTATAGCATATATGCTATAATAAGACCGTCCATGAGCTGGATTGTCGAGACCCTCAACCAAACTGTCGATGATGAGTTGGAAGCCCTTCCGGCGGACATGCGGGCCATGTTTGCCCGCATTGTTGGGCTCATCGAATCCCTGGGATTGGAAAATGCCGGACGTCCCCACGTCAAACGCCTGGAAGGCCCTCTTTGGGAAATCCGCATGACTGGGAAGGCGGGAATTTCACGGGCGATTTACGTTACGGCGACAGGCCGCCGCATAGTTGTCGTTCGCGTTTTCATAAAGAAGACCCAAAAGACGCCGCGCCGTGAAATTGACCTTGCCCTTGAAAGAGCAAAGGAGCTATTGAAATGACCAAAGTAAGAGACTTGCATAAAAAGTGGATGAAGGACCCCGGCTACCGCGCCGAATACGAGAAACTGGGGCCCGAATATGGGCTGGCCCGCGCCATTATCGAGGCGCGGATAAAAGCCGGGCTCACCCAGAATCAGTTGGCGAGGAAGATGAAGACAACCCAATCCGTTATCGCCAGGCTTGAGGGCGGAGACGTTAATCCCTCGACAAGGACCTTGGAGCGTTTGGCAAAAGCCACGGGCACGCGCCTTAAAATCGATTTTGTGCCGGTGGGCGAGGCTCGCGTTTAATGAGCCGGAGGGAAAAATTCATCCAGAACATGAAATTTCATTTGTCCTCTCCTTTGCGCAGGCGCTCTTTGACGAATTCTAGCAGGTTGCTGAAAAACTATTTTTTAGTCTTTTGCCGTCATTCCCGTGAAAACGGAATCCAGTGTTTTCAAGGGCTTTCTGGATGCCCGCTTTCGCGGGCATGACGATTTTTGGGCGCAAAAGGGACTTTTTCAGCGCCCGGCTAGAGATTCTCTCGGTTCGTTGGCCCGCGACCGCGCGATCATATTGTATTGACAATTGAAGTCCATCGAGAATGGCGCGCAATGTGCCCGGCCTGATGGGTTTGCTTCCATGAACGGGAATGACGGCTCTTCGGCTGGGGTCGTCTCGATGGACCATGATCGCATGTCCTCCGGTCAGTCTCTTTACGTAAAACCCCCATCCTTCAAGAATGCGGATGAGGCGCGGACCGGAGATTTGCGGAAGTTTCATCAAACGACGATCTCGATGTCCCGGATGAGGACTTCCGCGCCGGTTTCGGGGACCGGCAGGCCGTCGTCTTTCAGACTCCAAAGATAAAGCTTGATCGCTTCCTGGATGTTGGCGTTAGCTTCGTCGAAGTTGTCCCCTTGGGAAACGCAACCCGGAAGGGCGGGGACATGGACGGAGTACCCGCCGTCGGATTCCTGCTCGAAGACAACTTTAAATCGATAGCTCATGTCGCGGTATTCCTTTCAGCAAGATAGCCGTTAACGCATAACCCAAACCCAGTCTAGACCGGATACCGATCGAGTGGAAGGGGGAAAATTTGGAGTGCAAAGCCTCCCGGCTTTGCATGCAACGCGAGGACGCGTTGCGCTCCAAAAACTTCCGCTTTGTCCAGCGGTTTTCCCCCTTGTTTATGAATGGGCAAAAAAGCGCCTACAGTTGCCGCAGGGTTTTCCACAGTCCTTTTTTCTCGCTGGGCGAAGGGGAAAGGCCGGCGAAGCGGAGTCGCTCGTACAGGCCGGTTATCTCCTGGACCAGTTGCCGTTTCTCGGGGGGCAGGGGCTCCAGATGATCAAGGAACTCCCGGTGCGTCCAGTTCGGGCGCTTGCGCAGGCCGGACTTCTCCAGTTTCCGCAACATCGCGGCGTACAGGGCGACGGCAAAGGGGGGTCGAGAGGCGGCGGACCCCGGCCGCCATGGAACCCTGGCCCACAACGCGGCCAACGCGACGGTCAAGGCGACAGCGAGGGCATAGCCCCGGTTATCGCGGAGAAATTGCGCGGCGTTCTTCCAGGCGTCCGGCCTCAACGATTTGACTTTGTGGAGCAGGTCGCGTCCGCTCCGGCCGAACCAGTTGTACATGCGCACCTGGTCGTGCACGGAGTAGCGGATGACGTAGCGTTGCCAGTTCAGGCGGAGCAGGTCGAGGGCACGGGTTACGGGGTTGTTCAACTGGGTCGCCCGGGCCAGCGGGTCGGGCGGGGTGGGGTCGTAAACGGCCCAGCCTTTTCCCGGTATAAAGGCCTCGACCCAGGAGTGGGCGTGGCTCTGGCGGACGATCAAGTAGTTCCCCAGTTCGTTCCATTCCCCTCCGGCAAAACCGTTGACAAGACGGGCGGGGACCCCCGCGGAGCGCAAAAGGACGACCATGGCCGAGGCGAAATATTCGCAATGCCCCTTCTTGCGGTCGAACAGGAACTCGTCCAGGCCGGGCTTCATGGTCTCCTTGACCATGTCGAGGGAATACTGGAAATTCCCGGCGAAATGATTCAGTATCTTTTCGGCCTTGGCCGATGGGGTTTGCGCGGACCGCGTCAGGTCGCCGGCCAATTGAGCGATGCGCGGGCCCAGGCCCTCCGGCAACTGGAGGAACCGGCCCATGAACTCCGGCTCGGCGGGCCCCGGAGAAATCAGGTCGATGTTGACGTCGGGATGCCCGATTTCCGACCGCATGATGAACTTTTTGGGGCCGTACGGGCTTCCCAACAGTCGCAGGACGAAGCTTTGGTCCATTTCCAGCCCGCGGAAATTGCCGTCGATGAACGCCGGGACGCCGTGCGTGAACACGATGTCCGAATCGAAGGACTCGACGAAAACCTCCTGCTCCATCATTTCCGACGGAGGATCGACCACGAAGAGGTCGATCCCCACGCCCGCCCTGTTGCGGGCCTGCCATTCCGTCGGCGCGGTCGCGGTCCATGACTGGCCGTCGTAATGGTCCAGGGCCACCCCCCGCCACAGGATCCTGGACCTGGGCCGGTAGCTTTTCCCGTCGCGCCGGTACTCCACGCGCATGACCACTTCCGGGTTGAGCTTGATCCTGCCGACGTCGCCCAGGGTGACGGTCTCGGAAAACCCGCTGATGGGCGAGGACCGGGCGTTCAACGCCAAAACGCCCAGGCTCAACCGCGGGAAGCTGACGAAGATGACGGACGTGAGGACGAGGCTGAGGGCCACGAGCCCGGCGGACAACCCGAACAGCGAGGCCCCGGCCGTTTCGTTCTCCCCGATGCGTTTGAACCGCGACGGCGGACAATGGCTTCCCCCGCGTTCCACCATCATGTTGTAAAAGATCAGGCTCCAGCAGAGGACCAGGTAGAACGACAGGAAGATGAAGGCGAACGCCAGGTCGCGGATGTAGATGGCCCCCAGCAGAAGGCAGATGACGGCGAGCAGATAGCTGTAGAGATAGTCGTTGAGTTCGGTCTTGAAAATGAACCGGGAGAAAAAAAGGACGGTCAAAAACCCCACCACCAGTTCGACCAGGGGCAGGTTGAAACCGAAATACAAAACCGGCAGGATGAAAAACCCCCACTTCGACAGCGAGAACCCGGCGAGGGGCTCGATGGGGATCTTCCGTTTGGTTTCGAGGACGAAACACGCGCCCAGCAGGACCGCCAGAGCGATATTGACCGTCTCCGGCATGATCTCGCTCATCGTCAGGCTCGACAGACCGATGGCCCCCAACGCATAGTTGAACAGGACAAAGCAGGAGCGGAGCTTGATCCCCCGCGCGGGATGGGAAAACGTTCTGGCGGCGTTAAAGAATCCAGTCGGCATTGGAAACTCGTTTCTGGGCATTCATGCCGGGATAACCCGGATATTACATGAGCAAAAGAATAGGATCGCTCCCCCTTGCAAAATCCCCCCTCGCCCTCCTTTGTCAAAGGGGGGATGGGGGGATTTGAAACTCCTGGTCGCGGTCATGGCACGAATCCCCCTGGCCCCCTTTACAAGGGGGGATGAAGCAAAGACGCTTTTTGCGCCGGGTATTTACGTTTTCCAAAAGATCGGCAAAGCCCCCCGTTCCCAAAACTCGAAACGTCTCCTTGGGACATTCGCTCGTGCAATATCCGGGACAAGTCGGGGTAACTCCCCGTGACCCTTTTATTGTAACTTCATTGTACCGGGATTTGCCGTCAAAAAAAAAACAAGCCCGTCAAGGTCCTCTCCGGCCCGTTTACGGTTGCGGAGGACGTTTTTGTTTTTTTACTTTTTGGGCGATAAACGGTACACTTGCGGAAGGTTTCATTTCAGGGCGTTGCGTCAATATCGCGGCAATCGATAAAATCCCCCATGGACGTCAATACCATCCGATTCTCCGTTTTTCTAGGGGTATTCCTGATCATGTTGCTCCTGGAGCGGTTGGTCCCGCGTCATCCCCTGGTGGATTCGAAACCCCGCCGGCTGGCGATCAACCTGGCGATCACTGGGCTGGACATCCTCGCGGTGCGTCTGGCGTTCGGCGCCGCCGCCGTCGGCGCGGCCCAGTTCGCCCAGGAAAAAGGCTGGGGCCTGCTCAATTACTGGGACCTCCCCGCCTGGTTTGAATTCCTCCTCGCGCTCGTCTTTCTCGACCTGATGATTTATATCCAGCATGTCGTGGTCCACATGGTCCCCTTCTTCTGGCGGTTTCACGTGGTGCACCATTCCGACCTGGACCTCGACGTGTCCTCGGGACTGCGTTTCCACCCCGTCGAAATCCTGGGCTCCATGCTCTACAAGGCGGGGTTGGTCCTGCTCCTGGGCCCGGCGCCGCTCGCGGCGATGACGTTCGAGGCGGTCCTCAACGGCATGTCGCAATTCACCCATTCCAACATCCGCCTGCCCGCGCCCCTGGACAACGCCTTGCGCTGGGCGTTCGTGACGCCGGACATGCACCGGATCCACCACTCGGTCGAGGCGCGCGAAACCAATTCCAATTTCGGCTTCAACCTTTCGATCTGGGACCGTCTGCTGGGCACCTACATCCACGACGCCGCGAAACCGCAACCGGAGATCGTCATCGGCGTCGAATTTTTCCGGAAGCCCGGGGACGTTTCGTTCCTCAATCTGATGACCATGCCGTTCCGCGACAACATCACGCAAGCGTACACCAACTCCCCGAGGTCGCGGAGGGGTTAACGCCAGAACGCCTTACCATGGAGACCGCATGACTACGCCGCCCCGATTGACCAAGATCATCGCCACGCTGGGCCCCGCCACCGCCAGCAGAAAAGGCATAAAGGAACTGGCCGCCGCCGGGGTCAACGTGTTCCGGATGAACCTTTCCCACGGACGCCACGACCTGCTCCGCCAATGGATCTCGTGGGTGCGGCAGGCGGAGAAGGAGTCGAGGACCCACCTGGGAGTCCTTCTGGACCTGCAGGGGCCCAAAATCCGCGTCGGAAAGTTCGAGAACGGTTTCATCGAGTTGCACCGCGGCGACCATGTGCGGTTCACGACCGAAAAAGTGACCGGCCGGGACGGCCTGATTCACGTCCAGTACCGCAATTTCCACAAAGAGGTGCGGGTGGGAAGCCGGGTCTATCTGGACGACGGCAATATTTGCGTCCATGTGACCGAGGTCAACGGCAGGGAGGTGGCCGCCAAGGTCGAGGCGGGAGGAAGCCTTTCCAACTTCAAGGGGCTCAACATGCCCGACGCGGCGATCTCCGCCAGCCCGCTGACCGCCAAGGACAAGCGCGACCTGGCGTTCGGCCTGGCGGAGGGCGTCGATTTCGTGGCCCTGTCCTTCGCCAGCTCGGCCCGCGACATCCATCAGCTCCGGCGGTTGATCCGCAACGCGGGCGGCGACGCCGAGATCGTCGCCAAGATCGAGCGCAAGAAGGCCGTCGAGAACCTGGAGGAGATCGTGGAGGCTTCCGACGCCGTCATGGTCGCCCGGGGCGACCTGGGGATCGAGATCCACCTGGCCGAGGTCCCCATCGTCCAGCAGAACATCATGCGTCTGTGCGCCGTGCATTGCAAGCCCGTGATCGTGGCGACGCAGATGCTGGAATCGATGATCTCCAACCGGCGGCCGACCCGCGCCGAGGTCTCGGACATCGCCCAGGCGGTGATGAACTGCGCCGACGCCATCATGCTGTCGGCGGAGACCGCCGTCGGCAAATATCCCGACGCCGCCGTGTCGGTCATGTCCGAGACCGCGCGCAAGATGGAGGCGTATCAGCGCCAGCACCAGCGGATCCTGCCGTGGAGCTGGTACTTCAAGGAAGACCCGCCGATCAACCTCGGCATCACCTACTCGGCGAACCGCATGGTGGAACTGTTGAACGCCAAGGCCCTGATCATCTTCACCCTCACGGGGGGGACGGCGCGGCAGGTTTCCGGCCCGCGCCCCATGGTCCCGATCTTCTCCTTCACCTCCGACCCGCGGCGGGCGCGGAAGCTGACCCTGCTCCGCGGCGCCGTGCCGTTCCTGTGGAAGCAGAAACGCGACTTCTCGGAGGACGTGGCGACGGTCTTCCGCATCCTGAAACGCCGCAACCTTCTCGAAAAAGGCGACCGGGCGATCATTACCTCCGGCATCCCGATCGGCATCCCGCAATGGACCAACGTGATCCGCGTGGAAAAAACGCCGTGACCGGGACAAAGGCCGTCCGCGATTTATTTTTAACCCTTTTCCGGGATTGTTGATAGAATTCCCATTACATGTCCCCCCGCTACTACCTGATATCCGCGATCGTGGTTTTCGTGTTGACCGCCGTCATCAGCGCGGCGACGCAAAAGCGGACGGCGAAGGAAATCCTCATGGTCCTCTGTTGGGTGGTCTCGGGTCTCTTCCTGATTGTCGGCGCCCTGGTGGGGATCGTCCAGGCGCTGGCGATGTTGGGGATAGCGGAATCGGGTTATTTTTTTTGAAAAAGGCCCGCGCAAAAGGCGTCTGTGTTTTATTCCCCCTTGCACAAAGGGGGTCAGGGGGATTTGAAATCCCCATTCGCGCCAGCGTGCCGCTGGACCCAACAGGCTTGAATCGGACGGCGAGCGGCGATCATCGAGGGCAATTTGGACCGCGCCAATCCGCCTTTATGTCGAGTAGCGCGAATCCCCCCAGCCCCCTTTACCAGGGGGAGAAAAAACATTGAGGAGGTTTTATGGAATTGACCCCGACCGTGGCGCTGGTCTTGTTTTTGGCGTTCCTGGCGATGTCGTTTTTCATGGGGATGATGATCCACTCCGCCTTCGTCTACGAAGACAAGAACAACTTGAAGAAGGACAGCAAGAAGGCGTGGGTATTGTGCATGTCCGCCGGGCTGGGCATCATGTTCTGGATTTTCCTCTACGGCTACTACGCCAACTTCCACCACAAGTGATCCCGTCCCGGAGCGTATTTCCTCACAACAGGCGGACTCCTTTGATATAATAAAAACATTCAAAATATAACCCGTTGCCGAATAATGCCTTTTCCTAACTTGTTCTTGCGGAGACTCACAGGGCTCGTTTTTCTTTTATTTCTGGCAAACCCCTCGATTTCCGCGGGGGAGGCGCCCCGGAACCACGCGATTCCGGAGTCCCTCCAATCCATCCCTTCGCGGACCGACGAACAGATCGACCTTGCCGAAGTCTTGTTGCGGGTTTCCAAGGAGTGGAACCCTTCCTTGAACCTTGAGCCCTACCGGGCCAGGCTGAATCAATTGACGGAAAAAGTCAGAAGCGGGATCGCCGGGAAGACGTCGCCCGACGCCGTCGTCGCGATCCTGAAGCAGATCGTCCACAAGGACGAGGGTTACGGCTACACGGACAAGGTGGACCAGGACGGCATCCCGCTCGACCCCTCGGAAATTTTCCTGCACGGCCTGCTGGATTCCCGCAAGGGCTATTGCATGAACCTTTCGTTCCTGTACCTCATCGTCGCCGACCGGCTGGACCTGCCCCTGCGCGGCGTGGCCCTGCCCAACCATTTCTTCGCGCGTTACGAGTCGGGACCGGCGCGCATCAACATCGAAACGACGGAGTCCGGCGCGTCTTTCCCGGACGCCTTTTATCACGACCGCTTTGGGATTCCCCAGAATCCGCCCCCGGTTTTTTACATGAAGAGCCTAGGGAAGAAACAGTCGTTGGGCTCCTATTTTTCCAACGTCGGGATGGCTTTTTACAGGAAATCCCAACCCGGCAAGGCCGTCTCGTACCTGGAGCTTTCCGCCAAGATCAATCCCGAATCGACCGAGGCCCGGAACAATCTGGGCAACATCTATTCCGAGATGAAGAAGTACAAGGCGGCCATCGACCAATATCTTCTGGCCCTGAAAGCCAACCCGGACGACATGGCGACCCTGTTTAACCTGGGCATCGCCTATTCCGAGTCCGGGGACCAAAAGAAGGCCATCGAGGCGTTCCTGCAGGCGGCCCAACTGGACCCGGACTACATCCCGGCGCATCGTTCCCTGGCCCAGCTTTACCTCGACCAGAAGAAATACATTTCCGCCCTTCTGCATTTGCAGAAGCTGGTCGATCTGGACCCGCAAAATCTTCAAAGCCATCTGAACATGGCGTCGGCTTACCTGCTCCAGGGCAATTTCGACCTGGCGCTGGAAACCGCGGCCCGCGCGAAGGCGATGTTCCCGGAGAACCCGGAAGTCCTGGCAAAGCTGGCGGAGATCAGTTACCGGAAGGGCAACCTGGACACGGCCATCAATCAATACCGGTACCTCATCGAATACCATCCCGAGCGCCTGGACGCCTATATTCAACTGGGATGGACTTACTACAAGAAGGGCGATATGAAGATGGCCATTTCCTGGACCCGGCGCGGCTTGTCCAAGGCCAGGGAACCGGCCCGGTTCGCCGCGTTGGCCTGGATGAACCTCGGCCTGTATCATCTGCTGGAAAAAAACTTCGCCGAGGCCGAAACCTGGTACCAAAAGGCCTTGTCGTCCGGAAATTCCGCTTCGCTGGACGGGATGATCAAGGACTTGGAGGAAGCCTCGGGGAAATTCCCCCAGGTCCCCGAAGTGGATTATTTCGCCGGCTGGTTGTTTTACGAGTCCGGGCAGAAGGAAAAAGCCGGACCGTTCCTCGGCCGGTACCTGCAACGGGGGGAAGACGCCCCGTTGGCCGGAAAAGCGCGGGACCTGCTTGCCCGCCTGCACGGCAAAAACGACGCCTCCCCCGCGCCCAAGTTCAGCGCCGCGCCGGATTCCGGGCAAAACCCCGGCGCGAAAATCCCCGACGGGATGGCGAAAGTGCCCGCCGGATTTTTCTACATGGGCTCGAACGGCAAGGGGGACGACGAACGGCCGGAGCACAAGGTCTTTCTAGACGATTATTTCATCGACAAATATGAAGTCAGCGCCGGGGAGTACGCGGAATTTTTGAACGCCGTCGGCAACGCCAAGAGATATTACCTGGACAACAAGTTCGGCCCGCTGGAATACGCGGGAACGTTCCGCGCGCTGGCCGGGCTGGAATCGTTTCCGGTAAACAACGTTTCGTGGTACGGCGCCGACGCCTATTGTCAGTGGAAGAACAAGCGCCTTCCCACCGAGGCGGAGTGGGAGAAAGCCGCCCGCGGGATCGACCGGAGGATTTATCCCTGGGGGAACGCCCCGCCGGATCCCGGCCTCGCCCGGCACAAGCAAGTGTGGACGGAGGAAATCCAGTATAAAGTGATGGTCCCCGTCGATTCCCTGCCCGAGGGGAAAAGCGAATACGGGGTTTTTCACATGGCCGGAAACGTGAAAGAATGGGTGGAAGATTGGTACGATAGGGAGTATTATTCCGAATATGAGGCCCAGCTCAATCCCCGCGGCCCCGTTGGCGGGGAGTTTAAAGTAATCAAAGGCGGTTCGTGGCGAGACCTGCCGGGGTTCATCTATTCTTCATTCAGAAACAACAGCTACCCGCAGACCCGGTTGGACGATTACGGTTTTCGTTGCGCCAAGAGCGAAAAGGAAGTTTCCGGCCCGGAAAAACTGATCCGCTTGGAGGAAAAACGGGGCCCGGAAAATCCCGGCGCCCGCTTTGTTCGCATGAGGCGATAGCTTATGTTTGGAGCGATGGAAATATTGATGATCGCGATTATTTTCGGGATCATCTACGGCCGGGACGCCATCGACAGGACGTTCCGGAAAAACCCCGACGAGGGGACGGTGGAAAGCCTTGCCTGGGACATCCGGGACTATTACAAGGAAAATCCCAAACGCGTGACCCTGATGATCGTCGGCATCGTCCTGGCGGTGGCGCTGTCCACGTTCGGGGTGTACTGGGTGGTCGCCAAGACCAAATTCCTCCGGAGCATAGGTCTCCAATACTGAACCGGAAGCCCCGGTTGCGCCTGCCTGTAGATTGACTTTTCCCGCTTTTCAGCGTGGGTTCCCCCCTGTTACAAACGCCCGGATTGCCCTTGATGACGCTCATTCGCCATTTGAGTCAGGCCCGTTGGCTCCGGCGGCGCGCCGGTCGGCGAACGCATGGGGATTCCTGATTTTGTAAACGACCGTAGCCAGGATCGACAGACTGATCGCCGTCCCGCAGATTCCCAATAGAATTTCCCCGATATAAAACGTGACGGCCAGGTTGAACGCCAGGACGCCGAAATAGATCCCCGGCCCGAACAACGCCTTCCCCGGGACGTCCCTCATCCCCGCGTCCTTGAAATCCGGCAGGTCCTCCAGCCAGCCGTTCACCCTTGAGAAACAATACAGGATGGCCGTCCCCACCAGGAACCAGCCGGCGAAATTGGTCAACGGGATGTGAAAATATTCTCCCTCTTCCTTGTAGGTATAGATTTTTCCCAGGAACCAGCGGTCCCCGTGGAACGCCACCGGGTCGATGATCACGTCCAGGAGCATGAACAAGACCGCTCCGGTCAAGACGGTCCGCAAGGAAGACTTGACCGGCCCGGTTTCCACGACGCGAATTTCCCGGCCATTTATTTTCAGAGGCGAGTGGAGCAGGAGGCTCACCGTATAACTGACGTAGGACAAGAACGTGTAGGACAGGGAATCCATGAAAGGGACGTTGGAGATCCACAGCTCCTGACCGCGGGTGGTCTCGATATAGCTGTAAAACCCGTAGGGGAAGCCGTTGCGCGTGGAGGAATATTCCGATAAAAAGGCGATCGCGTAAGCCAGGACCGTGAACACGACCGAGCGGACGACGCCCATGTCGAGGACCGCCACGGCCAGATAAAACGCGAGGAAAATAAAAACATAGGGGCGCAGTAAGACCGTGGCGTACAGAAGCGTCAAGAACTCCATGACCGGTTTTATACGTAATTATTGTCTTTGAACCACCGGACCGCGCCTTCCAGGGCGTTCTCGACGGCGTTTTGCGGCAAGCCCAGTTCGCGGACGGCCTTGGACGAATCGAAATACATGTGATGTTTCGCCATCTTGACCCCGCCCAGGGGCACGGCGGGCGGTTGGCCGGTGAAATAATCGGCCATCGTCTCGCAGATCCATCCCGCCGCGTATGCCGCCCAGTACGGCATTTTTATGCCAGGGGCCTTGAGCCCCGTAATCTTTTCCAAGGTCAACAGGATTTCGCGCAACGAGAGATTGCGGTTTCCGAGGATGTAGCGCTCGCCCGGCGTCCCCTTTTTTTCCGCCAGGATATGGCCGCGGGCGCAGTCCTTCACGTCGATCAGGTTCAGCCCCGTGTCCAGGTAGGCGGGCATTTTGCGCTTGAGAAAATCCAGGATGATTTTGCCGGTCGGCGTGGGTTTCAGGTCCCTGGGGCCCACTGGCGCCGCGGGGTTGACGATGACCAGCGGCAGGCCCTTTTCGCAAGACTCGCGGGCGGCCTGCTCGGCCTGGTATTTGGAACGCTTGTAATCGTTGCACAGGAGGGCGGGGTCGAACGGGGTCCGCTCGTTCCCCGGGACTCCGTTTCCGTTGAGCCCGATACACCCGACGGTGCTGGTGTAAACGACTTTTCTCAACCCCGCCGCGGCTTCCAGAATATTGCGGGTCCCGGCGACGTTGATGTCATAGATCGTCTTTTTGTCCCTGTCCCACAGGCTGTAATAGGCCGCCGTGTGATACAGGACGTCGCATCCGTTCAAGGCGCGCTCCAGCGAGTCCTTGTCCCGCAGGTCGCCGCAAACTCGCTCCACGTCCAGGTCGTCGATGTTCCGGGTGTCGGCATGGGGACGAACAAGGACTTTGACCCGTCGGCCGTCATCGATCAATTCGCGGACCAACGCCGAGCCAATAAACCCCGTGGTCCCGGTTACCAGAGTTTTCATTCGTGAAGTGTTTTCCGAAGGGTGAAAAGCCGGGTCCCGCCACGCTCTGGCGCGGGCAAGACATATTAAATCCCCCCAGCCCCCTTTAATAAAGGGGGGGGATCTGCCCCTCCCCTGTCGCAAGGGGGAAATGCCTGACCAGAGATTGTCCGTCGGCTACAAAAACGTCTTTATTTTCGCCGTCTTCTTCAGTTGGTCCAAATAGGCTTTTCGTTTCGCCTCCACCTCTTGTTTGAGAAGGTAATTGAGGATGTCGGGCTTGGCTTCCGCGAAGGGAGTCATATGTTGCGGCGTTTTGGACGTCAATTTGACGACATGGTACCCGTAGGGGCTTTTGACCATGTCGCTGAACTCGCCGGGCTTCAGCTTGACCATGGCGTCGGCCAGTTCGGGGATCAGGTTGTCCCGCGGCAGGGTCCCCATGGAACCGCCGTTGTTCTTGGTGGACTCGTCCTCGGAGTATTTTTTGGCGAGGTCGGCGAAACTCTCTCCTTTTTTCAACTTCTGGAGGACGGCGTCGATCTTGGAGCGCGCGGACTGGTCCAACTGCGATAAAATCCGCTGGGCCTTTTGCCGGGTCGCGGGATCGTCCGCCTTCCCTTCGTTTGGGGCGGCCGCGCTCGCGAAAATATGGCTCACCTCGTACATTTCCGGCTTCATGAAATACTGTTTGTTCTCGTTATAGAAGGCTTCGACCCGTTTGTCGTCGACGCTGGCCTTGGGGGCTATTTCCCGCCGGATGAACTCCTCCTCGACAAGTTTCCTTTCGATCTTGGTTTTCAAGGAAGCCACCGTATGGTTCTGGAAAGCCAGCGCGGACTTAAACAATTCCTCGCTGGGGAACTGCGCGCGGATCTGTTCCATCTCCTTGAGCACGGTCTCCGGAGAAATCTGGACCTTCATCTCCTTGCTTTTCTGGTGAATCAGTTCCTCGTCGATGGCCCTGCCCACGACGTCCTTGATCAGCTTCTCCTGTTCCTTGGCATCGATCTCGCGCCCCTGGCGCTCCATGACCATCTTGTACGCCGCCATTTCGCTTTTCAAAGCCTGGGAGGTCACGTCCACGCCGTTCACCGTCGCGATGATGTCCGGCGCCGGTTTGTCGTTGATCTTCAGATCGTCCCCGGCCTTGGCGGTATCCGCGCCGACGGGGAGGGCGGAACCCATCGCCAGGACCGCCGCCAAACCGAAAACAAAACTCATTGCCTTACGCATTTTATAATCCCTTTACGAAACGATTGATGGATGAACCATGACGGAAAACTTTTACCACACTGGCGGCAGGAAACATAGAACGGAAATTTTCGCGTCCGCGGCCGCAAACGGCCTTTCGGTTTATCGCGGAGCCCGGCTTAATTGCGAACGGGGAGATTGTCCGGCGTTGCCCACCTGACCGAGGCCACGTTGTGTTTAAAGCCGCTGTATGGCCGGTAAAAGACCCGATAGGCCCCGTCCTTTCCTTCCCGCCCCGGGACTTCGACCCATGCGTTAGGCGGAAAAGCCTCGATGTCCACGATCCGGACTGGCAATCCGTCCTTCTTGACGATGGCCAGGAACCCCCGGTCCGCGCGGAAATCCCGGCCGCCGAAAAGGGTGACCTCGGTCCCCGCCGGGCCCGTCAGGTCCGCGAAGTAATACCCGGATTGGTAGTCCAGGTTATATCCGCTGAAATCCGCCTTGTCTTCTTTTTCGCTCAGGGAGAGAAGTTCGGCGCAGTGACCGCACTGTCCCGTAAAATACGGGTCCTTCTTCCACAAAAGCAGTTCGGCCCCTTGCCGGTCCGCCGAAGCCTGGCCCCATACGGCGCCCAAAATAAAAATCGAGAAACACAAAAACAGAACGATTCTCTTCATGGAGAGTCCCTCCATTTGATTCGAATGGGAATTTTCGCGACCGCGTCCATCCGCGTTTCCGAAAAACCTTAAAACCTTTAATTCATTATAGGATCGGTCAAAGCGAGGTTCAAATGAAAAAGGTCCGGGCGGTCCCGGCCGGACCGGTGGACAATCGTATGCGGGCCGGTTCATGGCGATTAAAAAACTTGTCCGGCGGTCGCATAAATCCAGTATAATTTCCGGCATTGATCAACCATCGCTTTTCGAGAGGCGCAAACGTGAACCCTGAAATCTTTCGCGAATACGATATCCGGGGCCTTGTCGGCAAGGACCTCACCCCTGAAACGGTCGAACTGATCGGCAAGGCCGTCGGCACCCATCTCAAACGCGAAGGCGGAAAAACGATCGCCCTGGGGTGGGACGTGCGCGCCAGTTCGGTCCAATTCCGCGACGTCATTTCGAAAGGCATCCTTTCCACGGGATGCGACGTCGTCGATATCGGCCTGGTCCCTACCCCCGTTTCCTACTTCTCGCTCCACCACTTGGACCCCGACGGCGGCGTGATGATCACCGGGAGCCACAACCCGCCGGAGTTCAACGGTTTTAAAGTCAGCGTGGGACTTCACAGCCTCTACGGCAGGCAGATACGGCAACTGCTGGAGTTGATCCAAAAAGGCGATTTCGAGTCGGGGCAGGGGCGGATGACGCAACAGAACGTCGCCGACGCCTACATGGACAAGGTCTGCGAAAAAATCAAGCTGGCCCGGCCCGTCAAGGTCGTGGTCGACGGCGGGAACGGCTGTTTCGGCCTCGTGGGACCGCGACTGCTCAAGAAACTGGGCCTGAAACCGATCGAGATATACTGCGAACCGGACGGGACGTTCCCCAACCATCATCCCGACCCCACCATCCCCAAATACATGACGGACCTGGTCGCGAAGGTCAAGTCCGAAAACGCCGAGCTGGGCATCGGGTTCGACGGGGACGCGGACCGCATCGGCGTCGTCGACGACCGGGGCAACCTGCTGTGGGGCGACCAACTGCTCATTTTGTTCGCCCGCGACATCTTGACGCGAATACCCGGGGCCACGATCGTGGGGGAAGTGAAATGCTCGCAAAACCTGTTCGACGACGTCAAGAAACACGGCGGCGTCCCGGTGATGGCCCCGGCGGGCCACTCGCTGATCAAAAAGAAGATGCGGGAGACCCATGCGGTCCTGGCCGGCGAAATGAGCGGGCACATGTGTTTCGCGGACAACTTCTACGGCTTCGACGACGCCATCTTCGCCGCCTGTCGAATCCTGCGGATCGTCTCCTCCTCGACGCAAAAACTCTCGCAAATGCTGGCGGACGTCCCGAAAACGTTCACCACGCCCGAAATACGCGTGGACTGCCCGGACAACCGGAAGTTCGCGATCGTCAAGGAACTCACGGAACATTTCCGCGCCAAATACAACGTGGTCGATATCGACGGCGCGCGGATCCTGTTCGACGGCGGGTGGGGACTCATCCGGGCGTCCAACACGCAACCCGTTCTGGTCCTGCGGTTTGAAGCCTCGACCCCGGCGAGACTCGCGGAACTGAAGGCCATCGTCCGCGACCGCCTGGTAACTTACGATAGCATAAAGAATTTAAACCTGGACGTATGATCAAAAAATACCTGCATACCCGCTTCCGAGTCGCGGACCTGGACAAGTCCATCCATTTTTACGCCAAAATCCTCGGCCTGAAACTCCTCGAGCGGAAAACGTCGCCCCGCGGCTCCCAGCTCGCCTTCCTGCAGGCGCCGGGGACCGACAGCGAGATCGAACTCTGCTCGTTTCCGTCCAGCGGGAAGGTGGAGGTCCCCGAGGACCTCGTGCATCTGGCATTCGAGGTCGACGATATCGAGAAGTGCATGGCGGAACTCAAAAAGGCGGGATACCCCATCACCGACGGGCCCACGACGACAAGCGGGGGAACGATTTTTATCTTCACGGAAGACCCGGACCGGTACGAAATCGAACTGATGCAATGTCCGCCCTGATCGGAAAACCTCTATCAGGGAGCTGAAAAACCATTTTATGGTTTTTTTATTGTCATTCCCGCGCATGCGGGAATCCAGCGTTTTGAATAAATTTCTGGATGCCCGCTTTCGCGGGCATGACGAATTTTGGCAAAAGGGACTTTTTCGGCAACCCGCTATTTCACGATCAACCCGGCGTAGCCCACCACCTGGTCCATGTCGCCGCTGACCTCGCCCGAGGTCATGTACCTGACCAGTTCGCAGTCCCTGGCCCCCCTGTCCTTGCAACACGCGAGCATGACGGTGACGGGGTTGGCGCCGCACATGGATATGTCCCGGTCCCGCACGGTCTGGTACAGCCCGAGATCGTCCAGCTTTAAAATTTTATCGATGGCCAGGCGGTCTTTTTGCGAGGCGCTTTCGTGGGATTCGTAATGGGTCATGTCGGAACTGGCCACGACGAGGACCGATTTCCTGTCCAACCGCTCGATCGCCGCCGCAATGGCCCCGCCCACTTCCCGGCAAACCTCGTAACCGGTCCGCATGAGGCATATCGGGACGAACTTGAAGTCCTTGCGAAAATACTGCAGGAACGGGATCTGCACCTCTATGGAATGTTCGCGCAAGTGGGCCTTATCGTCTTCCCGGATCGACGGCGAGGCCTTGAGGATCTCCCGCGCCAACTCCTCGTCGATTTCCACTTTCCCCATCGGCATGGCCCAACTGCCCTTGGCCATGAGGGAGATGGGCTCCCCATATCCCGTATGGTTCGGTCCGACGATGACGACGGATTCGGGGACCTCGATTTTGGAATAGACGGAACCCGCGACGTCGCCCGAATACATGATGCCCGCATGCGGGGCCACCACGCCCATCGCCCGGACCTTGCCGCCGGGTTGCGGCAAATGCTCCTTGATCTCCTCCAGCAGGGCTTTCGGCTCGTCCGGATAAAACCTGCCGGCTACGGCGGGAGCGCGAACCATGACGATCCTCCTTCCCGTTTTCCCAACGCAAACGTTCCGGGCAACCGCCCGGAGGCAACGCGGCGACGACGCTGACGCGATCGCCGGAAAAAGTTCCCGCCTCGGCGTCAGCCGGAGGCGGCATCGGGTCCAGCGTTCACGCTGGTTACTTCCGCACCTCGCCCGTCATGGGGACAAACACCACGCCGGTGATATATTCTTTTCGCACCCCGCCCTTTTCCCGGGTCAGGCGGAGCAAGTCCTGCGAGAACCAATAACCGCCCACCGGGGCGATCATCCGCCCCCCCATCTTGAGTTGGTCGAGAAGAGGTTGGGGAATTTGCGGGGCCGCGGCGGTGATCAGGATGGCGTCGAAAGGCGCCGCCTCTTTCCACCCGTGATATCCGTCGCCGTGCAGGACCTTGACGTTTTTATAGCCTAGACGGGCCAACCGTTCCCTCGCCTCGTCGGCGAGGTTTTTGACGATCTCGATGGTGTAGACTTCCTTGACGATCCCGGCCAATACCGCGGCCTGATAACCCGAACCCGTCCCGATTTCCAACACGCGGTCGGAGGGTTTCAACATCGCGCTCTGGGTCATGAGGGCGACGATGAAGGGCTGGGAAATGGTTTGGTTCTCTTTGATGGGGAGGGCGGAGTCGGCGTAGGCCCGTTCGATGTACCGCTCCTCCACGAACAGGTGCCGGGGGGTCTTGAGCATGGCTTTCAGGACCGCCTCGTCGGCGATGCCCCGGCCGCGCAGGTCCTCGTCCACCATGCGTTTCCGTTCCATGTCGAAATCGACCGGAAAGACCGGTTTGGGCCCCAGGAACACGGCGGAAATCAGGGACAAAAGAATGGCCTTATAAGATAATCCCGTGGTCCCTGAGCCAGGATTCGTCGTTAAACCGTTCGTTGATGTATTCCTGGAATGCGATTTCGTTCTTCGTAAGCTTTTGGCCGTCGATATATTGTTCATACTCTGAGGCCTTCTTTTTTCTAGGACGCCTGGATGGTTTCCTGACCGGAGTCTCTTCCGGAGCGTTCGACTCCAAAGCCCCCATTAGGCTTTGCAAATTGAGGACCAGGACCATGAAACTCCGCGGACAAATATTTTCCTTCTTTTGAATGTCCCCGACAATCTTCCGCACTTTCTCCGATTTCATTACCGCCTCGGTGATCGCCTTGGATAATCTTTCAAAATCGCGTTCGAAATGGTTGGATTCGGGCACGAAATCCTCCTTTCTCCCAATGGTCCGTCTTTATTTCAAGCGTCCAGACAACGTTAAATTATACCTACATTTAAGTTAGACTCGCAAAAATTTATTGTCAATACCGCCCGCCGGTCCGGCTATTCTAAAATGGCCTGTCAAGCAGGCGGGATTTTTCCGTAGAGAGGAAAAAAAACCACTGAAAGCCGCAAAATTTCAATCACAACGCGGACCGTTTCCTTGAATGTCGCCAAGTAAATGTTTTTCTTGGTCTTTTTTTTAAATTTATGTTAAAAGTATAGGGGAACATCTTAAAACCCAAGTAACCTCAAAATAATGAACAAGTTAGCGTGTTATTGAATAATGCTTAAAGATCAAAAGAGACTCCCCCGTGTACAGGAAAACTTTGCGCGTTTACAAGGTTTGCTCGCCCAATACGCGGAAAAAATCAAGTCCTCTCCGGATATCGACCCGCTCCACAAGGATTCTCCCGAAGCGGAACGATCCCATCTATTGTCCATTATACAGGGTCATCAAAAAAACCTCGCCGGCATTCTCGACCTGGTGGAAAAAAAATCCCGGGAGAACCATCAAACGGGCCCCGGTCTCCTGGCCAACCTTTTAAAGATCGACGAAAACCTCCAGCAAACCCGAAGCGATATTGAAATGATCGCCGAGAACCAATACGCCTGTAAACTGGAGCTTTATAAACAGGAAATCATCCTCGCGCTGGAGGACCTGACGGAGCAATTCGACTTCATCGTCCCCGGCATACGCAACGAAATGCTTTACCTGGAAAAACATTACCGAATCCCGGCGAACATATCGAACTCGATTCTGCCCCACCTTCAGGGGTTGCTGGCCGATTTCGAGAAACGCCGGATCAACCTCAAGGATTTCATTAACGGGTATGAAACTTCCGAAGGCTGGGTTTACGGTTATAACGACCTGAGAAGTTTCAACAATGTGTATTCAAAATATCAATATTACGACCACGGCCAGGAAACTTACAAGGAAATCAACAACTGCGTTTATGAGATCTGTTCCGCCATCGAACCCCTGCTTTACGAAAAGAAAGAAGAAGATGCGGAACTGAAAAAGTTCTTCGTCCAATTGATCGAAAACAAGGGGCAAAAGATCGCCGCCATGAAGGACATCTTCGAGTATCAGGCGACCTTCCGCTCTCTGCTGGTAAAAATCGGCAGGAAATTTTCCTTCCGCGAGGAATTTAAAAAGGCCAAGTCCCTGATCGACCTGTTTTTTGCCATGCAAAAGTCCCTCGTCTGCTACAACGACGCCGAACTCGCCAAAACGCAAAACGAACTGGCCCAGGTCCTTACCGGAAAAGAGGAAATAAGAAAATCCCAGGCAATCCTGGAAGAGCTAAAAACCTGCATCGAGGAAAAGTCCGCGCCCTTTCACCGCATCGAATCGGCGTTCGCGAAACTGGCCGGCAAGGATTTCAACATCGTCGTCCAGGAAAAGGACGTGGAGGACCTGACCATCAAAATCACCCCTTACCTGGAGGAAAAATTCGGGAAAAACCTCCTGGAAAGGATCAATATCGTCATCCAGGAAATCGACTTCTGGTATCCCTCCGAGAACAAGCAACTCCTGTTCCGGGACCTGGCCGAAAAAACCAAACTGATTCAATCGGGGGAGGCCAACAAGGAGTTCATCGGGCTGATACAAAAATACGACCAGGAAATAGAAAAGAACATCCGGAAGACCTATCCCAGTTGGATCAACACTCTGAATGCCGTGGCGGACAATTTTCAGAACGCGTTCGCCGATAAAATCGCCCGCGAACGGCTGGAAAAAAGGCTGGTGAACAAGGAAATCTGGAACGATATCAACCCCAAGTTCCGCAAGGCCAAGGCCGGCATGTCGATCCTGAGCTCGGACAACGCCACGCTGAAGGAGAACGTGAACAAATTTCCATTCATAAAACAGGCCCTGGAGGAGTTTTGTCAGTTGTTCTACGACCTGTCCATGCAGTTGTTCGTCCTATACAAGGGGCTGGATCCCAGAAGCATTTTCAACATGACCAACATCCTTTCGACGTTCAACGAGTTCCACGACCTCAAAAGCCTGTCGGCGACGTTCAATCATTATTTTCAAAAGGGCGTCATCAATAACTTCCACGTCAACGAACGGGTCCTGATAGAACAGACGCAAAACCCGTTCTGTAAAGCCAAGCTCCAGAAGATCGTCCCCGAGGACGCCTGAGCCCGCCTTCAAACGGATATTGCGCGACGAAAAGAATGGAATGGCTCCCCCTTGGCTGGGGGGGGGGACTTGCCTTGCTCGCCGAGGGGCAACGTAACAATGGCGCCTCGCATTAGCCGACCGCCTCGGCGCCAGCCGGAGGCGGCGTTGAGTCCAGCGTCCACGCTGGCCGGGCAACCGCCCGGAGGCAAGGGCTCGGCCCGGATTGCCCTCGATGACGCCTTGAGCGCATAGAAAGCTTTGCACGCTGGATCCAGCGTCCACGCTGGTCAGTACTTGGGGACCGAGGGGTCGATCCGCTCCGACCATTCGAGGATCCCGCCCTTCATGCTCTTGACGTTGCCGAACCCCATCTCCTTCAGCGCCAGCGCCGCCTTCATGCTACGGACCCCGGCCTTGCAATGCAGGACAATCTCGTCGGACGGTTTCAAGCCGTCGAGTTTCTCCAACGACTTTTCCTGGATGACCCCCAGGGGGATCAGCGTCGAGCCGTTTATCTTGCAAATCTGATATTCGAACGGTTCCCGCACGTCGATCAGCTTGAACTTCCTCTGGGAGTCCAGCATCTTCTTCACTTCCCCGGCGTCGATCTCCAAGGACGCGTCTACCGGCTCTTCCTTGGCCTGCGGGACGCCGCAGAACTGCTCGTAATCGATCAGCTTCTTGATGGAAGGCGATTCGCCGCAGATCGGGCAGTCCTTGTCCTTGCGCAGTCTCATCTCCCGGAATTTCATGGTCAGGGCGTCGAACAACATGAGCCGCCCCACGAGGGTCTCGCCCTTCCCCAGGACCAGCTTGATG
Source organism: Nitrospinota bacterium (assembly GCA_016207065.1). Lineage (GTDB taxonomy): Bacteria > Nitrospinota > Nitrospinia > Nitrospinales > JACRGP01 > JACRGP01. The sequence continues at coordinate 26,069 of JACQQK010000149.1, forward strand.
ACCTCGTTCGCCTGGATCAACCCGACGATGCCCGGCAGGATGCCCAACACCCCGCCCTCGGCGCAACTCGGCACGAGGCCGGGCGGCGGCGGCTCCGGGAACAGGCACCGGTAGCAAGGCCCCTTCTTGGCGTCAAACACCGAGGCCTGCCCCTCGAACTTCAGGATGCTCCCGTATACGTACGGCTTGCCCAGCAGGACGCAGGCGTCGTTCGCCAGGTAACGCGTCGGGAAATTGTCCGTGCCGTCCACGACGATGTCGTAGTCCCGCAAAATGTCCAGCGCGTTTTCCGAGGTGAGCCGGGCGTTGTACGTGACGACCTCGACGGTGGAGTTCATGTCGGCGATCCGGTTTTTGGCCGAATCCACCTTCAATTGCCCCACGGTCGATTCGCCGTGCACGATCTGGCGCTGGAGGTTGCTGAAATCCACCACGTCGAAATCGACCAACCCCAGCCTGCCCACGCCCGCCGCGGCCAGATACAACGACACGGGAGAGCCCAGTCCCCCGGTGCCGATGCACAGGACCTTCGCCGAACAAATTTTCTCCTGTCCCTCCACCCCCACTTCCGGCAACAGCAGATGACGGCTGTACCGGCTGATTTGATCTCGCGTCAAACTCATGATCCATCCCACCGTATGTAGTTAAATTGATATAGCTTATGATGATATTCTAGCAAATAGGGTTCAAGCCGCCAATCGGAAATGGCGGCGGAAGCGCTCCCCCTTGCAAAGGGGGCCGGGGGGATTCGCGTTTCATCGGTCGTGAAGCGTCCTTGCCTCTCGGAACGCCGCCTCCAGGCCGGGGACGGCCCCCTCGACGACCTTGTCCGGGAAACAGTACGACAGGCGGAAATAACCGGGCTTGCCAAACCCCCGCCCCGGCACCGCCAGGACCTTTTTGGACGCGAGGATGCGGGTGAACTCCACCTCGTCCGCCAGGGGCGACTTCGGGAAGAAGTAGAACGCCCCCTGGGGCTTCACCGTCTCGTAACCGATCCGCGTCAACTCCCGGTAGAGGAAATCCCGTTTCCGTCGATAGTCTTCCACGTCCACGGCGATGTTTTGCACGTCCCTGATCGCCCGCTGGATGAGGGCCGGGGCGTTCACGAAACCCAGGACCCGGTTGCAGAAGACCATGCCCGCCATCAGGTTCCTGGCGTCCTCGCACCGGGGATGCACCGCCACGAAACCGATCCGTTCGCCGGGCAACGCCAGGTCCTTGGAATGGGACGTGACGTAAATGCCGTGGTCGTAAAACTCGCAGACGTTCGGCGTCTCCGTCCCGTCGAAGGCAATTTTCTTGTACGGATCGTCCGAGATCAGGTAAATGGCCCGGCCCCGCTCCGCCGATTTTTCCTTCAGCAACGCCGCCAGTTCCTCCAGCGACCGCCGGGAATACACCGCGCCCGTGGGATTGTTCGGGGAGTTGACGATCACCGCCTTCGTCTTGTCCGTGATGGCGGCGCGGAGGGCGTCCAGGTCGAGGGTGAAATCCTCATGGGTGGGGACCGCGACGGCTTGCCCGCCGTGGTTGTCGGCGTAAAAGAAGTATTCGACGAAATAAGGCGCGAAAACGATCACCTCGTCGCCAGGATCCAGGATGGCCTTGAGCGCCACGTTCAACCCCGCCGCCGCCCCGCAGACCATGATCACGTCGTTGGCCCCCAGTTTTACCTTGCACTCGGGGGACAGGGCCGACGCGATGGCCTCGCGGACGTCGGGGAACCCCGCGTTCTGCATGTACCGGTGCCTGCCGGGGGCGGGATCGCAGGCGGCCGAGATCAAGGCGTCCTTGACCGCCTTGGGCGGCTCCATCACCGGGTTGCCCAGGGAAAGATCGAAAACGTTGTCCTCCCCGAACTCCTTCTTGAGCCGGATCCCCTCCTCGAACATCCTCCTGATCCAGGAGGCGTTCTCCATGAACTCGCCGATCTTTCGCGAAACCGCCATTGTCCGCTCCCGCGTGAAATCATGAGAAAAACAGGAATATCACAAAGCCCCCCGGCAGGCAAAAAATTTTACGGACAGGGGCGATTGATCAGGATGGAGAAAAAATCCGCCCTTTCCGGCGGGAGCGCTCTTGCGGGGCAACAGACGAGGACGAAGGGGAATTATAAAACTTTGTCTTTTTTCCCAAAAGATGAAATCATGGGAGGGAGTAGTTGGGGAAAACGTTTGCGGAATGCGACCCGCCGCTTGACCGGTGTGTCAAGCGGCCACATAGTCCCGGATATCCACCCGTACGCCCGCCTTTACCGCGGATTCGGCCGTTTCGAGCAGACGCGCGGTAATTTCTTCGCTCACATATTCCTCGCCGCAGTTTCCGCACACCATGGCCGGCACGTTCTTAATCACAAACGTCGTTTCGTTGCGATCGAGAGTGATCGTGACCTTTCCGGGAATCGTCTCCCCATGCCTGCAGATCGCGCATTTCATGGTTTTCTCCTTTTCTTGAAACCCGGCTCCCACTCGCGCGGGTCAGGTTCGTATACCGTGATGACAATGGTTTCCTTCGTTTCCACGTTGTCCGCGACCACCGTATGCAATGGCCGCGGTCCGTGCCCCCCCCAAAACCAGACGGCTTGGATAAGGCTTGTCATCCGGATAGTTCTCAATAATCTCGCCTGTCCTTAAAATGGTCGAAACGTCCTCGAACCCTATTTTTCTTTGAAACATGCGCTGGATGGCATGGACTCTAAACACCAGGCGATTTAAAACCATTCAACCCCCGGGGAAATCCCGATCGTCATTTCAACTCATCATCGCTTCCGCATTCTACTCTTTTCCTGGCGGAATTTCCATCTCCCCCGGCGGGAACGCCCCTGCCGATGGCGAGAGCATTCCGTTCGCCCGGCGGAAATGATATGCTTCTTGAAAGGGAGAGCCTCTTTTGGCAAAACCGCGGATATCGAGACGCCACATACATGGCGCGAGGCCCATGACCATTTTCAACTAAAAATGGGGCTGACCCTCCAGTCGCTTTCTCCCTGATCCAGATTTTCTTGAGTATCACCGAAGGAACGTATTTCAGGACGAAGCTGTCCGGTAAACTCGAGGCGCATTCGCATCCCCATGTCCGCAACCGATCCGGTCGTCATCAAACTGCAAGGCGTGTCCAAATATTATCAGGCGGGGACCGCGCGGGTGCGGGCGCTCGCGGGGGTGGACCTGGAATTGAACCGCGGCGACTTCGCCGCCGTCATGGGCCCCAGCGGCGGTGGAAAAACGACGCTCCTCAATTGCATCGGGGCGTTGGAGGTCCCGGACGAGGGGGAGATTTACCTGAACCGCAGACCGGTCTCGAAGATGAACGACCGGGAACTCACCGCCCTGCGCCGGCGGGAGATCGGTTTCGTCTTCCAGTTCTTCAACCTCCTGCCCACTCTGTCGGTCTGGGAAAACGTGGAACTCCCGCTCCTGCTGAACCATGGGGACGGTCGCGATCCGGGTCCGGAGGAAAACCAGCCAGCCCCGGACGCTTTCGAGTCCCGCTTCTTCGGCGTCGGCTACCGTCAGCGCATCCACAACCTGCTGGAATACGTCGGCCTCCTCGACCGGAGCCATTCCTTCCCGGCGGAGCTGTCGGGCGGGGAAATGCAACGTGTCGCCATCGCGCGGGCCCTCGTCCATCGCCCCTCGGTGATCCTCGCCGACGAGCCCACCGGCAACCTCGACTCGGAAAACGGGACCAAAATCCTCGACCTGCTGAAGCAGGCGTGCGCGGATTTCCACGCCACCGCGGTCATGGTCACGCACAACCCCCAGGCCGCGTCCTACGGCAACCGCCATTTCGAGATCCGCGACGGGAAACTGAAGGGAAATATCCGGCGCTAAAAGACCTTTGCTTTATTCCCCCTTGCAAAGGGGGTAGGGGGATTTGAAATACCCGTTCGCAGTAAGGACGCGAATCCCCCAGGCCCCCTTTACAAGGGGGAGTAATTCCTTTCTCTTTCTCATGCGATATCCGGGCTAACCCCATCCTCCGGAACAAGCCAGAACCCTCTTTGCCGGTCTTTCCCATTTTTCCCTGTAATGGTTTTGCTCTTCCCCCGACCCATGGAATATGGTTAACTATATCGACATATATCAATATATAAATATTTCAACGCGGAGATAAAACATGGTCCGGGGAGTCGAGCGGCCGCGTGGATTTTTACTGGCGATGTTGGCCCTAGTTTGGTGCGCGATTGGGACGGCGGCGCCCGGCGGCGCCGCTGAAGAGCAAACGATCCGGGTGGCGGGCTCCACGACGGTACTGCCCATCGTTTCCAAGGCGGCGGACCGGTTCAAGGTCTCCCATAGAGGCGCGGCCGTTTCCGTGAACGCGGGCGGCTCCGGCGTGGGCGTCAACGACGTCGGCAACGGGCGGGCGCAAATCGGCATGCTGTCGCGGGAGCTGACCCGCGAGGAACGCGGACAATTCAAAAACGCCGGACTCAAAACGCACGCGGTGGGGCGCGACGCCGTGGCCTGCGTCGTCTCCTCGGAGGTGTATTCCGCCGGCGTCAAGACCCTGACCAGGGAACAAATCCGCGACATCTATCTCGGCAAGATCGGAAACTGGAAGGACGTGGGCGGACCCGACCGGCGGATCGTCGTCATCGACAAGGAGACGCACCGCGGCACCCGTCACGTGTTCATGCAGTACGTGTTCGGGGACGAACAGGCGCGGGCTCCCGGCGCGCGGCTGGTGACCGGCTCGAATAACGAAGAGCAAACGAAGGTCGCGCAGAGCGACGCCGCCATCGGCATGTTGTCGGTCGCCTGGATCAACCCGGACGTCGTTGGCGTCGGCATCCGCGAGGGCGGCAAAGTGATCCAACCCACGCTGGAGAGCGTCCGCGACGGGAGTTTCCCGATCTCCCGCAACCTCAACCTCGTCACGGCGGGCGAGCCGCGCGGTATCGTCAAGGAATTCATCGACTTCATCCTGGGCCCCGAAGGGCAAAAGATCGTCGAGGAGAGCGGTTATGTCGCCGTCCGCTGATCCGCAAGCAAACGGCCCCGAACGGAACGGGAGATACTTCCCGGGCCGCGGTCCGGCTTACTGGGTCTGCGCCGGTTTCGCGTGCGTTGCGCTTGGCGCGGCGGGAATCCTGCTGGGCTACCTGGTCGCGGAGAGCCTGCCCGCGCTCCGGAGCCAGGGCTGGCCGTTTCTCCTCGGCAAGGACTGGTTCGTCGGCGAGAACTATGGAGCTCTGCCCATGATTTACGGTTCGGTCATGGCGACCGCGCTGGCCCTGGCGCTGGCCCTGCCCTTCGCGCTCGGCGGCGCCGTCTTCGTCGCGGAGTTCCTCCCCGCGCGCGCCCGGCTGATCGTGAAATCGATCATGGAGCTTCTGGCCGGGGTGCCGGGGATCGTCTACGGGCTCCTGGGGATGTCCTTTCTCGCGCCCTGGATCAAGGACGCGTTCGGCCTCATCGACGGCAATTCCCTGCTCGCCGCCGGAGCGTTGCTGGGGATCATGGTCCTGCCGACCGTGATGACCCTGTCCGAGGACGCCTTGCGAAGCGTTCCCGCCGAGTACCGCGAGAACGCCCTCAGCCTGGGATTGACGCAAACCGAAGTGGTATTCAGCGTCGCCGTCCCGCAGGCGCTTCCGGGGATCGCCGGAGCGGTCTTCCTGGGAGTGGGCAGAGCCATGGGGGAAACCATCGCCGTCCTGCTGGTGATCGGCGGCATCGACCGGATCCCCTCGCCCTGGTACGACGTCTTCTCGCCAGGGCAGAGCATCCCCTCGAAACTCGGGCGCGAAGCCGCGGAATCCCTCGGCTACGGCCTGCATTGGAACGCCCTCATGGGACTGGGCCTGGTCCTTCTGCTGATGACCATGGCCGTCGCGTTCGCGGGCAATCTGTTTTTGCGGAGGGCCCGCCCATGAGACGCCGTCTGGTCGATAGCGCGACGCGGGGCTTGTTGTTCCTGACCACGCTGGCGGGTTGCTCCCTGCTGGCGCTCATCCTGACCGCCGTCGTCGGGCGCGGGTTCCCGTCCATGTCCATCGAGTTCCTGACGCGGGAGGCGCGCGATTTCGGCCTGGACGGCGGGATCTTCCACCAGATTGCGGGGACCCTGATCCTGACGGCCTCGGCAGGCATCGTCAGCTTTCCCATCGCGCTGGGCTCGGCCCTGTTTCAGACCGAGTTCCTCAAATCGGCTGGGTTGAAACAAGCCCTCCGCATCGCGACTTATACCTTGAACGGCGTACCGACCATCTTGTTCGGCCTGACCGGTTACATGTTTTTTGGAGCGCTTCTGGGCATGGGAGTTTCATGGGTCACGGGCGCGTTGATCCTGGCGGTCATGATCCTGCCGACCGTCCAAATCTCCGTCCTGGAAGCCATCGAGTCCATCCCCGCGCATTACCGCGAAAGCGGGATGGCGCTGGGCCTGACCCCCTGGGCGCAAATCCGGTCCATCGTCCTTCCCCAGAGTTTTTACGGCATCGTCACGGGGGTCCTTCTGGGACTGGCCCGCGCCGCCGGAGAGACCGCCGCCATCATGTTCACCGCCACGGCGTTTTCCGGGGCCGGCATCCCCCGGTCCCTGGCCAGGCCCGTGTCCACTTTGCAAACCCACATCCTGGTCCTCGCCCAGGAGGCCGTCAACCCCAAGGCCGTCGCCAACGCCTGGGGCGCGGGGCTCGCGCTGACGGCGCTCGTCTTCGCGCTCATGCTGTCCGCTCTCTGGGCCCGGTCCCGGTTGCGGTTGGAGTCGCACCGATGAACGACACACCCCCCCCCATCGAGATCCGCGACGCATGCGTCAGCTTCCGCGGAAAAACCGTCCTCGATGAAATCGACTGCGAGTTCCGCCCGCGTTCCGCGACCGCCGTCATCGGCTCCTCCGGGTCCGGGAAAACCACGCTACTGCGGACCATTGCCCGGATGAACGACGGGATGGACGGATTCCGGTTCCGCGGGAAATTGTTCGTGCAGGGGAGCGAGATCTACGGCAACGGCACGGACGTATGCCGTCTGCGCGGAAAAGTGGGCATGGTTTTCCAGAAACCCTGCGTCTTTCCCAAAAGCGTTCTCGAAAACGCCGTGTTCGGGTTGAAACACCATCAGCCCGAACGGAAGAAGGAATTTCCCGAACTGGCCGAACGGTTCCTGCGCGAGGCGTTTTTATGGGACGAGGTCAAGGACCGCCTCCACCAACCCGCCGCGGTCCTGTCCCAGGGGCAACAGCAACGGCTGGCCATCGCCCGCGCCCTCGCCGTCGGGCCCGAAATCTTCCTGATGGACGAACCCACGGCATCGCTGGATCCCAAGTCCACGCAGGCGATCGAGGAACTGGTCCGCTCTCTGAAACAAAAACATTGCGTCGTGCTGGCGACTCACAATCTGGGACAGGCCCGGCGCCTGTGCGAGGAAGTCCTGTTCGTTTGCGAAGGCAGGATCCGCGAATCCGGCCCGGCCAGCCGAGTGTTCGACAACCCGCTCGACGAAGAGACCCGGGCCTATCTGAGCCAGTAAAATGAAGATAAAGTTTAGTCCGTCATTGCGACCGCGAGCTTGCGAAGCGGGAAGCAATCCAGAAAGACTGGATCGCCGCGCCGCCTCCCGCGGCTCGCGACGACCAAGCTGACCGTCGCTACAGCGACCGGGATATTCCCAGTCCATTGCCGCTCAAGCAATGTCCGATCAGATCCTCCGGCGATACACGCCATAGACCTCTTGCAGGGCGCGGGTCCATTCGTCGATGGTCACGTCCTTGACGACCGCCAGCGTCGCCTCGAAAACGTTTTCGCCCTTTTCGGCGGCGCTCCGCAGGCGGCGGACTCCGTCGCGGACCTTTCCCGGATCTCTCCGCGCCTTGAACCGGAGCACGTCGTCGCGGCGTTTCCGCTTGACGTCGTCGGGGATCTCGACTCGCGGGACGGCTTTATTTTCCTGCCTCCCCTCGGCATAGCGGTTGACGGCGACGATCGCGCGCGTGCCGTCATGGACCTGCTCGCCATACAGGGCCGAGGAGCGCGCGATTTCGTCGCGGAAGAACCCCTCCGCCTTGGCCTGCCGGACGCCGCCGATCTCGTCGATCTGCCGGAAGTAGTCCAGTATCCCGTCGATCAGACCGCGGTAGATCCGCGTCCGGCCCGATGCGTCGCCCAGGTAGCCCATCATGTCCTTGAACCCGCCCATCTCCTCGAACAAGATCGATTGCGCGTCGGAGGCGATACGGACGGCGCCCTCCGTCGGCGTGGTGATCGGCTCGTCGTAGGAGTTGCTGTGCAGGGCCTGCGGATAATTCAGCAGAGCGTAGAACAACTCCAGCGCGGTCCGGCTGATGTTGTCGAGGATTTCGCGCTCGTACAGACTTCGGCCGGACGTCTGCACGTGGGCCTTCAACTTCTGCGCCGCGGGATCGTCCGCGCCATAGGCGTCGCGCAGGGCGACCGCCCAAACCCTGCGGACCGCGCTGAGCAACGCGACGTACTCGATGTCCATCCCCGACGTGAAAAAGAACGGGAGACGCCTGCCGACGTCGTTGACGTTCATCCCGCGCGCCAAGGCCTCCTCGACGTACACGAAGCCGTTGGCCAGGGTGAACGCCGCCTGTTGCATGGGCGTCGCGCCCTTCTGCTCGATATGGTAACCGCTGACGTTGATGGGGTAATACAACGGCGCCTCGCGCGCGCACCACTCGAACATGTCCATCGCCAGCTTTATGGATTTGTCCAGCGGGAACAACAACTCGTTCTGCGCGTCGTCCTCCTTGCAGGGGTCGGTCTGGGACGTGCCGCGGATTTTCCTCCAGTCCTGGCCCCGCTCCCGCGCCGCCTGCAATCGGGCCGCCGTCATCCACAGCGAGGGACCGTTGATGGTCATGGAGACGCTGACGTCGTCCTGAAAAAAACCGTCGTACAAGTCGAGCGCGTCCCGGTATGTGGAAACCGACACGCCGCCTTCGCCGACATCGCAAAAATAATCGGGGTCGTCGGCCCCCCGTCCGAGGAGGGTGTTCGTGTCAAACGCCGTGCTCAGCCGCTTGGACCGTTGCCCCTGCACGATGTACCGGAACCTCCGGTTGGTCATTTCGGGAGTCCCCAGTCCGGCGAAAATCCGCGTGGGCTCCTCGTGTTCGCGCTTGCCGTCGACGATGAGAAACGCCCGCGGGTAGATGGACAGGCCATACGGGAACTCGCCGGGGAACCCCCATTCGCCCAGGTAGCGGGCGACCTGCGCCGGATGGTCGATATGCGGGACGGCGACCAGCGGAAGCTCGATGCCCGTGGGCAACGGCCGGGACCCGATGGCTCCGGTTTTCTCGCGCCAGGCTTTTTGCAGTTCCTGTCGGTAGGCTTCGTCGCGCAGGGCGCGCTCGACGGACGCCTCCACCTGGCGGTCGTAATCCTCGTTGGCCTTGACGATTTTGGATAACGTCATTGGATCAGGAGTAATGTTCCGTCAGGAACCGGTACAACCGGTTGACGCCCGCGTTATCGTGCTCGATGGCCGTGGTGAGGAACAACCTCTCCTCGGCAACCCTGCCCCGCAATAAACTGGAAACATGCCGCGCGCCGGGAAGCTCGCTTTTATTGAGCGCCACCGTCGCCCCGGGGAGGTTCAACATTTCCTCCTTGGCGATTTGCGCGGCGCCGCCGATGTCCGGCGTGGCGACGAACACCGGCTTGTCGACCAAACCGACGATCCCGGAGTCCGGCTGGCCCGTGCCGTATGTCTCCACGAAAATCTCATATCCGGCGGCTTTCAATATCTTGACCATGTCGGGGAGGGCGCGGGCGATGCCCTGACCATGACCGCGCGATGCGACGCTCCGGACGTAAGTCCGGCCGACGTCCACCCAGTTCTTGTCCGTGGCGTACATGTACGCGATCCGGTCCGCCAGAAGCGCGCCGCCCGAGCTGTGCGAACTCGGATCGACGGCGAGGATGGCGCACTTTTTCCTCCCGGCGCGGGCGTCCTTGAAAAACCGCAAGACGAGTTCGTCGATCAAGGCGCTTTTACCCGCCCCGCCGCGCCCCGCGATTCCGTATACCGTCGTCCCGCTTTCTCCGGCGGGGGCGTCCAACTTCGACAGGAAATCCGAATAGCGCCGGACTTGCGCCAGGACCTCCTTCGCCGCCGGGCCGTCTTTTTCCAAGGGACGGTCCAGCGCCTCCCGGGCGGCCCGCGAGTCCTCCGGCCAATCCAGACCGGCCTTGATTTTTTCGAGCGCCGACTCCAGCCGCGCTTTCTCCTCGGCGACATTGAGCGCCTGCGAAATCGCCAGTTCGTTTCCGTCGAGGACGCCTTCAAGCAAGTCCTCGGGATGGCCGTTGACCGCGGGGAAATCGTAATGTTCGCGAATGAAGGGCGCGACCAGATGACCCTCGCCGCTCCGGAAGATTTTATCGATCCCCTCTTCCCGTTCGAGCGCTTCGATCTCCGGCGGGGTGATGGTCGCCCCGCCGCCGCCGACGATGTGGAGGAAAGGATAGTCCCGCCTCCTCAACTCGTCGCGCACGGCCCGGAAGAACGGCATATGGCCGCCGTTATAGGAACTGATGCCGGCAAAATGGACCCCCTCCTGCACGACGGCCCGGACGAACTTGTCCACGGTCAAATCGTAGCCGCCCAGGATGACCTCGATGCCTCCCTTTTTCATGATGTCGGCCACCACCAGAATGGCGGCGTCGTGGCCGTCGTTGCTTTTTACGCCGATGAACCCGCGAATTTTGTTTCCAGGCATAACAGTTGGACGGGGGCATCCTCCCCCGTTTTATCGCCGTTCCAGGGGAACATAAGTCTTCATATGCTCCAGACCGGGTCCCGTATACTTCTGCGTCGGCCTGTAGAGCGGCCCGTTGACTTTCCTCTGCCGCGCGTTGTTGGCGATCCAGCCGAAATGCCGGCTCGCCTGGAACAGCGGGGTGTTGACCCTCTTGGGAATCCCGATTATTTTCAGCAGGAGACTGATCGGCAGATCGGCGTTCGGCGCCCGGTCTTTTTCCTTCAACATGATCTCGCCGATGATGTCGTAGATTTCAAAATAATGCCCCAGCCCCTTTTTCTCCGCCAGCGGCCGGGCGATTCCCTCGGCGATCCGCACCCTGGATTCGACCGCGTGTTTGTAATGTTTCAGCCGGTGTCCGAACCCAAACACGATCTCCCTGTTTTTCAGCTTCCCGTGAATATACGCCTTGGCGTTTCCGGGTTTTCCTATTTCGTCGAACATGTCCGAGGCCATCTCGTTCGCCCCGCCGTGCCGGATGCCCTTCAAAGCCACGCCCGCCGCCAGCAGAGGGCCATAGGGGTCCGTCAGCGACGACTCCGCCACGAGCGAGGCGAACGTGGAGCAGTTGATGGTGTGCTCCAGATAAAGGACGAGGACGGCGTTGAGCGCCGCCACCGATTCTTCCTCCAGCTTTATGCCGAGCATGTTCAGGAAATTCGCGGCGAAGCTCAGCGAGGGGTCCGCTGGGACCATCGCTTGACCCGTCAGGATCCGATAGCCCTTGGCGACAATGGCGGGGATCTTCGCCCCGATGCGCGTCCCCGCCTCGACGATGAGCCTGGCGAGTTTCTCCGGCTCCGCGCGGGGTTTTTGCCATAGCGGATTTTGGTAGTCCTCGTCGAACATGCGGGCGTAGGACAAAACGGTCAGGAGGAAATCCATCATGTGGGCGTCCTTGGGATAACCGTGCATGTGCTGGAGTATCTGTTTGTCCAGCCCGGAGTGTTGCCTGAGCCTTCGGGAAAACTCCGCAAGCTCGTCCTTGGTGGGAAGCCGGTCTTCCAGGAGGAGGTAGACGCTTTCCTCGAACGGCCCCTTCGCCAGATCGTAAATGCTGTAGCCCCTGTAAAGAAGGATGGGAGTCCCGTCGGCCGCCACCGTCGTGAGCGAAATGTCCGAAGTGCAGACGGGAACTCCGTCGAGACCGTTATCCAACGTGTTGGGCGTTTCCATAGGTCAAGGTTTATAGTCGAGAAGCTGGTTGATCTCGGCCCTGCTCATCATGCCTGGAACAAGGCCCTCCTGCGTTCCGTCCTCTCGCAAGCGCGAAAGGAAAATCCGGGTCTGCCCCGCGTGGTATCGAAACAGGGAAACGGGGAAAATGACCATGTCGTACCCCATTTCCACGAACTCCCGCGCTGTAATGAACGGCGTCCGTCCGAACTCCGTCATGTTGGCCAGCAAGTATCCGGGGACCTCTTTCCGGTAGCGGGCGAACTCTTCCCGGCTCCTCAAGGCTTCGGGGAAAACCGCGTCGGCCCCGACTTCCCGATACAACCGGCCGCGCGCGACGGCTTCCTCGAACTGAACGCCTTCCGCGATATTCGAGGCGCCGCGCGCGTCCGTCCTGGCGACGACGAGGAATTCCGGACCGTGCCGGTCGCGCGCTGAAGCCGCATCCCTGATTCTGGCGGCCATCTCGTCCGCGGGGACGACCTCCTTCCCGGCCAGGTGGCCGCATCTTTTCGGAAGGGCCTGGTCCTCGATGTGCAGGCCGGAAATTCCCGCTTCGATGTACCGCTTGACGGTCTCGCCGACGTTTTGAAATCCCGTATCCGCGTCGCAGAGGACGGGGACGCCCGCGGACTTGACGATCCAGCCGCCGAGGTAGAGAAAATCATCGATCCCCAAAGATCCGTCGTCCGGAACGCCAAAGCTGTTGGACAGTCCGGCGCCGGATATGTAAACGGCCGGGAACCCCGCCTGGGCAATCTGCCTTGCCGCGAACGCGTTATAGGCGCCGGGCAGGACCAGGCGCTTTCCGGATTCCAGCGTTTTTCGCAACCCCCCATTGACCATTTTATTTCACCTCGCACAGCCGCGCCAGGGCGCCGATGTCCTTGAGTTCGTCGAGGCCCCATACCATCCTTATAATGTCCTCCTGGCGCTTGCCGCCAAATACCGGAGCGGTCGCCGTCCTGAACTTGTCCTCGATCTCCTTCGGAGTCAAGGGGTTGTTGGGATGGCCCTTCGGATCGATCGTCTCATGTTCGAGGACGCGTCCATCCGTCAGGGTAACGGCGACCTTGTTGGGAAACGACTTCCCGTAAATGTCCGTGTATTCTTTTTTTTCCGCCACCTCGACTTTTTGGACAAGGGCCAGCAGTTCCGGGTCCCTGAACCGCTTTTCAGCGAATTGTTCGAGGGCGATGTTTCCGTCCATGAGAGCGGCCGCGACGATGTACGGCATGCTATGGTCCGCGGTTTCCTTCGTGTCGGGTCTCCACTTGGCGGACTCCCCGCCGATAATGTCGTACGAGTGGAAACTGGTATCGACGCGGACCCTCGCGATGTCCTTGACGCGCTCCGGGCCGATGGTTTTCCTCAACTCCAGGGCCGACCCTATGGCGCTTTGGGAATGATACTCCGCCGGGAAATACTTGAGGTAGGTAGAGTCGATTTTGAACGCTTCGCCGTCCTGCCCGCCAAAACGCTCCGCCAGATCGAACTCCCCCTGCGTGATCTGGTTGATCAACCCGTGCTTGCCGAGGAAGATGTCGCCCGGCCCGGTCATACCGTGTTTGACGTACAGCGCGGCGCGCACGGCGTTTTGCGCGGCCTGGGCGAACGCGGCGGCCTTCCATTGCGAGATGGAGCCGATGCGCGTCTGCCGCAGATAATTTCCCGTGGTCACGGCGATGGCGATCGTATCGCGGATGCGCTCCGGCGGGAAACCCATGAGTTTCGCGGCCGCGGAGGCGCTGGACACGGAACCGTAGGTCACGTGGTCCCACCCCTTTTTCCGTATGCCCGCCGCGTCGCACAACCGGCATTGCAGTTCGTACGCGACAACGGTCGCCAGGACCAAGTCCTTCCCCGTCTTGCCTTCCGCTTCCGCCAGGGCGAGGCAGGCGGCGATATTGTCGCTGGGGTGCGCCGGTTCCCGGTTCAGATACGTGTCGTTCCAGTCCAACGCGCGGATCATCGTCCCGAGATAGACGGCGGCGTAATCGACGGGCGCCCTGTGCGCGGTCCCCAGGACTGTCGCCCCCTTCGCGGACGAAGCTGTCAGGGCGAACCGCCGCATCGCCTCGACCGGCGGCTCGCGATACGCGGCGAACGCGACGGCCAGACTATCGAGATACCGTTCCTTGGCGGACTGGACGGCGGAACGCGTCAGGCTTTCGCACGTCAAGTCCGCGACATAAGCCGTTATCTGTTTCTCGAATTTATCCATATCAAACCGGCAAATTACAAATCGACGATCTCGCCGTAAGTCCCCAGGGCAACCTGCAAGCCGTTCTCCAGGCTCCGCGAACGGGGGACCGTGAAGGTCCCGTTGCGCGTCAGGGACAACATGCTTTTGAAATTGCGATATCCCTCGTCGGGATATACGGCGCTGGACCGTTTGACGCTGTTGTCCATTTCATCCTTCGCGTAGGAAATTTTTTTTGTCCCCTGCTTGAAAATCTTTTCCGCGGCCACCGTTAGAGGGGTTGCTCCGTCCTTCGCGTCCTGATACGTGTTGCAGAGAAACCCCTGCCCGAACAAACCGCATTTCACGGAGTAGTCGATGATTTGCCCCGCCGCGCCTTCCGCCCCGTTGCCGAAATTGGCCGGGCAAACCAGGGCCCCGGACTTCAACCGTTCTCCGTCGAACAACTGGAGCGCGTACAGGTCGGAGCAAATGAAGAAGAACGCGTCGGACTCCTCGCCGTCCTGCCGCAACCGGACCCTGTTGAGCCGGGAGTAGGGAGCCACCTCCATCCTCGGGAAAGCCTCGTCGAGATGCCTCATCTCGAACGACTGCGGCGTTATCTTGGCCTGCGGCGAATGGGTCCGCCCATTCCGCGAAAAAACGAACAGCGCGTTGTAGTTGACGCCGGGCTCCGCATGGGGCAAGCCGGGGGCGGCGAGGTTCAGAGTGGTGACGACGCTCACCTCCGCCTTCCGGGCCGCTTGGGACAACGCCGAACAAGCTTTTTCCGATCCCTCGACCGTGTACGCGGCGTATTCCGGGAAAAGGACGGTCTCGCCCTTTTTCCGCTCCGCGACGGTTTTCAGGATTTCCCCCAGTTGTTGGTCCTCGCGGGCCATCCTGAAGGTTTTCGGAATTATTTTCAAAGGCATGACGCCGCTCCCGCGCTTCCATCAGCGCGAATTCACAACCCCTTCCGGGCCTGGTACTTTTTCGTCTCCATGTGCGCGACGGTGTTTTCCAGCACTTCCGGGACCGCCTCGCCGAAATAATAGAGCCAACTGTCCAGGTAATGCTTCATGGAGGAATTTTCCTTCACCACGGCGCTGGCCCCCCAGACCTTGACGAGATGATCGGACGCCTTCTGCGCGACCAGCGAGGCCTTGAGTTTCGCCGAATTGGACGCGATCACGTAGTCCCTCAACAAGTCCGGGTTGTCCGGGTCGGCGTCGAAACGCGTCTTCAGCCACGCGGCGTGGAAGGTCATGTCCCGCGCGGCGTGGACCTCCATCGACATCTCGGCGATCCGGGCCTTGGTCCGGTCGTATTCGACGAGGTGTTTGCCGGCGGTCTTCTTGCCCTCCACGACCACTTCCATATACTCGTCGAGGGCCCTCTGCGCCAGCCCGACGGCCAATGCCGCGATCGTGATCCGGCCCGAATTCAGCATCCGTACCCCGTATTGGGCGCCGCGCCCCAACTTACCCACCAGGCATTCGGAAGGGACTACCGCGTCCTTGAAGACCAACTCGCCAAAGGACGAATTCTCGACCGACCGCTTTTCGAAAATCTGCCCCACGCCAAATCCCGGCGTTTCCCGCTCCACCAGGAACAGGGAAATCCCGCTACTGGGGTCAGGCGAGGTGCGCGCGAAGACGGCGTATACGTCGGCCGTCTCGGCGTTGGTGATCCACATCTTGTTTCCCGTGATGCGATAACTCGCGCCGTTGGACGACGGCTCCGCCCGCGTCGTCATCTCCCGCATGATGTTGGAGCCCGAGGCGGAGGCTTCCGTAAGGCAAAAGGCCGCCAGCTTTTCGCCGGAAACCAGCCGTCTCAGGACATTTTCCCCGTACGCGGACAGGTCGCCCGCGCCGAGGTTGAACCGCAGTCCTTCCGCCACCGTATTCGAGATGGCGAACCGCACCCCGATGCTGGGCGACGCCTTGCCCAGGATTTCGAGGAAGGCCGTGAATATCGGGAACGGAATCCCCAGTCCGCCCAACTCCTCGGAGAACGACATCCCGGTGAGCCCCGACTCCACGATCCGGGCGTAAACCTCCGCCGGGATTTTCTCCTCTTCCCTGACCCTGGCGTAAGTCCGCTCGAACGTCTCCCGGTCGAACTTTCCCTCCTCCTCCAACAGGGACTTGAAATTCCCGAGAGGGTTTCTGGACCTCTGGTCCTCGGTTTTTTTTTCGGCGGGCAGGACCCTTTGCTCCACCAGTTTCCCGAATGTCTCCAACATCTCCAGGAAGGTTTCGTCTCCATACAACATGCGAATCCAGTCTCTCTGACCGCTTGCCACGTAGCTCATGCGTCACCCGCGCTTTCCGCGACTGCTCTGGATTTTGCCGCTCATGTCCTTTTTATCTTTTGGACGTTCAGACACGGTAATTTTTACTTTGCACATAGCCTTCCGGCCATCCCTCTTTTGGCGTCCCTTTCAATACCCACATCGCGTCGCTGGCGCTCGCCCTCGGCGAATGTCGGAATACGGGCCGCAGTTCGTCGCCCTTTTTCAGCCGCGTGTAATCCTCGACGCGCACCATGCCTGCCGTCAGGGTGTCCAGTTCCGCGCCTTCGGGTCCCGGCAGGACGGCGGAGATCCACGCCACGGTCACCGGCAGTTGGTCCATGAAACTGATGCCCGCGAGTTCCACGGCGGTGGACAACGTGTTGACGTAAAACCGGGCGCCGTCCGGAAGTTGTTCCCACCGCGTCCGTCCATAGCATTCCGGACAGTCGGCGCGCGGCACCTGGAACCGCAAAATTCCGCCCCGGTCGTGACCCCCGGCGTTCTCGCAAACGGTATAGAGCAACCTGGCGTCCCCGCCGCCCATGATCCCCTTGATGTAGGGCGACATCCCGCCATAACTCTTCTTGTAGCCGATCCTGACCTGGCGGTGCACGATGAGGACCTCGGTTTTGGCGGGACGGTATGCCTTGTCGCCCGGGTCCAGCGGTTTGTCCTCGACCGGCATGATCACCAACCTCTCTCGACGGTAGTCACCGTGATGTCGCTCCCGGTCCCGGCATGACTGTGGAACAGAGCGGTTTTCGGGCCGGGGACCTGCGTCTCCGCATGGCCGTATTTCTCTTTTATTTTACCCTGCATCTGCCAGAGGACGTCCACGGCCTGGGTGTTGCCCGTCGCGCCCACGGCGTGCATTTGCCCGATCAGGCCGCCGGACGGGTTCACGTACAGCCCCTTCTCCCCGCCTATCCTGGGATTGATCGGGACACGGCCGTCGGCAAGAGGCAACGCGGAAAACAACTTGCAGGCGTGTCCATAGGGGGCCATGCCCAGGTCCTCCAGGGTCTGGACGACGGAAATGACGAACGCGTCGTGGATCTCGATCAGGTCGAAATACTCCAGCGGATTTCCCCGGATGCCCGCCATTTCGTAAGCTTTTCTGGCCGCCCACCGGCCGGCGCGGAAAGAGTGCAGGCCGGGATATTCGAGTTGGCGGTAATACTCGACCAGGGCGGGGTCCTCGCGTTCGTGGGGAAACAGCAGGCCGTCCGCGACCAAACCGCCGACGGTCCGCGGGCGTTCGCCCGTCCGCATGCAATCGGTCCCGTTGCCGATCCCGGTAACGTACACCGGCTGGTCCGTCAGTTGCCGCGCCAGTTCCTCGCAGGCCAAGACTACGGCCGAGGCGCCGTCCGTCATCAAACAACAATCGAGCCTGTACGAAGGCGTGGCGACGATGCCGGACTTGACCACGTCGTCGACGGCGATGAAACCGCTCGTCGAGGCGGTAGAGTAGGGATTTTCGCGGCTGGTCTGGGCCCGGCGGTTGAACTGGGCGTTGTTGCGCATCATGACCGCGATCTTGGAGAACGCGTCGCGTATTTCGCCGGCGGAAACCGTCCGGCCCACGAACGTATCGAGATACGACTGGGCCATGGCGGCATAGTAGAGCGGGTAATAACCGCCGTTGGGAAAATCGGTCACCGTATCGGAAGCCAGGGCGATGAACTCGTTGCCTTGAAACGTGTCCACCTCGGACATCTTTTCGTAGCCGATGGCGATAACGATGTCGGCCCTTCCCGACGCGATTTTTTCCATGGCCGCCTGCACGCCCAACCCGCCCGTGGCGCCGCCGCCGATTACGCGGCAAGCCTCCGCGGGGTTGAGCCCCAGGTAGTCCCGCGTCAGGGCCTCCCCCAGCAACTGCCCCGCGAAATGGTCGGCGAAATGGGTAATGACGATTCCGCCGCGCTCGCGGATGAGTCTCCGGAACTCCTTCGGTTGAAGGCCCAGGTCCGCCACCGCCTCGCGCGCCGCCTGCATGGCCATTTCGAAAAACAGCAAGTCGGGGTTGGCCTTGGCGAAGTAATCGACCTTCCCCCCGGAAACGAGAGCCACTTTTCTTTGCAACGAGCCGGCCATTTTCAACAAGTTCCCGCTAGAGATTGAGAGTGTGAAAACACGGAGCCCCGGAAGGCGCCGCCGATCGGCAAAACAGCCGCAAGCCGCTTACAATCAATATGAACCTTTTGGGCCTGTTTGGCAACGGCCCCGGAAAATTTTACCGACTTCCGCGCCCGGCGTTCGCTATTTACTTGCTCATTTACCCCGCTAAAGGAGTAAACTATATATTGATATGCGGCGGCCAGGGAACGCCTTGGACTTGAAAAATCAACGCCGCGACATCCCGAGTGAAAAAGCGAGTTCAAAACCCGCCGAAAGGGTTTAACACGGGAGACCGTTTATGGGAAATATTCCAAGGCATCCGGATTCCCAAACCTGGCGCGCCCAGGCGCCGGTCAGCGCCAAGGGACCTCATTCCATTCTCGATGAAGAACGCTACCTGAACGTCGAGGGCAATATTCATTTGACGGGGATTCAAGCCCTGGTCCGACTGCCCTTCGACAATCTCCGGCTCCTCAAAAAGATCCACCCGGACAAAAAGTTCGCCTATTTCATCTCCGGGTACGAGGGGAGCCCGCTGGGCGGGCTGGACATCAACCTGCGCAAAATCTACCGCCTCCTGAAAGAGTGGAAGATCCTCCATGTCCCCGGCGGCAACGAGGAGGCGGGCGCCAACATGGTCTGGGGGAGCCAGTTGCACCGGCTGTTCGGCCCCGCCAAGGTGGACGGGGTCATCGGCGCGTGGTACGGAAAAGGCCCGGGCGTACGGCGGATCGCCGACGTGGAGGACCACATGCAGATGGCCGGGTTGGACAAGCTATGCGCCGCCTACTTCATGAGCGGCGACGACCACGCCGGAAAGAGTAGCACCACGCCGCATCAGACGGACCTGGTCCATTACGCCAACCATGTCCCCACGGCCTATCCGGGCAACGTCCGGGAAATCCTGGAAATCGGCAAGCGCGCGACCCTCGTCTCCCTGATATCGGGGCTTGGCGTCAACCTGAAAGTCGAGACCTGCGTGTGCGACGGCTCCCAGGAATTCGTCCTTGACCCGGAGGAGGACGGCGAACTGGCCGAACGGTTCCGGAAATTCGCCGCGCGTCACGCCGATTACAAGAGGTATTTCAGCCCCATCCTCCTCAAACCCCACCTCCTGGCAAACGAGGAGGAACTTTTTTACTCGAAATTACCGATGGTGCGGGAAATCTCGCGGGAATTCGGCTTCGACGTCTGGGACAACCGGCGGTTGAAATCCGATTTCGGCGTCGTCGCCACCGGGAAGAGCTATTACGACCTCCTCGGCGCGTTGAAGGAACTGGGCGTTTCCGCGGACGAAATCGAAATCTACAAACCCATGATCACGTGGCCGCCGGACGCGGACTCGTTCCGGGAATTCGCCCGCGATAAAAAAGAGATCGTCGTGATCGAGGAAAAGCAGGCCTTCTTCGAGACCCACGTCAAGCAGGAGCTTTTCAACGACGCGCGGAGGCCGTCGATCGTCGGCAAGACCGGCGAGGACGGCGAAACGCTGTTCCGGCAGAACGCCAACCTCGACGCGGACATCATCGCCAGGGTTTTGGGCAGGCGGCTACTCCGGCACGACCGTTTCAAAGACCGGGGGATCGACCGCGTCCTCCGCGAACTGGAGGAAACGGCCGAATCGCCCGCGCCCATCGGCGTCAAGCGGCCGCCCGCCTACTGTTCCGGTTGCCAGCACAGGACGGCGCTGGAAATTTCCGGGAGCCGCGACGGCGAAGGGGCAGTCGAATCCGTGACCGTGGAAACGCGGGACCTCGACGGCAATCCGGTTTCCATGGAGATAACGCCCAGGCACGTCATGGGAATCGGGATCGGTTGCTCCACCATGTCCATCATCGATTCCCTGTCGAGCAACCGCGCGGTGGCGGTGGGGCCGATGGAGAGCGAGGGCTTGCTGTGGATGGGCGCTTCGGCGTTCAGCTACCGCATGCACGCCCACCAAGGATGCGGCGACGGGACGTATTTCCATTCCGCGCGCCTGAACATCAGTTTCATCCGGGACGCCATCGAGCACTTGAAGGTCCATTACGGCATCGAGGACACCAGCCAGACCCTCCTGTACGTGGACAACAGCGTGGTGGCCATGACCGGCGGCCAGCGCCCGATCGGACAAGACGACCCCGAAACCGCCATCGCCACGATCAAGCAGGAGGGCATCGAGTGCGTCGCCCTGGTCGCGGAATTCCCGGAGGAATTCAAACATCTCCAAAAGAAATACGGCGTCCGGGTCTATCCCAAATCCGACACCTTGAAGGTGAAGGAGGAATTTTCCCAAAAACCGGGGCTGAGCGTCATCTGGTACGTGCAGAAATGCGGCATCGAGAAAAGCCGCGAGCGGAGAGCAAATCCGGAACTCGCCCCGAAAACGCGGGTGCACGTGAACGCGGAGGTCTGCGAGGACTGCGGCGACTGCGGCCTGGAGGCCAAGTGCGCCTCGGTATGGAAAACGGACACCGAATTCGGGCCGAAAGTCAGGGTCCACCAATACAGTTGCATCCAGGATTTCGCCTGCGCCAAGGGGGAATGCCCTTCCTACGTGCGGGTCCATACAAGGTCCGGGAACCCGCTCATCAAGCCAGACTTCAAGAGGATCGCCATCGGGGACGGCGAGCTTGCGGACCCCGAAAGACGGATCGATCCGGATAAAGTCTTCGAGATTTACTCGGTGGGGATCGGCGGCTGGGGGTTGATGACCGCGTATGAAATCCTCGCCCGCGCGGCCACGAGCGAGGGACTGAACGTCGTCAAGGAAGACGACACGGGGCTTTCGCAGAAGGGCGGCGAGGTGCGCAACAATATAAAAATCTCATGTCCGGGGAAAAACCTGAACGAAGGGTTCAGCATCGAGGCCGGGGGCGCCGACCTGTATATCGCGTCCGACCTGATCGGCGCCGTCAACCCGGAAAACCTGCGGGCGGCGTCCAGGCGGAAAACGCGGGCCATCGTCAACACCGCGAAAATACCGACCATGCCCATGATCGTCGGCAAGGCCGTCTACCCGGACCCGGAGAGGTTGAAGGAAATCGTCGACTCGCACACCGACGGAGAAAACAACATTTACGTCGACGCCACGGACATCGTCGAGAACCTGTTCAAGGACTTCAAGCCGACCAACCTGTTCCTGCTGGGGATCGCCTTCCAAACCGCCGGGAATTTCCCCATACAGCGCGCGCGGAGCGTCGAGGACGCCATCCGGATCAACGACGTGGAAGCGGAGAAAAATGTCCAGGCTTTCCGTTACGGCAGGCTGTTCGCCCTCGACCCGGCGCGGGTCCTTTCGGCGGCGTATCCCGAAACCCAGACGGCGGAGGGAAAGATCGCGTCGCTCCGCAACCGTACCGGCTTCCTGGACCGGCGCCGGTTCGACCGCCTCGCGAACCGCATCCGGTTTGACGGCGATTATCAAGGAAAATTCGCCAGGGAAATTTTCGAACTGATTAAATTTCAAAATGCCGCTTACGCCGGGCGGTTCGTGGACTTCGTCGCGAAGGTCCATGACTTCGAAAAAGCCAACTTCCCGCTGGACCGGTCCCGCTTCACGAAAACCGTCGCCGACAACCTGTTCGACCTGATGGCCTACAAGGACGAGTACCGCGTGGCCGACCTGTTGACCCGGCCCGAGGAAATCGAAAAAATCGCCGGACAATACGCGAAGGGGGAGATCCTTAAAATCCGCTTCCTGTTGCGTCCGCCCATCCTGGAACTCATCCCCTGGGTGAAGGACCTGGGTTTCGTGAAGGCCCGGTTTGAACGAGACGAAAAATGGGAATTCCCGCGGTGGACGCTGGAGGTCTTGAGGCGTTGCAAAATATTGCGGGGGACCCCGTTGGATCCCTTCGCCTGGGGCAACGCGGTCAGGAAGCTGGAGCGCCAGGCCATCGCCGAATACCGGCGGAGGATCGACGGTCTCCTGCCCCTGCTGAACGAAAGCGTCTATCCCGAAGCCTGCGAAGCCGCATCCTATCCAAGCCTGGCCGCGGGGTACGACAAGGTGAAAATGGACCATACGAAAAAAGCGGAGGATTTCTGGCGGGAAAAACTCGGCGAGGTTTACAAAACCGTCCGCCAACCGTCCCGGGAAACGCCCGTGAAGCCTGGACACGACAACGCTTCCCGGGAAAACGCTGTCGGCCTCGCTAGCGGAGAATGGCCCGGAAGAAACCGTCAAGAGGCGGGAAAGCGGCGATGATTGTTTTCCCAGGACCCTCGGGAGAGAAACGGTCCAGCCGTTACAGGGTTTGGATCCCGAAGAGCTTCAAAAAGGAAACCGCCGCCCAGATACCGATGCTGGCGAAAAAACCCAGGGCCACCGCCAGCAGGATAAAAATAAGCGCCAATTTAGCAAGGCCAATGATACCTTTTGGATACTGATCGTTCGCCATCGTTTTTCCCAAGAAACTTTTCGGATTGTCGTTCGACCGATTCGAGCGGTCATTCTACTCCATTTTCAATAAAAAAACCGGCCCTAATTTCATGACCGCCCCGACCCCGGCTCTTCGAACCTCAGAAGGTGCGAGGGGCAACCTTCCCGGCAATCCCCATTTCCGAAACGGGGGATGGGGACCCAGGCCGGAGCGCGGCGCAGGCAAACGCGGACGATCTCGCATTCCAATCCGGGTTTGTCCGGGATGACAATAATATCCTGGACCTCCGCTTCCCTCCGGTTCGTCAGCCTGTCGATGTGCCAGCGGACCGGTTTGTTCCGCCGGAGATGGCGGGCAAGGCGGCTGGGCAATCCCCGGGCGGCCCTCCCCGCGTAGAGATAGAGCCCGGGCCCGAAAACCAACAACCCATGCGACCCGGTACGCGCGCGAATTCTTTTTTCGACTCGCAGGACCAGGGCATACGCCCCCGAGGCGGGCGCCTGCTCTCCCGGTTGCAGGGAAATACCTCCCAGGGAATCGGCCAGAGTCTGGATTTCGAACATGCTATCGGTCCGCGGTTGAAGAAAAAACCGGTTGTGTGCGATCATAATACGGTTTTCTCAATTTACTAACGAGTCCATAATAGTACAAACAGCGTTCGCATTGTTTTTCCAGCTTCGTTACCGGACCCGGGGGCGAATGCCATGAACCGTCGCGATGTCCAAGTCCCCCTTTCGCAAAGGGGGGACCCATGGACCCGCTCATGAGCCACGCGTGTCCGCTCTATTGGACTCCCCTATACTTATGATTTCCTCGCGATCCACAACGTCTATCGTCCGCTCCGCTCTCGCGTCCGCATGCCTGATTCTCGCGCTCGTCATGCCGGGGATTTCGCGCGCTCAATCCGCCGGGGAATGGTACCAACAGGCGTTTGAGTTTTCCCTGAAGGGAGAGACGGACAAAGCCATCGAGGCCTACCGCCGCGCCATCGAGCTTCAACCGGACTGGGCCGAGGCCCACCACGGACTGGCAACGCTCTATTTCGAGGCCAAATCGGGAGTCCAGGCCATCGCGCATCTCCGGAAGGCGGAGGCGCTTTACGGACGGCGCGCCGACGACAAGGCAAAAAAGAATCTCGCCATCGTCCGCAGGAACCTCGACAAGGCCTATCGTCTTCTGAATCTCGGGCCGGAGGATTTTGAAGCGCTGACCCCATTCCCCCCCGAGATCCAATGGCAAGCTACGGGGGCGGGGTTCTTGATCGGCCCGGCGGGTTACCTCCTGACCTCCCTCCACGCGGTGAAGGATGCGGACCGGATCCGGGCCAGATTTCCGCGGGGCAAGGTTGTCTCCGCCGAGATCGTCCGCTCGTTCGTGGTTTACGACGCCGCCCTCTTGAAACTGAAAGACGCTTCCGCCGTCCCGCCGCGCGTTTTATCGTTCGGGGATTCCTCCCGTCTGCGCCCGGGCGACCCTGTGTACGCGGTCGACCCCGCCCGATCCGGAACGCCTCCCTACCGGGGGTCGCTCCAAACCGTCAACGCCGTCGAGGACAACGACTCCATTTTCGCCATCGATCTCCCCTGGGAACGCGACCCGGGCGGCGCGCCGGTTTTCAACGAATCGGGAGAAGTCGTCGGCATGGCGTTTTCCAAGGCCTTCATGGAAAAAAACTTCTCCGCCCTGGAAGCGGAGAAGGCGGGGACCGATTTCGCCCTCAAGGCTTCCTATCTAGCGGGGGTTTTGCCGGAAATTTCCGGTCCGAACCGGAAAACGCGGAAACCCGGGGAAGAACCGCGGACGGCGGACCCGGCAAAAAGTACCGGAACGTTTTTAGAGGACGCCCGGCAAAATCTGGTTTCCATCGAAACCCTGCCTAAAGAAGGCCCCGGGAAATGAACTCCCACGCCGGCAAAACGGAGCTGAGTATCTCTCGCCGGACAAGGCCGACGCGCTTATTCAGGACCATCTCGTTCGCTTTATTTCTGGCCTTGACCGCCGGAGAAGCGGCGGGAGCCGAAATTGTTTTACAACTTTCGGGAAACGCGGAATTCCCCGGCTGGATGGCCTTGCGCGCGGAAGCGGAGGCCATCGACCGCATCTGTTTCCTGGGAAAAAACGCCAGGGGAAATATTGACGGAAACTTTCTGGACGCCCTCTCTCGGTCCGGAATCCCCGAGGGCGAATACGCGATTTCCGGGCCTCTGGAGGACGAGCGCTGGCCGTCCAGGACTTTCCAGAAGAACGGCGTCCTGCGCCTGAAGGCGGCCAGCGGAGAGACCATTGCCCATTTGGACCGCATGAGGGTTTTGGGGCTGGCGATCCATGGCCGGGACTTCTACCCCTTGCTGGAAAACCGGGTCAAGGACCCGAAAATGATCGCGTTTTACAACGACGACCTGTTCGAGAGATTGCGGACGCATTGGGGACCGCTCCGCATTTCCAACTGGGACATGGGCCGCCTGTTCGACTTCTGGGCCAGGTTCTCCGGTCCCTCGCAATGGAAAGTACGGGTGCAAAGCGGTAGCGCCGAGGAAACCGTCAAAAAGTGCAAACCCGCGACAGCCCAACGTCCCGCGGATTGACCGGCGTCAAGAGCGCCTTGCCTTTGTCCCCCCTTGCAAAGGGGGATAGGGGGATTTGAAAGCTCCTGCTCGCGCCAGCGAGTCGCTGGCCCCAACAGGCTTGACTCGGATGGCGGGCGATGATCGTCGAGGGCAATCCGGGCAGAGCCATGCCGCCCGGCGAGTAGCAGGAATCCCCCCGGCCCCCTTTACAAGGGGGAGCGATTCAATTCTATTACTCCTGCAATATCCGCTCTAGAGACGCGGACACGTTTAGAAGAAATTCAAGCATACAACCGGACGACCTGTTCGGCGTAGCCGTTGTAGGACCGGGTCGGGCGCATTTCCTCCTGGCCGAGCGGCCTCTCGAATCTCTGGTCCCACCGGGCGTAAGGGACATTGGGGTCCACATTCGCCGGGAAATCGTATTCCAGCGGGGAAACGCTCTGCCAGAACGTATCCGGCGGTTCGCGGGTGAACTCGATGGCCGCGATGGACTTCAGGCTCTTGAAGCCATACTTCCACGGGACCGCCAAGCGGATGGGGGCTCCGTTCTGCGGGGTCAGGGGGTGGCCGTACATGCCGGTGGCCATGAAGGCGAGTTCGTGCATGGCCTCTTCCATGCTCAACCCCTCGGTATAAGGCCAGGGTTCCCAGAACCGTTCCTTTTGGCCGGGGGCGAGGTTGGGATCGAGGAACGTGGCGAATTTGACGTATCGCGCGGAGGACAGGGGCTCCAGAATGCGGACCAACTCTTTCAACGGAAACCCGGTCCACGGTATGACGGCCGACCAGGTCTCGACGCAACGCAAACGGTAAATCCGGTCTTCGAGGGGCATCTTCCGCAACAAGTCTCCGACGTCCAACGTCCGCGGTTTTTGCGTCAGCCCGGAAACCTTGACGGTCCACCCATCCACGCGCAGACCTTTGGCGAGACGCCATATTTCGGCTTTATCGTCCCCGAACTCATAGAAATTGTTGTAACGCGTAATCAACCGGTCGGGGGTCACGGCCTCGCCGGAAGGCGGAAGTAGCTTGGCGGAGCCGCGCTTCTTTTTTGCCGGGGTTTTGGCCCCGCGCGGGGTTTCCGCCCAGGTTCGCGGCAGACCGAACATCCCGGAAGCCAAACACAGCCCCGCGACGGTCATTCCCGTCTCGCCCAGTTTCCGAAGAAACTTCCGCCGGTTCAGGTAAACCTCTTCCGGAACGACTTCGCTCTCGCGAATGTCCCAAGACCGAGGAATCTTTATACCGAACATCGGTCCGTCCCTTTCCAAGCAAAGGGCGTCCGTACCCGCCCTACTTACCCGCTCTCTCTTTCGCGGAGACCGCGCAACGGAAACCCAGGGAGTTCAACCGCGCCGCGGGATCCAGATGGAAGCGCATACCCGCGTTAATATAGTATTCCGCATTATACCAGCTCCCGCCGCGCAGGACCCTTTCGCTTCCGGACGCCGGTCCCAAGGGATTCACGGACGGGCCCTTGGGATAAGGAGCGAACCAATCGCCGACCCATTCCCAGACGTTGCCGCTCATATTATAAATCCCGAAACCGTTGGGCTCATGTGCGTTCACGGGGACGGCTCCCGCCGCGAACGGTTCTCCAAAACGGGCTTTCGTCTTGTCCGGTTGACGGCCAAAAGAGTAGTCGTTGCCTTCGGGTCCGCGGGCGGCCCTTTCCCATTCCGCCTCGGTGGGCAGGCGCGCGCCCCGGCTTTTGCAGTAGGCGTCCGCCTCCATCCAGTTCACCAGGGTCACGGGACACTCGTCGCAGGCCGACCGGTCGCTACGCGCGCGCGAGGGTTGAAAAGCCTCGTATTCCCTAGCGCTCGTTTCGTAACGGTCGATATAGTAAGCGTCCAGGCGGACTTTGCGGACGGGCAATTCGGCCTGGGTCCCTTGCCTTGCGCCCATGAGAAATTCTCCCGCGGGCACCAGGGCCATAGGGTCCTTGTTCAACCCAGCCGCGTCTCCGGCCTGCGCGCCGGCGGCTGAAACGACCATCATGAGGAGCGGGAGAATGCGGAGCGTTCCGTAATCCATGCGATTGATCCATCGATTTGCATTACCGGGTCATTCCACGACCAATGTCCGCCAGGACGCGACCGACTTGTCGGCGTTCTTGTTCTTGCCGGAGCCGTCCCAGACGGCAAAAGCCAAAAGGAACCGGTTGTCCGCCTTAAAATCGACATCGCTTTGCCATCCGGTTTTCAGATCGCGGAGGAAAACCGCCGTCCAGCGTCCGTTTTCCCATTTACCCTGGCCGCGGACATTCTGGTTTTCCAGGGACTGAAAGGACAGGGTCCCGAACCCGCTGGAGTTGAGCTCCTCGACCGGCGACTCGCTGAACGGGTTCAGGCGAGGACTGGCGGGACTCTCCTCGGCGCTTGCCGCGCCCTCGCGGGGGCCGGCGATTTCCTGCCCCGCGTCGGCCTTCCAGTGCCAGATGTTGACGGGCTTGCCGCGCTCCCCCATCCCGAAAAAGGGCGCGTCGAAAGCGTTCCCCCGTTCCAGGGCAAACTGGATGGCCGCGGAGTCCAGAAAACCGCTCGTTCCGTATTTAGCCCTATCGGGCGATGGGTCCTCCCATTGCAGGCGGAACGCGATTCGATTCTCGTCATGGACCGATTGGACCGTCAGGGCCGCGGGAGCGCCGCGGTTCCCGGCCCGGAGGGGAGACAACGGTATGTTGGCGGAGGGGATTTTGTCCCAGACGGGGTTGTCCGGACGCTCGTCAAAAAGCTCCCTGGTCCGATAAGAGGTCAACGGCGCGGCGGAATCGGATGGGGACTCCTCGCCCTGGAAACGCGATTGCAGATAATGCGCCAGCCGCCACCGCTCCGCGTCACTCAGATAATCGTAAGCGCTCATGGAGGAGCCGTCGATCCCCGCGGCCAGGGTCTGGTAAATCTCGTCGCCGGCGGAACCTCCCTTGTAGAGGGCGGGCCGGCGGATATCGTAAACGTATGCCGTCTGCCCCCAACTGTCCTCCGATTGTCCTTCAAGGAGCCCCGTCTTTTCCCCTTCCTCGCCATGGCACTGGCTACACCGCAGTTGCCGGTACAGGCTCCTCCCCTTCTCGACCGACAAATCGTCGAACGGGGGTTCCAGGCCGATCTCGATCTTCAAGCCGGGGGTCTCCCGGCCAAACCGGCCGGAAAACGTTTTGACGTATTCGACGACGGAGCGGACCTGCTCGCCGGACAACGCCTGTCCCCAGGCGGGCATGGGCGAGCCGGGAACGCCGCGCTTGACGGTCCGGGCGATGTCCTCCTCCGTCGGCAGGGCGCCGGGCTGGGTGGAATGGAATTTGAAAATACCGAGGCCCAGGTCCCGCGGCCGGGGATACAGATAACGGGACGCCGGGCCGTCGCCCTTTCCCCCCGGACCATGACAATGGACGCAAAAACGCTGAAAAAGCGCCTTCCCCTCGTCAAGGACTTTTTGCCGTTCCCGCGCGCTCGACGCCCGTTGCTCCTCCGGCTGGGCGGCGTCGATCATTTTTTCGATCTTGCGGGACTCGGCGGCGGAGCCGGCGCGGACCCAGACGGAGGACGCGCAGAAAACCGCCAAAACCCAAAACGGCGCCGGGCCAAAAAAACGGCGTCCCGGCGACCGCGACCGCTTTTTTTCAACCATCGGGAGACCCCTTTTCAAACTCGAGTCCGGGAAGACGCAAACGCTTTCCCGGCGCTCTTATTTTGTAACATAACCGCGGGTCGTGGAGAAAAATTTTGCATGGGCGGGTTTCCGTTCCGGCGTTTTTGCGTCCATGTTATTCTAAACGGGTCGAACTTGCGCGAGGAGAAATCGTCATGACCATCGCCGGACGCGCCACGCCGGAGGGGACGGAACGCTACAAAAAAAGAATGGCGGGGACCTGCTCCGAGGGGCGCTTCCGGCAAGCGGAGGGGCTCTACTGGTCTTCCGTGGGCATGGGGACTTACCTGGGGGCCGCGGACGCCGCCACGGACGAGATGGTAACGGAAGCGGCCGTCAACTCCGTATGCGGGGGAATAAACGTCCTCGACACGGCCGTCAACTACCGGCGTCAACGCGCGGAGCGGAGCGTCGGCGAGGCCCTGCGCCGGCTTCTGGACAGCGGCAAGGCGGAACGCGCCGAAATCGTCCTGTGCACCAAGGGCGGGTTCCTGCCCCATCCGGACGGACCCCGCTGGTTCCAGCGCGAATACGTCGATAGCGGAAAAGGCGGCGCGACCCTGGACGACCTGGCCGACGACTGTCATTGCATGCATCCCGACTACCTGGCGGACCAATTGGACCGGAGCCGCGCCAACCTCGGGGTGGAAACCATCGACCTGTATTACGTCCATAACCCCGAAACGCAATTGGAGGCCGTCGGCCCGGACGTGTTTTACGCGCGGCTGGAGGCGGCCTTCGGGGCGCTGGAACGGGCGGCGGACGACGGGAAAATCCAATATTACGGGATGGCGACGTGGAGCGCGTTCCGCGTCGCCCCCGGGAGCGCCAGGAGCGTCTCGCTGGAACGGGCGCGAATAGCGGCGCAAGGCGCGGCGGCGGACGGCAAAGGCGCCCTGTCGCGACGGCGAGACCGGTTCCGTTTCATCCAGCTTCCCTTCAACCTGAACATGCCCGAAGCGATGACCTCGCTCACGCAGAGCGCCGGAGGGACCTTGAAGGCCGCCATCCCCGCCGCCGGGGAACTGGGACTTCACCCGGTGTTGAGCGCATCGTTCGCCCAAGGCCGAATCGGGGGACTGGACGCCGGCCTGGCGAAACTGTTGGGAGCCGGTCTCAAGAGCGACGCCCAACGCGCCCTGCAATTCGCGCGCGGCGCGCCGGGAGCGCTCGTTGCATTGATCGGGATGAAGGACCCGGGCCATGTGGAGGAAAATCTGGCCTTGTGCCAGACGCCCATCCTGGACCGCCAGGTTTACGGGGAAATCCTGCGCAGGCTTGAGGGGTAACTTTTTGTCCGGCGCAGGCGGAGCGGAATCGCCCGGACGAAAAAAAAGGGCCGCTTCCCCCGGCAGGGGAAAGCGGCCCACAAGGGAAGACCGGGGTGAAAAACGACCCGGCAAAACCAAAACCCGACCGGCTACTTAATTGTGGGGAGCAGGAGCGGGCTCGGCGGGAGCAGGTTCAGTGGGCGCCGCGGGTTGTTCCGGGCTGGCGGGGTCGGAAGCGAATACGGGATGAGCCAAGGCGGCGACAAACAAGAATGCAATGAAGGAAGCCATTATTTTTTTCATAATCAAAATTACTCCTTGATAGGTCAAGCGTATTGTTTTTAATGTAAATCCATTCACAATAAAAAAAACGACCGACAGAGTAATTTTACCGTCGCATCCTACGGCAATTTATCCCGCCCGTTGGAGGACAGCGAGTCCACCCCTCCTCCTTTTCCACAAAGGTTGATCTGGAAACAAAAATTCGTTCCGGATTTTCCCAAGCGTTGGCTGGCGGGGGAGATGGATATATCCTTTTCCCCGCATGGCGTCGCATACGCCAGAGAAAAACGCGACGATCATATCTTGGAGATCATTAAAAACGAATTAACGGAAAATTAATAATTTTTAATCTTCCTTCCGCTTGCATGTTACGATTTAATCTGTTATGATTTAAAAATCACCGGCGTCAGGAGGTTCATAACCCACGTTATGCGGTTGAAGCCGGTTCCGCTCCAGATGTCCTCGTTCAACGAGGCTCCCGGATTTCCACGAGCGTTGTAAATATTTCGCCATCCACTAGTCCCTCCCTTAGTTTGGCTTTCCATTAAAAGACGCATTTTTGCCGTCCGTTCAAGAGCTGTCCGGCTCTGAAAAGCCGTCGTCCGGACTCCATGCTCCAAACGAACAAGATTGTTTTTGCCTGGAATCCCAGGCCGATGTCCCCGCGGCTAAAACATCGGGGACAAGTTTTATAACATTTCATTAAAGGAATACATTTTGACTCATTCATCCACCGCTCACGCTCACGCCCCCGCCCTCGACCGCGTTCCAGAGGGATTCGAAACCCTGGGCCTCATCGAACCTCTTTGCCGCGCGGTACGCGACGAGAATTACGTCGTCCCCACGCCGATCCAATTGCAGGCCATCCCGCATCTGTTGCAGGGCCGCGATCTCATCGGTTGCGCCCAGACGGGGACGGGAAAAACGGGAGCGTTTGCCCTGCCCATATTGCAGAGGCTGGCGCAAGAACGAAAAACGCCCGGCCCCAAAGGCGCAAGCGCCTTGATCCTGACCCCCACGCGCGAACTGGCCATGCAGATCAGCGACAGCTTCCGCGTTTATGGCCGCCATGTGAAACTCAGCCATGCCGTCGTTTTCGGGGGGGTCGGTTACCCTCAGCAGATCCGGACGTTATCGCGCGGCGTGGATATCCTCGTGGCGACCCCGGGAAGACTGCTTGACCTCATCGAGCAAAGGCACGTACGCCTGGACAAGGTCGAGGTTTTTGTCCTGGACGAAGCGGACCGCATGCTGGACATGGGTTTCCTGCCCAGCGTCCGGAGAATCTTTTCGGCGTTGCCTTCCGGCAGACAGTCCATGCTGTTTTCGGCGACCATGCCGGAGGAGGTCGCCCATCTCGCCAAAAACTTTCTTGTCAACCCGGCGCGGGTCTCCGTCGCTCGGCAATCCACCACGGCGGAGAACATCGAGCAGAGGGTCTTGTTCGTGGACCGGGAGAACAAAAGCGCCCTGCTCGAGTCCGTCCTGCGGGATGAAAGCGTCGAGCGGGTCATCGTGTTCACGCGCACCAAACACGGGGCCAACAAGATCGTCAAGAACCTGAGCAAGAGCCGGATCCCGGCCGAGGCCATTCACGGCAACAAATCGCAGTCGGCGCGGGTCGCGGCATTGAAGAAATTCCGCTCCGGCCAGTCGCGCATCCTGGTCGCGACCGACATCGCCTCCCGCGGGCTGGACGTCGACGGGATCACGCACGTCATCAACTACGAACTCCCCAACGAGGCCGAAAATTACGTCCACCGGATCGGGCGGACGGCCCGCGCCGGGGCTTCCGGCGTGGCGATCTCTTTTTGCGACGCGGAAGAACGCGCGTATCTGCGCAATATCGAGAAAACGATCGCCCGCGCCGTGACGGTGTTCGAGGACCATCCTTTCCACTCCCACGCCGTCGCCTCCCATGGCAAACGCCGCGATGCGCCGGCCCCGGGAAATGCGGGCGGGAGAAGGACCGCAAACCGGAAATCGGGCGCCCAGCCCTCCGGGAAGAGCGGCGCCTCGCGCGATCGCTGGAACCATCCGGCCGGCGAGACGCCTAAAAGCAACACGGGCTTCCGGCGTTGGTCCCGAAGACCCCGTTAAGCGATAACAAAACGAGATCCTTCGCTGACGCCCGGAATGGACGGCGGAGCGAAGGGTCTCTTTTTTATTGCGCGGGAAACGGTATGGAGAAGAGGGGAGTTTGCCGTTCCAAAAGGATCAGGAGGACAACTGCTTGATGAGTTTTTCCCAATCGGTTTCCTCGATTTCCTTTTGGGTGATGGGCCCGAATTTTTTGAACCTGGACATGTCGTCCTCGGGCAAGATGAAGTCGTCGTCGTAGGCGGGTTCCTCCTCGCCTTCGTGGTCGAGGGAGGCGAGTTCTCCCATCGATTCCGGAGGATCGTCCTTCCGGCTTTTCTGGATGAGCTTTTCCTGCGCCTGGCGCAAAACCTCGAACGCCTGGTTGAAATTCTGCGTGATGGTTTGCCCCATGACTTCTATGCCCCGGTTGACCGATTTCAGGTATTCCCGGTATAGATCGTAGTGGATAAACCGGTAGTGGCTGGTTTGATTGGCGCGGATGTAGTCCTCGGAAGCCAGTTGATACCGGCCTTCCTGGATGTAAATCCTTCCCCTGTAAACGCGGGCGAGGAAGTGGCCTGGGCTCAGACTCAATACCATGTTCAAGTTGAGCAGGGCGCCCGGCATGTTGTTATTTTGAATATTGACGAGGACCTGGTGGAAATGCTTCCTGACCTCGGGATTCAGATTCTCACGGACCCTGAAAACCGGCTCCAGAAACGGGAACACGAACTCCCCCACCTTGAATTGGGCCAGATTGATCCACTGACTGATTTTCTTTAAACTCACGTCCACCATGGGGAGTATCCGGAAATTCCAAACAAACGATCACCCTCGCAGACTTTCTCATGTGGTTCAAATTCTATCCGAAATAGGGCAACCCGTCAAATGTTATCAAAATTTTTTCATCCACCCAAGTCCGCTTCTTTTATTCCTCCCGCCCCGCGAAAAAAGTTATCGCCGACACCGTTTTTCACCTTCCGCCGTTTTCAATCCCATTAAATTTCCGCCGTTTCCCAGAAACCCAGAAACTCCGTAATCGCTTATTTTTCTTGACTTTAATTGATTCTAGCGCTATTTTTTAAGTATGCAATGTCCTAATTGTGGGATTATCAGCTTCAAGCTGGCCAGGAAATGTCCCAGTTGCGATACCGACCTGAAAAATCTTCCCGTAGGCGCCGGGCAACTTGCTGAGGGAGTTCCTTTTACCATCTACTCGCCGCCGGTCGCCGTATCGCCAGCTCCCGCCCTCAAGGAATTCGACTTTCAAGTCGAGGATGAAAACCATGCTCGCCAGGAAGTGGACGCCTTTAAAGCTTACGGGACGGAGGAAGGGGGCGCGCCGGGTGTCGATTCCGGAGATTTCGAACTGGATCTTTCCGGCGCGGACAGTTTCACGGGCCGCGCTTACGCGGGGGACGAAAACCTTGTTACTTCCAAACCCCTGGAAACGGGAAATGGGAGAAAAATCGACAAAACCCCGGACTCTCGATTCGACACGGAAAAAGGCGCCGAGGATGACGAGGAGATAGAGGTCGAGGGTTTGGGGATCGAGCCCCTCGCCCATGAAACCTTTTCCGAGTTGGAAATCGAAGAGCCTTCCGTGAGATTGGACTTGGAACCGGAAACCGGGGACGAAACCGTTTCGGCGCTGGATTTGACCGACGAGACTCCGGAGGGACCCCGTCTCGAGCTTGATGAAACTCCATCCCTGGAGACCCTACTCGAATTGAGTCCGGCGGAATCTCTGGAAGTCGGGCCCGAACCCGCATTGGGTATTGAGCCCGAGCCCGCGTTCGAACTGGAGCCGGAACCCGCGTTCGAACTGGAGCCGGAACCCGCGCTGGGCATCGAGCCGGAGCCTGCGTTCGAACTGGAACCGGAGCCCGAGCTTGAAATCGAACCCGGAATCGCTTTCGATCTTGTTGCGGACGAGGAAAAATACGGCCTGCCTGGCGAGGAACCGGCCCAGGAAATCGAGCCCGCCGCGGATTTGGGTATCGAACCGGAATTGGAACTCGGGGAACCGGAAATCGAGTTCGAACTGGAGGATTCTTCCGGGCCCTCCCATCCGAGCGGCGAAACCGGGTCCGCGAAACCGAAGGAAATCGAACTGGAGATCGACGGGATCAAGCTGGAAATGGAAGACGACGAACCTGATGAGGGTCCGGACGCTCTCCCTAAAGAGAACAAGTAACCAATACCGGCTCGCCTCAAATCAACCGTTCCAAACTCCTCGCGAAACGCGAAAAACGAAAGCCATTTTCGTCCGTTTTTTCGGCGGACGCCCCGTAAAATCTCAACATTTTTGCGGAAAATTTCCTGTTCTTGGAATATAATTACCCTTTTCGCCTTCAGGGCATCTCCTTTGAAATAAAACCCAACCCCATGGAACCCCCAAAAGCCGGTTTCTTCCGTCGCTTTTTTGCCTTGGGTGTCGATTGTATCTTGCTGGATATCGTGGGGGAGATTGTCTCGTACCCATTGGAGAAAAAATTCGGCCTGTCAACCAGGGAAATCCTTGAGCAATTGACCTCCGGGGGCGGGGAGGCCAAGCAAGCGTTGACTTACGTTTTACTCTACACAACCCTTCTCACGGTGTTGTGGGGGCTTTATTTTACCTGCTTCCTGGGGGTTGACGGTCAGACGCCGGGCAAAAAACTGTTGGGCGTCAGGGTGGTCCGCGTGGACGGCAAACCCATGGACTACAAGACCGCCTTCAACCGGTTCGCCGGTTATTCCATTTCCGGAAGCGTTTTCTTTCTCGGATTCATATGGGCCCTGTTTGACCGGAACAAGCAAACGTGGCACGACAAAATGGCGCATACGATCGTCGTCAGGAAACCATCTTAAAACCCATACATAGGAAATCATTGATGAAAAAGAAATACCTGTTGGCTCCCGGACCCACGCCGGTCCCCGAACACGTGGCCCTTGAAATGGCCTATCCCATGGTCCATCACCGGACCCCGCAATTCAGCCAAATCTTCGCCGAAGCGGCGGAAGGCGCAAAATACGTTTTCGAGACCCAACAGGACGTCCTCCTGCTGGCGTCCACCGGCACGGGGGGCATGGAAGGGTGCGTGACCAACCTGTTCAGCCCCGGCGACAAGCTCCTGGTCATCAACGGCGGCAAATTCGGCGAGCGGTGGGGGAAAATCGGGCAGGCGTACGGCATGAACGTGGTTTGGCACAACGTCGAGTGGGGCAAGGCCGCCGACCCCCAGGAGGTCAAAAAAATTCTGGACGGCGACAAGGACATTCGCGGAGTCCTGGTCCAGGCCTCCGAAACCTCCACCACGGCGGCCCATCCAATAAAAGAACTGTCCGAACTGACCCGCGGCCGGGAAGACGTCCTGCTGATCGTGGACGGGATCACCGGGGTGGGCGTTTTTCCGTTGCCCATGGACGAATGGGGAATCGACGCCATGGTCACGGGCTCGCAAAAAGCCCTGGCCCTGCCGCCGGGCCTGGCCCTGGTGGCCCTGAGCGGGAAGGCCTGGCGGGCGGCGGACAAATCCAAATGCCCGCGTTTTTATTTCGACTTCAAGAAGGAGCGGAAAAACCTCGCCGACAAGACTTCGGCCTACACTCCCGCCGTGTCCCTGGTAATCGGCCTGCGCGCGGTGCTGAAGGACATCAAGGCCGAGGGGCTGGCGAACGTGCACAAGCGGCACAACCGCCTGGCGCGCGCCACCCGCGCCGCCGGCAAGGCCCTGGGCCTCAAGTCGATCGCGCCGGACGCCCCGGCGGACAGCGCGACGGGCCTCTTCGTCCCCGAGGGCATCGACGGCGGGAAGCTGGTCAAATTCATCCGGGACGACCTCGGCGTCACCCTGGCCGGCGGACAGGACCACTGGAAGGGGAAGATCGTGCGCATCGCGCATCTCGGTTATTTCGACACTTTCGACATCGTCATCGCCATCTCCGCCCTGGAAATGGCGCTCAAAAAATTCGGCCATAAAGTAGAGCTCGGGAAAGGAGTGTCCGCCGCGCAGGAAATTCTCATGGAAGCGTATTGAACTTGGTCCCTCTTCAAACCTCGTTAACGGAGGAAGGACGGCTGGGTTCGCCATTTTATAAATACAAGCAATCGCTTTTCGCGGGATTCGATCGGAGTTATCGAAATGAAAATTCTTGTCAGCGACAACCTCTCCAAGGTGGGGATCGAGATCCTCAAGAAGGAGAGCGGGATTGAAGTAGACGTAAAGACCGGCATGACCAAGGACGAGTTGATCAA
This sequence comes from Nitrospinota bacterium, assembly GCA_016207065.1. Lineage (GTDB taxonomy): Bacteria > Nitrospinota > Nitrospinia > Nitrospinales > JACRGP01 > JACRGP01. The sequence continues at coordinate 63,056 of JACQQK010000149.1, forward strand.
GGCCATCCCCGCCTATGACGGCCTGCTCGTCCGAAGCGCCACCAAGGTGACGGCGGACG
>JACQQK010000116.1 GCA_016207065.1 Nitrospinota bacterium
AAGAAAATGTCTTGGATTTAAAACCCCGGCCGAGGTATTCTCGGCTCATCTGTTGCGCTTCAAATGTGAATCCACCTTCCCGTTTTCACGGGAATGACGGCAAAAGACTATAAAATAGTTTTTCAGCAACCCGTCAAAACTCCCCTAGCTTATACGATTAAATCGCCCGGCGTTCAAGGGGAAGGTTGGGCGGACGGGCTTTCGCGGCGGCGCGGGATCAAGCCAGCTTGGCGGCCAGTTTGTCGGTAGAAACGATATGCTTGTGCATGTCCAGCTCCCTGGGGGAAAACCCCAAGGCCAGGGCCACGAGTTGGGGAAGGTGCAGGATGGGGATTTCGTAGCCCAGTTTCCTGAGTTTGTCGATTTCGGGTTGGTAGGAGTCGAGGCTCAGGTGACAGAGCGGACAGCCGGTGACCACGCAATCGGCGCCGCTTTGAATCGCGTCCAGGAGGGCGTTGCCAGCCATGGCATGCGACGCTTCCTTGTTCATCATGACGATGGGGAAGCCGCAACACTTGGTCCGGCTGTCGTAATACACGGGCGTGGCGCCGAGGGCCTTGAAAATTTCCTCCATCCCCGCGGGGTTGTCGGGATCTTCGTATTCGGACAACTCCGAGGGACGCAGGACGTAACAGCCGTAGAACGCCGCGACTTTCAAACCCTTGAGGGGGCGCTTGACTTTTTTGCGGAGCAGTTTCAACCCTTCCTCGCTGGCCAGGATGTTGGCGAAATGCTTGATCTTGATCTTGCCGCCGGCGTACTGGTGGCCGCCTTCCTGGAGGACGTAGTTGATCTTGCTTTTGTATTCCGGGTCCGAGTCGAGTTTGCACTCCGATTTTTTCAACACCCCCTGGCAGGTGGAGCAGATGGTGATCATGTCCAGGTTATGTTCCTCGGCGATGGCGAAGGAACGGGCGTTGATGGCGTCCGCCAGGACCGGGCTTTTTTCGGAGACCACGCCCGCCCCGCAACAGGCGGCGCTTTTCATCTCGACGAAATCGATTTCCAGGGCCTGGGCCGTCTTGAGGGTGGAGACCATCAACTCGCGGGTCGCTCCCTTGGAGACGCAACCGGTGTACAGGGCGAACTTCATTTATCCAGCTCCTTGAATATCCGCTTCACCTCGTCCATATCCTCGATGGAAAGATGGATGATGGGCGGGGCTTTTCTTTTCAGCAACATCCGGATTCCCACGGGGACCAGTTCCAGCAGGCCCTTGATGTTGAAATAGCCCATGGACTCCACCGGCAACTGGTTCTCGTTGAGCCTGCCGCTCCGCCGGATGGACCTGACGAACGACAGGGCATGACGCGCGCCGTTGTTGTCATGGACGCCATGCTCCAGGGCGACGGTCATGATCTCCTTGATGCGGTGGAAGGGCTGGGCCGGTTTGGGACAGCGCTCCACGCATTCGGCGCAGTGGGTGCAATCCCAGATGCCGCCGGGTCCGCTCAGCTCGCGGACGCGCTCCCGGGTTTGGCCGTCGCGGGAATCGCCCACGAACCGCTGGGCCTTGGCGAGGGCCGCGGGGCCGAGGAACTTGTCGTCCACCTCCAGGACGTTGCAGTCGGAATAGCATGCGCCGCACATGATGCAGGTGCTGGCGTCGTCGATGACCTTGAACTGTTCCGGGGACTGCAACCGCTCCCTGTCCTTGGGCGGTTCGGGGTCCTCGGGCTGGAGATAGGGTTTGACCTTGTCGATCTTGTCCCAGAACGGCTTGAAATCGACCGCCAGATCCTTGATCGGCTTCATGTTTCCCAGGGGTTCGATGCGGATGGCGCCGTCCCGCAGGAGGTGCGTCGCCTGGCGCTGGCAGGCGAGGACGGCATGGCCGTTGGCCTTGACCGCGCACGAGCCGCAGATCGCGCTCCGGCAGGACATGCGGTAGGTCAAACTGCCGTCCTGGGTCCACTTGATCAGGTTGAGGCAATCCAGAAGAGTGGCGCCGGGAGGGATGTCGAGTTTGAACTCCTGGTAATAGGGCTCCGCCTTTTTTTCCGGATTGTAGCGTTTGACTTTGAAAATGGCCATCGTTCAGTAGGTTCTTTCCGCGGGTTTATGGCGGGTAATGGTCACGGGTTTGTATTTTATTTCCAACTCCCCTTCCTTTTTATAAACGAGGGAATGTTGCAGGAAACGATCGTCGTCGCGTTTCGGGAAATCGGTCCGCGCATGCCCGCCCCGGCTTTCCTTTCGGGCCAGGGCCGCGAACGCGATGATCTCGGCCATTTCCAGCATGTTGCCCAACTCGATGATTTCATAAAGTTCGGTATTAAACAATTTCCCTTTGTCCGTGATCTTGCCTTTCCGATACCTCGCCCGCAACTCCTGGACCGTGGAGATGCAGGTTTTCAGGCGCGGTTCGTCGCGGAACACGCCGCAATTGGACATCATGATTTCTTTCATTTCATCGCGGATTTTATTGTAGCTTTCGCTCCCGTCGCGCTGGAAAACCTCTTCGAACGTTTTCAGGACCTTGGTCTTTTCCCGGGCCTCGTTGACCGTCCCGAAACCGGCGCTTCTTGCATACTCCAGGGCAGACTTTCCGGCGCGTTCTCCGAAGACCACGGCTTCCAGCAACGAGTTGGTCCCCAGCCGGTTGGCGCCGTGCACGGAAACGCAGGCGCATTCCCCGGCGGCGTAAAAACCCTTGA
>JACQQK010000011.1 GCA_016207065.1 Nitrospinota bacterium
ATGTCCACCGCCTTCGCCAGAAAACCCTTCCGGTCGCGGTTCGGGTTCGGGGCGTCCGCCGGCACGATGTACCCCATCTCGCCGCCGAGCAGTTTCAGCGTGTGGCCGTGCCCCGCGTAATAGACGAGGACCCGGTCGTTTTCCCCCAGCCCGTATTGAATGATGAAATCGTTGAAGGCTTTCTCCATCCGTTCGCGGGTGGGATTCTCGACGACGACCACGTGAAAGCCGTTGTTCTCCAGGACCTTCTTGACCGAGCGGACGTCCTCCTGGACGCCGCGCAACTCCGGCCAGCCGCCGGTATACGCGCTCACCCCGATCAGCAGAGCGTGGCTTTCCTTGTACAACAACACCTTGTTGCCGCTCTTGTCCTTGACCGGCACGGGGACGATGCTTCGCTCGGCGGACCGCGCCGGGACGGCAAAAACGAGTAAAAACGCCAGGGAGACCGTCAACGTAAAAAACAATTTGCCGTTTTTCATATGGAAGCCTCCGATCGTTTCGTCGGCGAATAAAAGGGATGTGTCTCAATTATATATCCATTATGGGCAAAACGGAAAAATAACCCGGCGGAGTGGGGCGAAGAACCTTTTGAAAAAGGACGGCAAAAAATGATATTCTCCATGGTCTAACTCAATAGAACTCTTTGGCGGCTCACAAGGAATGAACGACGATCAGCGTTTCATCGACAACGGGGACGGCGCCGTAACGGATCGCAAGTCGGGGTTGATGTGGACCAGGACCGACACCATGAACGACATGGAAAAATGGGTCAATTACATGGAGTGCTTGGATTACGTGCGGGGCCTGAACGAAAAAAAGTTCGCCGGTTACGACGATTGGCGTCTGCCCACCCGCGACGAACTGTCCACCCTTTACGACGAGTGTTGTTCCCAGAAAGACAAGTTCGGGAAGACGATCCGCATCAGCGAATGTTTCGCGCCGGGAGGAGGGTTCTCCATGGTCGCGCAACTGGTCAGCGGACGGCCCCGGACGTGGGTCTTCAATCTCCGCGACGGGCAATATTCCCAGCCCGATGGATTGTGGACGATTTCCGAATCCGCCAGGGCGGTCCGCGCCGTTAATAAGAGCGTCTAACAAAATGAAGCATTCCATAACTTCCCCCCCCAGCCCCCTCCCCAGCGTGACGCTGGACTCCATAGGCTCGGCTCCGATGGCGAATGGGAGTCATCGGGGGCAATCCGGGTTTGGCCATCCCGCTCCGGGGCGTTCCCCGGTCAAGGGAGGGGAGGTATTTGCATGTCCGGACGATCGATTCATTTTGTTAGACGCTCTAAGGACGGACCCCCAAGTCAACCCATCGGGAGGATTTTGATATGGATGAAATTTACAACCCGCCTAGTAATATTGTCCAGGAAGCTTGGATTAAAAGCATGGACCAATACCGGGAAATGTACGCCAGGTCCATTACCGATCCCGATGGGTTTTGGGGAGAGCAGGCGGAACAATTTGTCTGGTCTAAAAAGTGGGAGAAGGTCCGGGCGTTCAATTACGACGTCAGAAGAGGCAGGGTTTTTATCGAGTGGTTCAAAGGCGGCAAGACCAACATCACCGTGAATTGCCTGGACCGGCATATTCCGGGCCGCGGCGGCCAGGCGTCCATCGTCTGGGAAGGCAACGACCCCGGAGAGAGCTTGACCCTCACTTACCGGCAGTTGCTGTCCAAAGTCTGTCAATTCGCCAACGTGCTCAAGAAGCACGGGGTGAAAAAGGGCGACCGCGTTTCCATTTACCTGCCCATGGTCCCGGAATTGGCGATCGCCATGCTGGCCTGCGCCCGGATCGGCGCGGTGCATTCCATCGTCTTCGGCGGGTTCTCCGCCGGTTCCCTGGCGGACCGGATCGTCGATTCGTCCTGCTCCTTCCTGGTGACCGCCGACGGTTCCTTCCGCGGCGAGAAACCCGTTCCCTTGAAAAACAGCGCCGACGAGGCGATGACGCTGAGCCAGAAATCGGGAGTCGAGATCAAATCCTGTTTCGTGGTCCGGCGCGTCGGCCCCAGAATCCCGGTCCACATGAAGGAGGGCAGGGATTTCTGGTGGCACGAGGAACTGGCATCGGCCTCGGAAACATGCGAACCGGAACCCATGGACGCCGAAGATCCCCTGTTCATCCTCTACACCTCGGGCTCGACGGGAAAACCGAAGGGTTCGCAACACAACGTCGGGGGATACATGGTCTTTACCGCCCTCACCCATAAACACATATTCGATTATCACGACGGCGACGTCTGGTGGTGCACGGCGGACATCGGCTGGGTGACGGGCCACTCCTATATCGTTTACGGCCCTCTGGCCAACGGCGCGATCTCCATCATGTTCGAGGGCGTCCCCACGTATCCCGACGCGGGACGGTTCTGGGCGGTCTGCGACAAATACCAGGTGACGCAGTTCTACACCGCCCCCACCGCCATCCGCGCCCTGATGTCGCACGGCGAGGAGATACCCGCGCGCCATGACCTGTCGTCTCTGCGGATTCTGGGCTCGGTGGGCGAGCCGATCAATCCCGAAGCCTGGCGCTGGTACCATAAAAACATCGGCCGGGGACGATGCCCCATCGTCGATACCTGGTGGCAGACCGAGACGGGAGGCATCCTGATCACCCCGCTTCCGGGGTGCACGCCGCTCAAACCCGGCTCGGCCACGTTCCCGTTCTTCGGCGTCCGCCCGGCGGTGATCGACGCGGAGTCGGGGAAGGTCCTGGACGGCAACGACGTTTCCGGAGTGCTGGCGATCGCCGAGCCTTGGCCCGCCCAAAGCCGCACCGTGTATGGCGACCACGCGCGGTTCGAGGAAACTTATTTCAAGATGTATCCGGGGTACTATTTCACGGGCGACGGTTGCCGGCGCGACGCGGACGGGTATTACTGGATCACCGGGCGCGTGGACGACGTCATCAACGTTGCCGGGCACCGCATCGGCACGGCGGAAGTGGAGTCGGCCCTCGTCCTCCACGAAAAAGTCGCCGAGGCCGCCGTCGTCGGGTACCCGCACGAAGTGAAAGGGCAGGGGATATATGCGTTCGTGACCTTGATGGCGGGTATCCCCTATGTCGACGAGCTGAAAAAAGAGTTGAAGGACCACGTGCGCAAGGAAATCGGCCCCATCGCGACGCCGGACGTCATCCATTGGGCTCCGGCATTGCCCAAAACGCGGTCGGGCAAAATCATGCGCCGGATCTTGCGCAAAATCGCCGCCAACGAAGCGGACCAACTGGGCGATATTTCAACCCTGGCCGATCCCTCGGTGGTCGAGACCTTGAAAGCGACCTACAAAAAAGGAAATTGATTCAAGAAAGGCGGGAAAAAGCCGGAAAAAGACTGTCCAAATGAATACGGGTGGGATCATGGAGTGAACGGTTAGCGTTCGCCTCCACGACTTTTCGCTCTCTCAGCGAAAAAAGAAAGGCACCCCTTCCTCCCCAAATACGTTGAGCGTCTATATTCGAAATTTAATTGACAATCGATTTTGTGTAAGTTTATTTATATCAATTAGTTGACGATTTGTCAACGATGATCTTTAATATTTTTTGCCTTTTTGGGTCAACGTACGGGCAGTTTGAAGGTGACCCAAAGGGTTCCCGCCAGCGTGGGAGCGGCGTCCGTCAGGCCAAAACGAGTTCCCATCCGCGCGTCAAAAAGCCCGAAGTCCACGATTAAACCGGGATCGATGGATGCTTGGACCGGCTCGAACGCGGTTTGTTTGGCGAAAAACTCCAATCCGGGACGAAACCTGCCGAAATAGGTCTCCATTATCGCTCCGGTCATCCAGCCCGATTCCCTTTCAACGGGCCCGTTATCCGTGAAGCCTCCGGCGTTGACATGCAGACGCAAATTGTCTTTTGGGACCGTCAATAAGACCGATCCCTCCATTCCCGGACCGCCGTGTTCCTTGACGGGAAGGTGAGCGAGCGTTTCGATCCCCGCGCTCCAAGAGCCGGCCAGGGGAATCCATTTGAAACCCACATTCGCTTTTCCCATCTGTTTCAAGTCGGGGCGGTTTTCGAATTCGGTTACGATTTCCAGATGATGGGGAATGCCCAGATTAAACCGGTAAAGAGGACTCGCGTAAGCGTTCTCTTTTTTGTCCCGCTCCAGGTCGAAAAATCCTATCCTGTTTTCCAGCGTCCAAGGGTCGGCGGTATCGGCGTCGGTGGAGATATAGGGAGGAAACGCCATGGCTTGCATTCCGGAAGACGCCAGGAACAAAACGGCAAGCCCTCCGATTAAGAAGCGTTTGCGGGACCGGGACAATTCGGATGCATTGGCGCCGGTATTATCCATGGGGACCTGTCAGAGCGTGGACTGGGCCAAGACATAAACCATGCCGGCCATGCCGCAAGAGCCGATCAGGGGGATGATCCCGGTTTTGTAGCGGAACAGCGCGGCCAGCCCGGCGGCGCCGATCGCCGCCGCGAACCATTCGAACTTTCCGGAAAAACCCCCGGGCCATAAAACGTGGCAGGCGAAGAACATCGCCAGGTTGAGGACGACGCCGACGACCGCGGCGGTGATGCCGGTCAACGGCGCGGTAAACTTGACGTCGCCGTGAGTGGATTCGATCAGCGGCCCGCCGATCAGAATAAACAGGAACGAAGGCAGAAAAGTGAAGTAGGTGGCGACCGTCGCGCCTAACGCGCCCGCGGCAAATAATGCGTCGGGACCCAAAATCTGTTTGACCCAGCCGCCGACGAATCCGACGAAGGCCACCACCATGATCAGCGGGCCGGGCGTGGTTTCGCCCAGCGCCAGGCCGTCGATCATTTGCCCGGGGGTCAGCCATTGGTGATGTTCCACGGCGCCTTGATAGACGTAGGGAAGGACGGCATAGGCGCCGCCAAAGGTCAGCAGAGCGGCCTTGGTAAAAAACCGCCCCATTTGGGCAAGCGTCCCGTCCCAGCCGAAGCTTGCGGCGCACAACCCGATGACCCCGCTCCAGAGGACGAATCCCGCGGCGGCCAGACGGGCGATTCGGCTCCACTGGAACGAGGCGTGTTCCGGCGCCGGGGTGGCGTCGTCGATCAGCGCGGGTCCGAAACTTTTGCCGGCGGTTTGATGGCCGCCGCCCACCTTGAATATTTCAGGGGAGAATTGCCCCCCCGCGTAGCCGATCAGGCCCGCCCCCAGCACGATGTAAGGGAAGGGGACGTCGAACGCGAAAATCGCCAGGAACGCGGCCGCCGACAGCGACCATAAATAGGCGTTTTTCAGCGCGCGCGATCCGATCCGGTAGGCGGCGAAAACCACGATGGCCGTGACCGCCGGTTTGATCCCGTAAAATATCCCCGCGATGGCGGGGACCTGGCCGAAGGCCAGGTAAACCCAGGACAAAAAAATCAGGACGGCCAGCGAAGGCAGGACGAACAACGCCCCCGCCGCGATCCCGCCCCAGGTACCGTGCAACAGCCAGCCAATGTAGGTGGCGAGCTGTTGCGCTTCCGGGCCGGGCAGGACCATGCAATAGTTGAGCGCGTGCAGAAAGCGTTTTTCGGAGATCCAGCGCCGCCGCTCCACGAGTTCCTGGTGCATGATGGCGATCTGCCCCGCCGGACCGCCGAAACTGATAAACCCCAGTTTCAGCCAGTAACGCAAAGCTTCCCCAAACTTGATTGCCGATGGAGAAACGGCGCGGTCCGTTGGCGCGACGGTTTTGTTCATGCGTCAACCGGGATATTTTGCGGCGGGGCGGGCCGCAGTTTCGGTCCGTGTTCCGCTCTTGTTTCCGAAAAGGCCGCGTAAAAAAGGTCAAGCGTTCTCATGGCTTCCGCCAGGAAATCGTCGTCTCCGGGGAATTTCAACTGGGCCCCGGACATCATTGTTTCCAGTCCGGAAGCCTCCGGGACGGGCGCTCCGCCCACGTCCAGATAATGCGTCAAGACGGCCAGCCGGGACAACCCGCGATCTTCCTCCAGGCCGAAACTGGCCAGCAGTACCTCGAAAGTGATTTGTCCTCCGACATGGGTGAACTCCGCGCCGTCGAAATCGAAACCGACGGCATGGGCCGGGCAGTCGGACGGTTTCCGCAACCATATGAGGCGGGCCTTTGGATCGATGAACCGCTTGATCAGCCAGGCGCTGGCCAGACGGTCGATCCACGGGCGTTGGCGCGTCGCCCAGACTCGCCCCTGGTAATCTTCGCGGCGCAGACGCTCGATTTTGCCGGGAACCGGGCGCGGTTCGTCCGGCGAAATCAGAGCCAACGCCTCGCTGTCTAGCCGCTCCAGAGCTTTCGCCGTTTGCTCCCGGGTCGGGCCGGGGAAATAATCGATACCCGAAATGGCTTCAAAATTCCGCCGCAAGGTCTTCAAGGAGCGCCGCAGTTCGGCGACTTGCAAACCGGCCATCGACGATTTGAACCGGTCCATTTCGCTCGTCAGTTCCAGATAGTCGGCGCTCCGGTCGAACAAGGCAACGAATTCGTCAGCCTCCTTTTTTTTCGAGTGGACGACCGGTAACAGGCGGGCATAGCCGTTGGCTTGAATAGTTTCTTCCGCCAGTTTTTCAAACAAGTTTTTGGTCTCGACCCTGTCCGGCAATAGATAAACGCCGTCCCGCAAAGCGGCGCACCCCAGACTTTTGAGCGCTCTCCAAATGCGCATGCGCGGCGTGGCATTCTCCGTGGGCAAACTGATCACCAAAACCAACCAGGAGTATTTGCTTGATAATTTCATATGTAGAGTATTCTACATAAATGTTATAATATTTGCACTATAAAATAAAAATAAACTGGAGAAAACCATGAAATGGGTCACCCGCGAACGTCCCAAAATCGACCGTATCGCCTGCCCCTGGCTGATCAAGCGGTTTATCGATCCGGAGGCGGAATTCCTTTATGCGCCTTCCGCCGACGTTTTAAAAGTAGCCAGGGAACAAAACGCAATCCCGTACGACATTCCTGGGGTGGAGCTGTCGCACAACGGCCCCGAATGCAGTTTCGATGCTTTTCTGAAAAAATACGAATTGCGGGACAAGGCCCTTCACGGGCTTGCGGAAATCGCGCGGGCCGCCGACACGGATACGCTCAAGAATTCCCCTGAAGCGCCGGGACTGCTGGCCATCACCCTCGGGCTGTCCGCAAATATCCCCGACGACCATGAAATGCTGAAAATCGGGATGGTGATATACGACGCTCTTTATACCTGGCGCCGGTCCCTTACCGAAGAAAAGCACGGCTGGTACCCTGAACAAATCCCGACGTGAGGGAATGGATTTGATCGAGCGGACCGTTCAATGGAACTGCGCGTTGTCGAAGTTGATGTGTCCCCAACCGCCGCTAGAAGCGTCCACCAACCGGACTTGGGCCGTCCGGCCCATATAGGGCGAAACGTCCCACGTCACCCGCTCCATCGTCTCCGTGCATTTTCCCGTCGCCTTCAGCACGGAGGCGCCGTCGACGATGAGCTCGATATATACGGTGTTGATGTCGCAACCGCCGCCGAGGAGAAAACTGATGCGCGGGGAGGCGATTCTAAACGGTTTCGACGTCAGCATGCCGCGCGGTTCGTCGCCCTGTACTTGTCCCGGCGGGTCGAAGGGATGCGGCCGTTTTTCATAGCCGCCGATCCAGTAGTTGCCCTCGTGGCGCGAAGGCTGGCCGCGGTTCCGCGCCGTGGGATTGTCCCCGTAGGTCGGCTGGAAGGCAAACGCCTCGCCGGCGGCGGTCCAACCCGTCAAGTCCCCGCTTTCGAAATTCCAGGCGATGCCGCCCGTATCGACCTGGGGGCGGTCCTCAAACGTCAGGCCTACGATATCGTCCTTGTTCACCGGGACCGTCACCGTGCGCCCGTCCTTCAAATGCACCAGCATGTCGCCCCATGCGGGCGTCCAAGCCGCAAGAAGGGTTAACGCCAACATCCATACCCAGGACCGCAAACCTCTTCTCTTCAACATGGCAGACCTCCTGTATAGGGAGACGATGATGATTGCATTATAAGTCCTCTTGGGCGCGTTATGCCGAAAAAAAGGACGCCGTCATGCGTACCGGCTGATTATCAAAGGGTTACACGTTGAATCCATGCTCCTTTTTATTGTCGGACCTGGGTTTTCCTCCTTCCCGGTCTCCCCGGTGAAATAAAAAACGAATCCGCAAACTTTGCCGGTTCATCGAAATAATATAAATATTGATTGATGAAAGGGGGAGCCGCCATGAGACAAAAAAATGCGTATAAGGTGTTGCCGATCGGTTGCCTTGCCCTTGCCGTTTTTTCATACGGCAACGCTTGGGCGGATTCCGGCATGGTTTCTGCCTCCGCTACGGAGGAGCGGATCCTGAAACCGGGCGACGTGCAGTTGTGCAAAAAAGATTTTTTGATCTATAACAAGGGCAACGATCTGGCCGAATACATGGTGATCATCGGGAACGCGACTTACGAAAAAAAGCAGTTGCCGGCCCACGGGAACAAGTTTTTCGATCTGCAAAAATCCATTTCCGAATTGCGCCAGGAGGGGCAGGCGAACGTCCGCGCCAATGACATGGCGATTATCTTGAACACGGGCAAGGATGGCAAGGTTGGGCTGAATTGCCCGGAGTGAGGGGGCGTCGCGGAGCGGCCCAACGGACAGCCGGATTTTGTCCGGGCGAGTTTCGGGACCGCGCGGTTTTTGCATGGTTCGGGGGAAACGGTTTCTCCGTCATCGCGAGCAAGCGGAGCGAGCGCGGCGATCCATGTTTTTGGAGTGCAAAGCCGGGAGGCTTTGCATGCAACGCGGGGACGCGTTGCACTCCATACTGGATTGCTTCCCGCTTCACAAGCTCGCGGTTGCAATGACAGGTGAAATCCCCCTCGGTCCCCCTTTATAAAATCCCCCCCGCCCCCCTTTGACAAAGGGGGGCGGGGGGGATTTAAAAACCCTGGCGCAAACTGTCCCATCCCTTATTTCGATCCGGCAGGCCGTTGTCTCCCGGTCTCACAAGCGGTCTACCCGCCAATTACCCCCTTTTGCTCGCGCGATATCCGGGTCAGTCCGGGCGGTTTTCTGGATTCCGCAGCTTATTTGCCCAGCCGGTTTTGGATTTCCCGGGCCAGATCGGAGGAGAGGACTTCAGTCTGCTCGCCGTTGGCCATGTTCTTGAGGACGAGTTTTCCGGATTTGAGTTCGTTCTCGCCCAGGATCAGGGCAAACCGGCAGGCCTTGGCGTTGGCTTTGCGCATTTGGCTTTTCAGGCTGACGGGGTTCTCCTCGTAATCTCTTTCCACGAAAAGTCCGCTCGCCCGCAGTTCCTGGACGATGCGGAAACTCTCGCGCTGGGTTTCCACGCCCAGGCTGACAAGGTAGACGTCCGGCGGGGAGCCGATATTCTCGGTTTTGTCCGGCGGGAGCGAGAGGATGAGCCGCTCCAGGCCGAGGGCGAATCCGAAGCAGGGCGTTGGGGGTCCCTCGAACTCCTCCACCAGCGAATCGTAACGTCCGCCCCCGCACACGGCATTCTGCGCGCCCAGGCTGGAGGATACGACCTCGAAAGTGGTGCGCGTGTAGTAGTCGAGCCCGCGCACGAGGAGGGGGTTCAGCGAAAATTCCGTCCCCGCGGTCCGGAGCAGGGTTTGCACTTCCTCGAAATGAGTCTGGCAGTCCTGGCAGAGGTGGTCCTTGGTCTTGGGCAGGCCGCGGGCGATTTCCCGGTCCCGTTCCACCTTGCAGTCCAGGACCCGCAACGGGTTTCGTTCGTACCGCTGGTTGCAGTTGGCGCACAGGTCGCCGAGATGGTGGCGGATGGCCGCCTTGAGCGTTTCGCGGTAGGCCGGACGGCAGTCCTGGCATCCCAGGCTGTTGAGCTGGAGTTGCAGTCCGGACAATCCCAGGTCCTTGAAAAACTCCAGGAGCATGGCCATCACCTCGGCGTCGATCGCCGGGTTGGCGGAGCCCATGGCCTCGACGCCGATCTGATAGAACTGCCGGAACCGTCCCGCCTGCGGCCGCTCGTAGCGGAACATGGGGCCGATGTAGTACAGTTTGACGACCGACGGCGGGTAATGCATCTTGTGTTCGATATACGCGCGCACGACGGACGCCGTGCCCTCGGGACGGAGGGTGATCTGCTCGCCGCCGCGGTCGGTGAAGGTGTACATTTCTTTCTCGACGATGTCGGTGGTCTCGCCGATGCTCCTGGCGAACAGGGCGGAGTTTTCGAAGATGGGGGGACGGATTTCCTTGAATCCGTAGCGCGAAAATATTTCGTGGGCGACGGTTTCAACCCAGCGCCACTTTTCGATCTCGCCGGGGAGAATGTCCTTGACCCCTCGGATACTGTTGATTTTCATGGTTTCCGGATTTCTAAAAAAGGGAATTTTCTCGAGGTTGCAACGGGACCGGGCGTCTTCCCCCCTTGTAAAGGGGGCGGGGGGGATTCGCGTTACTTGCCGTGAAGCTTTTTTTATGGATACGGGTTTGGATCATTCCTGCACATTGAATATTGAACCCGGCGTACGCCTGGCGCGAACGAAAGTTTCAAATCCCCCTAACCCCCTTTGCAAGGGGGGACAACGAAAAAACGTTGAATGATTCGGGAAGACGGGAGGCCGGAATCCCGTCTCATGATTCCGCGAAAATGCGTTCGGCCGTTTCGACGTCGTCCTTGCTTCCGATATAGAGCGGCACGCGCTGGTGGACCTCGGTCGGCGTAATATCGAGGATCCTGCGGGTCCCGTCGCTGGCCCGCCCTCCGGCGCTCTCCACGATGAAGGCGAGCGGGACCGCCTCGAATGCCAGGCGCAGTTTGCCGTTGGGGTTTTTCTTGTCGGCGGGGTACATGAAGATCCCGCCTTTCAACAGGGTGCGGTGCACGTCGGAGACCAGCGAGCCGATGTACCTGAGCCCGTAGGGTCTGCCGGTCTTATCGTCTTCCTCCTTGAAGTGGTTGACGATCCGTTTCTGCCGTTCCTCCCATTTCGAATAGTGGCCCTCGTTCACGCTGTACGTGGAGCCTTGCGCGGGGATCCTGATGCCGGGATGCGAAAGAAAAAATTCGCCCAGTTCCGGGTCGAGCGTGAACCCGCGGACGCCCTGGTTGTCGGCGTAGACGAACATCGTGCTGGAGCCGTAGATGGCGTATCCGGCGGCCACTTGCTGGTCGCCGCGCTGGAAGAGGTCCTCGTCCGTCACGTCGGCGCCTTGGGTCTTTTTCCGGAAGATGGAGAATATCGTGCCGATGCTCACGTTGACGTCGATATTGGAGGACCCGTCCAGCGGGTCCATCTTGAAAATATATTTCCCGCTTCCGTGATTGCAGGGGATTTTGAGGGGCTCCTTGCATTCCTCGGAGGTGATCGCGCACACCGTCCCCGACTGGCCGACGAGCTTGATGAACGTGCTGTTGGCGTACTCGTCCAGCTTTTGCACTTCCTCGCCCTGGACGTTGGTACGGCCCGTCAACCCCAGAATGTCCTCGCCGATCCCGGCTTTGTTGACCTGGCACGAGACGATTTTGGCCGCGATCAGGATCTCGTTCATCAAGCTGGTGAACTCGCCCGTGGCGCCTTGAAACTTCTTCTCCTGATGCCGGATGTACTGAACCAGCGTGGTCCTTTCCATGCAACTAGTCCCTTCTCGCAATGCCTCCAGGGGCGGGTCGAACGCTTGGCTGTTTTTGGAAACGCGGCGATTGTACCGCATTTCGCTTGATTCATCAAACGAATTGGCGCTCGGAGAACGGTTCCATGAAAAAACCGTTCCCCGCCTTGAGAGTCAAAGCTCCTATGCCGTTTGATACGCGCGGGCGAACCTTTTGCGCTCGTTCTCGTCCAGCAATTTTTTCCGGAGCCGGATGTTCTTGGGGGTGATTTCCGCCAGTTCGTCTTCGTTGAGATAGCCCAGGATCTGCTCCAGACTCATTTTAATGGGCGGCGTCAGGATGATGTTTTCGTCCGAACCGGAGGCGCGCATGTTGGTCAGCTTTTTCTCCCGGCAGATATTGACCACGAGGTCGTTGTCCCGGCTGTTTTCGCCGACGATCATCCCCGTGTAAACTTCCTCGCCGGGGTCGAGGAACATCCGGCCTCTTTCCTGCAAATTGAACAGGGAGTAGGAGGTGGCGACCCCGTTGAGCTGGGAGATCAGGGCGCCGTTGATGCGTTGCGCCATTTCCCCGCAGTAGGGGACATAGCCGTGGAAAATCCGGTTTACGATCCCGGTCCCCTTGGTGAGGGTCATGAATTCGGATTGGAAGCCGAAGAAACTCCGCGTGGGGACCACGAACTCCAGCCGCGCGGTCCCGTTGGGGGCCGACGTCATGCTCTTCAACGAACCCTTGCGTCTGCCCATGGCCTCCATGACCTTGCCGGTATAACCGTCCTCCACGTCGATGACCGCGAACTCCTCCGGCTCCATCAAGCCGTCCTCCGTCTTTTTCAAGACCACTTCCGGGCGCGATATGGAGAACTCGTAGCCTTCCCGCCGCATGGTTTCGATGAGGATGGTGAGATGAAGCTCGCCTCTCCCCGAAACCTTGAAGGTGTCCTGGTATTCTGTTTCCCGCACCCGCAGGGCGACGTTGGAGCGCGCCTCCTTGAACAGGCGTTCTCTCACATGGCGCGAGGTCAGGTATTTCCCCTCCCGCCCGGCGAACGGGGAGTCGTTGATGGAAATGTTGATGGACAACGTCGGCTCGTCGATGACCAGCAGGGGGAGGGGGTCCGGGTATTTGAAGTCGGCGATCGTTTCCCCGATGTCGATGTCTTTCATTCCGGCGACGCCAATGATGTCTCCGGTGCAGGCCTCCTCCGTCTCCGTCTGCCGCAGGCCTTCGTAGGTGAATATCCGGGACGCCTTGAACGATTCGACGGCTCCCGATCTGCGGATGAGCGCCAGCTGGCTTTTGGCGTTGGCCCTTCCCCGCACGATTTTGCCGATGCCGATCCGGCCCACGTAATCGCTGTAATCGATGGACGTGACCTGCATCTGAAAACCGCCGTCCGGGTTTCCGTTGTCGGCGGGAACTTTATCCAGGACCAGGTCCAGGACGGCGGTCATGTCCCGGTCTTCGCCGTCCGGGGTCAACCGCGAGTAGCCCTGCTTGGCCGACGTGTAGATCACCGGGAAGTCCAACTGCTCGTCGCTCGCTCCCAGATGGATGAACAGGTCGAAGATCTGGTCCACCGCTTTTTCCGGCTGGGCGCCGGGGCGGTCGATCTTGTTGATCACGACAATGGGCTTCAATCCCCGCTCCAGGGATTTTTTCAGGACGAACTTGGTTTGCGGCATGGGGCCGTCCGCGGCGTCCACGAGCAGGAGGACGCCGTTGACCATCCGGATGATGCGTTCCACCTCGCCGCCGAAATCGGCGTGTCCGGGCGTGTCCACGATATTGATTTTGTATCCCTTGTAACGGATGGAAGCGCTTTTGGCGAAGATGGTGATCCCGCGCTCCTTCTCCAATTCGTTGGAATCCATGATGCACGTCCCGGACAGCTCGCTGTCCCGGAACATGCCGCTCTGCCTGAGCAGACAATCGATCAGCGTGGTTTTCCCATGGTCGACATGGGCGATGATACCGACATTTCTGATAAACTCTTGATCCATTTATTTATTTTCCATCCCTAAAAAGTTAAAAGCTTCCAATCTATTAGAGTTTCCCGTTATTTACAAGCGGTTTCTTCCGATATTTCGTAATCGCCAGAACGAGGACGAGCCGGAAGGCTGGCGCCGCCGCGAGGACGGGCGCGGTCCGGTTGAGATTGTAATCAAAGTTTTATTGGGTTGGGAGACGGTTTGGAATTGGAATGCTCGCTCTTTCGCGGCGCCCAGTAAATAGTATACCGCTTCCGGTCCCGGAAGTCAGCGCCGGGAATATCCCCCAGTCCGGAAGCGGGGAGGGGGGGCATCCAAGGCGAATCCCCCCGGCCCCCTTTGCAAGGGGGAGAAAAGGCGCATCTTTCAAGCTTCCTTGTAAAGGAGAGATATTTGCATAACTGTCTCCCAAACCGTCATTGCGAGCGGAGCGAAGCAATCCAGTGGTTCTGGATCGCCACGCCCAGCGTACCGCTGGAGCCAGTAGGCTTGACTTGGATGGCGAATGAGCGTCATCGAGGGCAATCTGGGTTCGGCCAGTTGCCCCCACGGCGAGTGGACGGCTCGCGATGACGGCGCGGATCGCACGGCAAACGGGGAGTCATGCAAAGCCCCCCCTTGCAAAGGGGGCCGGGGGGATTATCCCTCTATTGGCGCCTTTTAAGCTTGTATGTAACTATCTGATTATTATAATGTTGATGTCATGGATGGCATTTTGAGGGAATTCCTGAGTTTTTTGTCCATCGAAAAAAGGCATTCGCGGAACACCGCGGACGGTTACCGTCGCGACATTGTCCGCTTCATCGCTCATTTTCAAGGCCGGGACATGGGGTCCATCACGACGGACGACATCCGGACCTTCATGATCGCGCTCCGCAAGGACGGGCTTTCCTCCGCTTCCTCAGCCCGGTGTTTATCCTCCCTGAAATCGTTTTTCCGGTTTCTGGCGAGCGAGAAATACATCAAGGAGAACCCCGTCGAGATTCTCGAATCGCCTCGGCGGTGGCGCAAACTGCCCGAATCGTTGTCCCTCGCGGAAGTGGACGCGATCCTTTCGCTACCCGATAAAAATACCCCCTTGGGACTGCGCGACCGCGCCATGCTGGAAGTCCTGTACGCCACCGGCGTACGCGTCTCCGAATTGATTTCCTTGAAAAAGAGCGACCTGAACCTGCAAGTGGGTTACCTGCGCGCGTTTGGCAAGGGCAGTAAGGAACGGGTGGTCCCCATGGGGGACGCCGCCCGCGAGGCGGTGGAGGACTATCTCTTGCGTTCCCGCCCGCATTTTCTCAAGGGCCGGAACGCCGTCGAGCTGTTCGTGACCCAGCGGGCCGCCAAAATGACGCGCCAGGGGTTTTGGAAGATATTGAAGCGTTATGCCCGGCAGGCCAACGTCAAGAGCGCCGTTTCCCCGCACACCCTGCGGCACGCGTTCGCCACCCACCTGCTGGAACGCGGCGCCGACCTGCGCTCCGTGCAACAGATGCTGGGACACTCCGACATCTCCACGACGCAGATCTACACCCACATCCTGCAGGAACGCATGCGCGAGATCCACGACAAGTTCCATCCCCGGGCGTGAGGCTGGGAAAAATGGAATTGCTCCCCCTTGCAAAGGGGGCCGGGGGGATTCGCGCCAGCGGGCCGCCTGACTAACGCCGTCCCGTCGTCGCCAGCGAGCTCTGCAATCCAGACTTCAACCCCCATCCCCGCCTTCCCCCTGCCAGGGGGGAGGGGTTTGAGGGGCCGGACATTCCTTTCGCCAGCGCCGGGAGTTGTAGTATTATGCGGTTCCGAACGCAAACCAACGGTTTTCTGAAAACGGAATTTCGATGGCCCCGCCCGACGGATTGAACCGACTGATCGAGAATTTCGACCGCAACCGCGACGCCTACCTTTCCGGCC
>JACQQK010000006.1 GCA_016207065.1 Nitrospinota bacterium
AGGGGGATTTCCCAGCTTTTGCTCCCCAGCATGACGCTGGCCGGGCAGAAACCCGGAGGCGACGCGGCGATGACGCTCCGCGATCGCCGGAACACGGTCCCCGCCTCCGCGCCGGGCAAACGCCCGGAGGTAACAGGCCATGCCCAAACCGCCCTCAATGACGCTTGTTCGCCATCCGGGTCAAGCCCGTTGGATCCAACGTCCACGTTGGCTGGAGGCGGCATTGGCTCCCAGGCCCAGCTTGGCCCCTACGGCGAGTAGCGCGAATCCCCCCGGCCCCCTTCTTTACAAGGGGGAGAAATTCCAGTCTTTTCGTCATGCAGTATACGGGTTAGCGCTCCCAAAAGCTTTCGCATATTCTGGAGTTTGCTCATGCAATATGTGGTCAGGGAAGGATCCGCTTGAGGCTGGCCGGAAGGGTGCGGAGCAGGTCCCCGGCGATGAGGCTGGTCTCGCTGTTTTCCCCGGCGTACATGTCGCCCGCCAGGCCGTGGATGTAAACTCCCGCCAAAGCCGCCGATTTGACGTCGAAACCTTGCGCCAGGAGGCCGGCGATGATCCCGGTCAACGCGTCTCCCGTGCCGCCGGTCGCCATGCCGGGGTTGCCCGTGGGGTTGATGTACGCCGTCCCGTCGGGAAAGGCCGACACGGTCCGCGCACCCTTGAGGACCAGGGCGACGCCGTGTTTCACGGCGAAGCGGGAGGCGGCGCCGATCCGGTCGGCGAGGATGTCCTCGACGCTTTCTCCGGAAATCCGGGACATTTCCCTGGGGTGCGGGGTCAGGATGGCCGGGGCCTGTAACCTGGACAGCAAGCCTTGGCAGTGGGCGAGGCAGTTCAAACCGTCCGCGTCGACGACCATCGGGCATTTCACGGCCGGAAGAAACTCGTTGACGAATCGCGCGACGGCGTCGTCCGTCGAGATCCCCGGCCCGAGGGCCAGGGCGGTCTTGCCCGCTAGTTGTTCGAGCAGGACGTCCTTCGCCGAGGGGGCGATCGTCCCGCGCTCCGTTTCCGGCAGGGGCAGGGTCATCGCCTCCAACGGGACGGACTGCATGGACGCATGACAACTTTTGGGCCAGGCCAGAGTGACCAGACCGGCGCCCGCCCGCAACGCTCCCAGGGCGGTCAAGCCCGCCGCGCCTCCCTTGCCGGACGACCCGGCGACCGCGAGGGCGTGGCCATAGGTCCCCTTGTGGGTGTCGGGATGGCGTGGCTTGAAAAAGGCGCGGACGTCGTCTTCCTGCGTCAGAAAAAGTTTGACATCTTGTTCGTCGATAGCCATTTTGGGCAAGCCAATGTCGGCCAGGCGGACCTCCCCCATGGTCTCCGCGGAGGGGTAGAGCAGGTGGCTTCGCTTCAGGAGTCCGAGCGCGACGGTCAGGTTGGCCTTGACGCTCGGCCCCATCGGTTGCCCGCCGTCGGAACCGGTCCCCGACGGGACGTCGATGGCGGCGACGTATTTGTTGGCGGAGTTGATCTTCTGGATCGCTTTCTCGTACAGCCCTTCGGCGGGTTGGGTCAGCCCCGTTCCGAAGATGGCGTCCACCACGACGTGGCAATGGCCGAGGTTGTGCTGGATGGAGTTCAGCGACCTTTCGTCGATTTCCTGGATGGGGACGCCCAGGTTGCGCGCGATGCCGGCGTTGGTCCTGGCGTCTCCCTGTAATTGCGAGTGGCGGCCCAGCAGGTAGACCCGGACGGAGACGCCCCGGTTGAACAGATGGCGCGCGACGACGAACCCGTCGCCGCCGTTGTTCCCCTTGCCCGCGAACACGACAACTTTCTTTTCGCGCAGGCCGGGAAACTTCTCCCACAACAAGTCGGCCACGCAACGCCCGGCGTTCTCCATGAGGACGAGGCCGGGGATGCCGTGTTTTTCGATGGCCCGTTGGTCGATGGCCCGCATCTCGTCAGCCGTGACTACTATTTGCAAAAGCGGAACCTCCCGTCAAATTAAGTCGGATTCAAAATGACAGGGACATTGTACCATCGAACTTCATTAATTGGGGCGGGGAAGGGGAGGGGTCAAACGTAGATGGTGTAGGGATAGTCCCTGGTTTCCTTGAGGGACATCTCCTCCGTCGTAGGCAGGAGACCGTTGACCACCCCGAACTGGCATGGGCAGGTGAACCCTTTTTTTTGTTTCTCCTCGGGGGACAGGGCGTTGAAACTGTCTTCGTCCATGAGGAACACCGTGTTGAAAAAATAATCCTTCACCAGAAGGTCGAAGTGCAGGGGCTCGCCGCGGAGTTCCGGGAAAATCTTGGTCCGTTCCTCTCTGTTGTCGTGGTTGTAATTGAACGCGTGACGGGCGCAAATATCGTACAGAAGGCAGAAGTGGTACGTGTTCATGGAATGCCACGTGGATTTGTCCTCCAGTCCGTTTTGCAGGACGCGGCGGATTTTATCGAGGACGGGCAGGGGGCCTATTTTGTGCGCGTGGGGGTAGAACTTCTGACAGTCTTCGTTCCAGAATTCCCTCTGCTGACGCTTGATGATGTTTACGACTCCTCCCTCCTCCTCCAGAACGGCCTTGAAGAAGTTGAAGGGATCGAACCATTCGTGATATTCGATCGGCTGTTTGGGGGCGGCGGTGGGAGGGCCGCTCTTTTTTTCGTAGATGTTGTTGCGGAAAATCAACATGGAAACAGCCTGGCCGAGGGTATGTGGAAAATGAATTCTTGAAAGAATCGGTCTTCCATACCGCGATCTACTTATCAGGGTACCACTCTCCGGCGGCGGATTCAAGAAGCCCGGCAGGGCGGGGCGGCAATGGGCCGCCTATGATGTAGTGGGGGGTTCTCGTTTTTGGCGCCTTTTCCCGTTTATCGAGTGGACGTTCCAGATGTCGTCGGCGTACTCCTGGATGGTGCGGTCGCTGGAGAATTTCCCCATGCGCGCCGAATTGATGATGGATTTCCGGATCCAGAGTTCGCCGTTCAAGTACTCCTTCTCGACGGTTTTCTGCATCTCGGAATAAGAGGCGAAGTCCGCCAAAACCAGGAATGGGTCGCTGTTCAGCAGGTTGTCGACGATGGGCAGGAACAACCCGGGATTTTCCGGCGAAAAATAATTGTCGCGGACCATGTCGATCGCCTCTTTCAGTTCCGGGTTGCCCTGATAATACGTCTTTGGGTGGTAGCCCTTTTGTTTCAGTTTCGCGACCTCTTCCGTTTTCAGTCCGAAGATGAAAATGTTCTCTGGTCCCACCTCCTCCATGATCTCGATATTGGCTCCGTCCAGAGTCCCCAGGGTCAGGGCCCCGTTCAGGGCCAGCTTCATGTTGCCGGTCCCGGAGGCCTCGGTCCCGGCGGTGGAGATCTGCTGGGAGAGGTCCGCGGCGGGGATGATTTTTTCCGCCAGCGAAACGCAATAGTTGGGAAGAAAGACCGTCTTGAGCCTGCCGTTCACCGCGGGATCGGAGTTGACTTTATCCCCGACGCTGTTGATGAGCTTGACGATCAGCTTGGCCATGGCGTAACTCGGGGCCGCCTTTCCGGAGAAAAGGACGGTGCGTGGCAGGAACGTCCGTTTGGGAGCGAGCCTTATCCGGTTGTATAAAACCACGACGTGGAGGATGTTCAACAATTGCCGCTTGTATTCGTGGATGCGTTTGACCTGGACGTCAAACATGGAGTTCGGGTCCACCTTGGCTCCCAGTTTTTCGAATAGGTAATCCGCCAACCGCTTTTTGTTGTTCTTCTTGATCTGGCTCCATTGTTTGCGGAACGGGTCGTCGTCGATCAAGGGAAGCAGTTCTTTAAGCTCGTTCAGGTCCGAGGCCCATTGGCCGCCGATGTGGTCGGTGATCAAACTTGCCAGTTCGGGGTTGCAGGATTTCAGCCATTGCCGCTGGGTGATGCCGTTCGTCTTGTTGTTGAACCTGCCGGGGAAGAGTTGGTGAAAGTCCTTGAAGACTTTTTCCTTGAGGATCTCGGTGTGGAGCGCCGCGACGCCGTTCACCGAATGGCTTCCCACGATGGCCAGGTGGGCCATGCGCGCGGACTTGACGGGGACTTCCTCGATGATGGACATCCGGCCCAGCCGCTCGTCGTCGCGGGGGAACCGGGCCCGGGCGGCGTCCAGAAAACGCGTGTTGATTTCGTAAATGATCTGCAAATGCCGGGGGAGAAGGTAGCCCAGCAGGCTCACCGGCCACTTTTCCAAGGCCTCGGGCAGGATGGTGTGGTTGGTGTAGCCGAAGGTTTTGACCGCGATGTCCCAGGCCTTGTCCCAGGGCATTTTTTCCTCGTCGATGAGGATGCGCATGAGTTCCGGAATGGCCAGCGCCGGATGCGTGTCGTTCAACTGGATGGCCACCTTGTCGCAGAAGTTGTCCAGGGAGGGATTGACTTTCTTGTGTCTGCGGATGATGTCCTGCAGGGACGCGGAAACGAAAAAATATTCCTGCTTCAGGCGAAGTTCCTTGCCCTGGCTGACGGCGTCGTTGGGATAGAGGACCTTGGAGATGGTTTCCGACTCCTGTTTTTGCCGCACGGAGAGCACGTAATCGCCGACGTTGAAAAATTCGAAGTCGAGTTCGCGGGTGGAGCGCGCGCTCCAGAGGCGCAGGTTGTTCACGGTGTCGTTCTGGTAGCCGGGGACGGGGACGTCGTAGGCCATGGCCATGACGTCGTCGTGGGTGTCCTCCCATTCGCGCGTCGTCTCGCCGCGCGAATTGACGCGCTCCCGGACTTTCCCGTAGAATTTCACCGGGTAGATGAATTCGGGCCGCGGGATCTCCCAGGGGTTGCCGCCCCTGCGGTTCCAGTTGTCGGCGGTCTCCACCTGAAAACCGTTGACGATCTTTTGGTAGAAGATCCCGAATTCGTACCGGATACCGTAACCGTAGGCGGGAAGCTCCAGCGTGGCCATGGAATCCAGAAAGCAGGCGGCAAGCCGACCCAGGCCGCCGTTCCCCAGGCCGGGTTCCACGTCCTGGTCCTGGATTTCCTCCAGGTTGTAACCCAGATCGCGGACCGCCTGCCGGCATTTACTGTTGAGGTCCAGGCTGACCAGGTAATTGGACAGGATGCGCCCCAACAGATATTCCATGGAGAGATAGTAAACGCGTTTGACGTCCTGGCGGTAATACGATTGCTGGGTCTGTATCCAGCGGTCCACCAGGCGGTCGCGGACCGTCATCGCCAGGCTGTTGTACAGGTCCAATGTGGTGGCCGAATACTGGTCCTTGGCCTGCGAATATTTCAAGTGCGCGTTGAACGATTGCTTGAGGGCTTCCACGCTTCTTGCTTCATGCCAGGTTTCGAGGTCGATTTTCCGGTCGCGCGCCATTTTATGGAATTGTGCCGTCTGAAAGAGGTTGGGTAAGACTCCTTATGTTACTTGCCGTCATTGAGATAAACTTGTCGAGGTTCTTTAAAACCTCTGATATGATCCATCTTATCAAATATGTCCGTTTGGGTCGATAATCTTTTGCCGTTTTTCACATGCGGGAACTTTTGAGTAAATTGGAGATGCCTGACGTCGAGATCGAGGCCTTTTTGTCGCTGTACAGGAGGTATCGGTCGGGGCCTTCCAAAATTTCGGACTGGGATTCGATCCGGATGCCGGATGCGGACGGGTTGGTCCCGTACGATTCGTTTCCCGTTCCGGACCGGAAAGGAACGCGCGCGGCGCTTTCCCGTTTGGCGGTCTGCAAATTGAACGGGGGGTTGGGGACCAGCATGGGGTGCCCCGGCGCCAAGTCCTTGATCGTGGTGAAGGAGGGGAAAACCTTTTTGGACCTGATCCTGGAACAGTTGCGGGAAATCCGCGCCGTCCATGGCGTCGACGTCCCCCTGGTCCTGATGAACAGTTTTTATACCCAGGAGGAGACGCAAAAGACGCTCGATGGCCATCGCTACCGATCGTTCGTCGAGGGGTTTCAGCAAAGCAAATTCCCGCGTTTTCGCGAGGACAACGGAGCGCTTCTGGACGCGCGCGAGTATGGCCGGGAAGCGTGGTATCCGCCCGGTCACGGCGACATTTTCCATTGTCTGCAAAACCGGGGGGCGCTCGAAAAGCTATTGAACGCCGGGAAAAACATCCTCTTCGTTTCCAACGCCGACAACCTGGGCGCCGAGGTCGATGCGCGAATCCTTTCCCATATGCTGGAGGAGGACATCCCTTTCCTCATGGAAGTCACCCAAAAGACCCTCGCCGACGTGAAGGGAGGGGTCCTGTACCATGACGGTTCCCGGTTGCGGTTGTTGGAAATCGCCCGCGTTCCCGACGAGCGCCTGGAAGACTTCTACAACCTGGAGAAGTTCAGGTTTTTTAATACCAACAACATCTGGATCAACCTGGCGCATTTGCGCAAAAGGCTCGACGAGGGGCCGCTGGACCTGGAAGTGATCGTCAACCGCAAGACCGTCGCCGGCATCGACGTGGTGCAATTGGAAACGGCCATCGGGTCCGGCTTGGACCATTTCCCCGCGGCCCGGGGGGCGCTCGTGGGACGGGAGCGGTTCCTTCCGGTCAAAAAAACGGACGACCTTCTGCTGGTCCAGTCCGACCTGTTCAAGTTGGAGGGCGGACGGTTGGTCCGCAATCCGGCGCGGACGAAAAGCGGACTGCCCCAGGTGAAACTGGGGAAATCGTTCGCCCGCTTGGAGGATTACTTCGCCCGGTTCCGCTCCATCCCGAACATCCTGGACCTGGATTCGCTGACGCTGGACGGGGAGGTCCGGTTTGAGGAAAACGTGACGCTCAGGGGGAACGTCTCCATCGTAAGCCATAATGCCCACATGACCATCCCCAAAGGGTCCGTTCTGGAAAACTGTCTCGTGGAAAATTGAAGCGTTCCCCTGCTCCTCAAGGAAGCCTGCCCGCCGGGAATTCCCGCCATAAAGATTGTCCGGCTCATTGGGATTGAAAAGCGTTTCATGGGGTTAATGGAACAGACGCTTTTTGTAGGGCCGGAGAGCTTAAAAAAGGGTTGACATGTTAGCCCCTTCGGTATAAATTGACTTACTGATTGTCAGTAAGAAAACGACTCAAAATTAATTTCTCGAAAAGCTTAACGCGCGGCGCCTTGCAACCCCCGGCATTCCGCTTTCGGGGTTAAGGATTTTGGGATTTTCCCACAGGGTTTTCCCATAGGGTATTTATTATTTTTCAATAAGTTATACAGCATATGGAAGGAGGTGGGTTTAACCGATTTCCGTTTTAGGTTTTTCGGTGAGGTCAAGTAAAACGTTAAACTTAGGGTAAGGGAGGAAAAAATGAAAAAGCTCGCATTAGTAGGAACGATGATTTTTGCGGTTTTCTGTTTAGCGGCTTCGGCTTTCGCCGGGACGATCGCGCCGGGCGCCAAGACGAGTTGCAATAACGCCAGCTCCATTACGCTGGAAGCCAAGGGGACTTCGGCGACGGACCGTAGCAATGCCAATGCCGTCATTTGGAAATCGTCCAATTTTTCGACGATTCCCATCAGCTTGGGGCCCGAGGAGAATAACAGCCATGCCGGCGACCGGGGAGTGGGTATGGCCGACAAGCACAGCATGGGCCGGAACAAAGTGACCTTGATGAAACAGGACAACTTCAGCCGCGGCGATTCCATTGGCGACATCAGCGGCGAGGTCCGCATTGAAAACACGGGCACGGTTCCCATCGAGGTTACCTGCCAATAATTCGATTTTAGCGATTTTACGAAAAAGCCGGCCGGGGATTTTTCCTGGCCGGCTTTTCTTTTTTTAGCGTTGGAGACCCGGCTTATCTGGGGAAATAGACCAGGATGACGATGGCCAGCAAAATGCGGTAGATGATGAAGGGCAGGAGACCGACCCGTCCCACGATTTTCAGCAACAGCCGGATGGAATAATACCCGGCGACGAACGTGACCAGGAAGCCCGCGGCGAGCTGGCCGCCGCCGTATATCAGATGCTCGTTGGGCAGGCGCATGATGGAAACCGTCTTGTGCAGGCCCGCAGCCAGTATGATCGGCGTTCCCAGAAGAAACGAAAACCGCGCCGCGGCGGTTTGCGACAGTTTGCAGAAAAGCCCCGCGGCGATGGTGACCCCGGACCGCGAAGTGCCGGGGAGCAGGGCCATCGCCTGCGCGAACCCCACGAACAGCGCCTGTCCCAGGCTCAGGCGCTGGATCTCCCCTTCCTTCTCGGAGTTTTTCGGCGCCATGCGGTCGGCGGCCAGAAAGACCAGCGACCAGAAGATGAGGTTACACGCCACGAAGGTCGAGCTTCGCAATTGATGTTCGATGGCGTCGCCCCACGCCAGCCCGGCGATCCCGGCCGGGATGGTGGCGGCGACGATGCTCCAGGCGAGTTTTTTCTCCGTCTTGTCCCCCTTCGGGTCCAAAAAGGCCACAAGCAATTTCAGCAAATCGCGCCTGAAAAATATTATAATGGCTAGAAGGGACGCCAAGTGTAGCATCGCGTCGAGGGCCAACCCCTGGTCCTCGAAACCGAACACCTTCGGCGCGAGGATGAGATGGCCGGAACTCGAGATCGGCAGAAACTCCGTTATCCCCTGAATGATCCCCAATAATACGATTCGCGAATAGTCCATATAAACCCATGGGTTTTTACGCTCAAAACGACCGGACCAAAAAGAACGTTATGACCGTTCTTGTCGTGGCGCTGGGCCTGCTGGTCCTGCACAACCAGCGGCTTACGGTGACGGACCCGGAGAACACTTATCCCAAACGGTTGAAACGCGCCATCCGCGTGCTGTTGCATCCCCCCGCCAACAAACTGGAGGAGCAGTTGATCGGCAAGGGGATAGCCTGCGAAAACAGCGACCGGCTGTACAAGAAAGTCGCTTCCGCGACGGTGGTCGTCAACGCCGACGACGCGGTCGGCGCAGGGGTGTTCATCGGCCCCCGACTCATCGCCACGGCGGAACACGTCGTGGACGGCAAGAGCGTGCGGGTTTTCCTTCCCTCGGTCAAGGAAGAAACCCTGGCCGAGCCGGGAGACCCCATCGGCGTCGAATCCATCCACAGGGTCAGGGGGGTGGACCTGGCGTTCATTTCCACGAAGACCCCTTATCCGTCCTGGCTGGAATTGGAAAACAGTTTCGAAGGCGAGAGCGCCCTCATGGTCGTGGGGCATCCCAACCGCAAATACTACTCTTTACAAAAGGCGCGGATCAAGAAAAAAGATATGCTGGCCGCCTCCGATTACGTGCTGTTCAAGGACAACGAGATATTCTTCGGCAATTCGGGCGGCGCCATCGTGGGGTGCGACGGGCGGTTGGTGGGGGTGGTGAGCATGATGTCCAATTTTCAAAACACCCGTCTCAAAC
This sequence comes from Nitrospinota bacterium, assembly GCA_016207065.1. Taxonomy (GTDB): domain Bacteria; phylum Nitrospinota; class Nitrospinia; order Nitrospinales; family JACRGP01; genus JACRGP01. The sequence goes on from JACQQK010000006.1 coordinate 9,271, forward strand.
AGGGAATCGGCATCAACTCCAGGACCATCGCCAACCATCGGGAGGCGGCGCGTCTCGGCTGAGAAGCGCAAGCCCCGGCGCTTTCCGCTTTTTCGATCCAGTTGCCGGTCCCGCCAAAGTATGTTATGTTACGCAGGGGATTGGCGAGGCGCGCGAAATGTAATCGATTGGCGCGCGCTCCGGAATTTCCGAAGTTTCCGCGATTCCATCGGCACGTCTAAATCTTGTAAAATCCAACAGGCCCAATATAAAAAATCCAAGGAAGGCCGGGTCGGTTCTTTGTCGTCGAACTTGACCGCGGACCGAAAGCGCTCATGCGAGAATTTCCCAGAATCAGCCGTTTGCCGCCGTATGTTTTCAATATTGTCAACGAGCGGAAGATGCAGGCCCGGCGGCGGGGAGAGGACATTATCGATTTTGGTCTGGGCAATCCGGACATGCCCACTCCGCCGCATATCGTCGAAAAATTGTGCGAGGCGGCCCATAAACCGCAAAACCACCGCTATTCGCTCTCCAAGGGGATTTACAAGTTACGGCTGGCAATTACCGATTGGTACAAGCGCAAATACCAGGTGGAACTGGATCCCGATACGGAAGCCATAGCCACGATCGGCTCCAAGGAGGGGATATCCCATTTGGCGTTGGCCATAACCGGCCCGGGGGACTCGGTGCTGGCGCCTTCGCCCACCTATCCCATTCATACCTACGCTTTCATATTGTCCAACTGCGACGTGGTGAACGTGGCGCTTTCCAAGGACGTCGATTTCTTCACGGCGCTCCTGGAAGCCTTCAAACGCAACTGGCCGCGGCCCAAGGCGCTGATCATCAATTTTCCCCACAACCCCACCACGGCGGTCGTGGACATCGATTTCTTCGTCAAGATCGTGGAGTTCGCCAAGGAGCACAACCTGATCGTGATCCACGACCTCGCCTATGCCGATTTGGTTTTCGACGGTTACCAGGCGCCCAGCTTTTTGCAGGTCCCCGGCGCCAAGGACGTGGGTGTGGAGTTTTTCACCTTGTCCAAAAGTTACAACATGCCCGGCTGGAGGGTGGGTTTCACCTGCGGCAACGCCGAGTTGATTCACGCCCTGGCGCGCCTGAAGAGCTATCACGACTATGGGATGTTTCAGCCCATTCAGATCGCCGCCATAGCCGCCTTGAACGGGCCCCGGGATTGCGTGGAGGAAATCCGCAATACCTACCAGAGCCGCCGCAACGCGCTCTGCGAAGGCTTGAACCGGATCGGCTGGCAGGTGACGCCGCCCAAGGCCACCATGTTCGTTTGGGCGGAGATCCCGGACCAATATAAACAGATGGGTTCCCTGGAGTTTTCCATGTTGTTGCTGGAAAAATCCAAGGTCGCGGTGTCCCCGGGGATCGGGTTTGGCGACGGCGGGGACCGCTACGTGCGTTTCTCTCTCGTGGAGAACGAGCACCGGATACGCCAGGCGGTCCGGGGAATACGGGAACTGTTCTAAATCGCCCGCGATTTTCGAGGTCCTATGAAAACGAAAACGATAAAAGTCGGATTGCTGGGGTTCGGGACGATCGGATCGGGAGTCGTCAAAATCCTTGCGCAAAGCGCGGAGACGATCCGCAAACGTCTGGGGGCCTCGATCGAGATCGTCAAGATCGCCGACCTGGACATCAAGACCGACCGCGGGGTGACCGTCGCCAGGGGAGTATTGACCAAGGACGCCAACGAAGCCCTCTGCCATCCCGATATCGATGTCGTCATCGAATTGATCGGCGGCTACGAACCGGCGCGGACTTTCATTTTGAAGGCCATCGAAAACGGCAAGCACGTGGTCACCGCCAACAAGGCTCTGTTGGCCAAGCACGGCGACGAAATTTTCGCCGCCCTCGAGAAGAAACGGTTGTCCATTGGTTTCGAGGGCTCGGTGGCCGGCGCGATCCCCATCATCCGCTCCATCCGCGAATCCTTCGTCGCCAACCAGTTCACCGCCATCGAGGGGATCGTCAACGGCACCGCCAACTACATCCTCAGCAAGATGACCGACGGGAACTGCGATTTCAAAAAGGCCTTGCGGGAAGCCCAGGCAAAAGGTTACGCGGAGGCCGACCCGACTTTCGACATCGAGGGCATCGATTCGGCCCACAAGATCGCGATCCTGACGCGCCTGGCCTACGGGGCGAGGATCGACTACGAGGACATCCATGTGGAAGGGATTTCCAAGATCACGCCGGAGGAAGTCCAGTGCGCCAAGGATTTCGGTTACCGCATCAAACTGCTGGCGATCTCCAAGTTCGACGGACAGTCCCTCGACGTCCGCGTCCATCCCGCGATGATCCCGGAGAGCCATCCCATGGCCAACATCAACGGCGTATTGAACGCCGTCCGCGTTTGCGACAACTTCATGGTCGAGAACATCCTTGTGGGACACGGGGCCGGCTCCCTGCCCACCGGTAGCGCCGTGGTCGGCGACGTGGTGGAGGTGGCCCGCAACATCCTTTCCGGCGCGCGCAACCGCGTCCCGTCGCAGTCCTTTCAAATCGCCAACGTCAAACCCATCCCGCTCAAGGACATCAGCGAGATCGATGCCGAGTATTTCCTGCACTTCAGGGTCTTGGACAATCCCGGGGTCCTCTCCAGGATTTCCGGCGTCCTGGGCAACCACTCCATCAGCATCGCGTCGGTGATCCAGAGAGGCCGGGACCAGAACGGGAAAGGCGTGCCCCTGATCATGATGACCCATACCGCGCGGGAAAAGAACATTCAGGACGCCTTGAGCGAGATCGACCGGCTTGATTGCGTATGCGAAAAAACCGTTTTGTTGCGCGTGGAGAGATGAGCATGAAGTTTCGGGCCTGGTTTCAGTGCATCAACGGTTGCTCCGGAAAATACGATCTCGGCGAGATCATCTACCGGTGCCCGGGTTGCGGCGACCTCCTCGAGGTGTGCCACGACACCAAACTGCTCAAGAAACGGAGCGCGCGGGACTGGAAGGAGCTGTTTGAAAAACGCTATCGCAAGCACGAATGGCCCTACGGAAGCTCCGTGTGGGGAAAGAAGGAACTCGTGTGCCCCAACGTGGACAACGAGAACATCGTTTCCACCTACGAGGGCGGGAGCAACCTGTTCTGGGCCGAGCGCCTGGGCCGGCAGATCGGGCTCGACGACCTGTGGGTGAAACAGTGCGGCATGGCCCATACGGGCTCGTTCAAGGACCTGGGGATGACGGTGCTGGTCTCCATGGTCAAGCAGATGATCGCCGACGGCAAAAAGATCCGCGCCGTGGCCTGCGCCTCGACCGGCGACACCTCCGCGGCCCTGGCCGCCTACTGCGCGGTCGCGGGGATCCCGGCCATCGTGTTCCTGCCGCGCAACAAGATATCGCTCGCCCAGCTCATTCAACCCATCACCCACGGCGTATTGACCCTGTCCCTGGACACCGATTTCGACGGGTGCATGAAGCTGGTGCAGGAGATATGCCGGAAGAACGATATCTACCTGGCGAACTCGATGAACTCCCTCAGGATAGAGGGGCAGAAGACCATCAGTTTCGAACTGGTGCAACAGTTCAACTGGGATGTCCCCGATTTCGTCATCGTGCCCGGGGGAAACCTGGGAAACGTCAGCGCGATAGGGAAGGGGTTCCGGATGTTGTACGACCTGGGCATCGTTAAAAAACTTCCCCGGCTGGTTTGCGCGCAGGCCCAGCATGCGGACCCGCTGTATCGAAGCTATATACGCGGGTTCAAGGAATACAAACCCATCAAGGCGCGCAAGACCCTGGCCAGCGCGATACAGATCGGCGACCCGGTAAGCGTCAAGAAAGCCATCCGGGCCTTGGAGGAGTTCGACGGTATCGTCGAGGAAGCCACGGAGAACGAACTGGCCAACGCCGTGGGCCGGGCCAACCGGACGGGTCTGCTCTGTTGCCCGCATACCGGGGTGGCCATGGCCGCGGCGGAGAAACTCGCGGCGCGCGGAGTGATCAAGAAAAAGGACCGGACGATCGTCATCTCCACCGCCAACGCGCTCAAGTTCTCCGATTTCCTTTACAAGTACCATACCGACAAGTTGCCCGGGGTCAAATCGGAATGCGCTTACAAGGCCTTGGAATTGCCTCCCGATTACAATGCGGTGCGCGACGCGATCCTGGCCAACACCGAGGGGCGGCCCGATTGAAAAAAACGCCCGGAAATAAAAAAACAGGGGTCCTTTCGGCCGCTATTTTCATCTTATCGACCCTGGCAAGTCCATTGGCATTCGCCCAAGAAGCCCCGAACCAGGTCGTGATCGAAGCCGGCGAGTTTGTCATGGGCGATACTTATTGTCAGGACCGGCAGAAAAACTCGGATTGGTGTAGCGACGAGGTTTCTCACTCCGCGCGGTTGGGCCGGTTTGCCATCGACAAACGCGAGGTCACCAACGCCCAGTACAATGAATGCGTGGCCGCCTCGGTTTGCAATCCCAACGCGATACACGAGTTCCGGCCGACGGATTTCAACCGGCCGCAACAACCGGTCGCGTTCGTGACCTGGGAGGACGCCAAAACCTATTGTCAGTGGCGGAAGGCCCGCTTGCCCACGGAAGCGGAGTGGGAGCGCGCCGCGCAGGGAAAGAACCCAGGCGGGGCGTATTTCGGCCGCCCCTACGACAAAGGGGCTCCCCAGGACGTCGGTCTGCTCGTGCCCAACGCCAACGGCCTGTTCGACATGATGGGCAACGTGTACGAGTGGACCCAGGATTGGTACGGCCCTTATCAAACCGCCGAGGTCCAGGCCGATCCTCAAGGGCCGTCCCAGGGGAAGGAAAAAGTGGTCCGCGGCGGTTCCTGGAATTCGCCGAGCCATTACCTGAGGGCCGCCGACAGGGTTGCGCGCTCTCCCGAGCTTCAGTTCAGCGACGTGGGATTTCGTTGCGCCGCTTCGCTTCCTTGAGAAAGGTTTTTAGCGATGGTGAATAACGTTCGCAATATCGTCATCATTGGTTCCGGGCCCGCGGGGCACACCGCCGCCATTTATTGTGGCAGGGCCAATCTGGCCCCTTTCATGTTCGAGGGTTACATGTTGGGCGGCTCGGCGGGCGGGCAACTGACCACGACCACCGAGGTCGAGAATTATCCGGGGTTTCCCGAGGGAATCGGCGGTCCCGAGTTGATGCAACTTTTCCGCAAGCAGGCGCTCCGCTTCGGGACCGAAATGGTCCAGGAAGACGCGGTCGAGGTCGATTTTTCCCGCCGCCCGTTCCGGGTCAAATCGGAGAAAACCGAGGTTTTCGCCCACGCCGCGATCATCGCCACCGGCGCCACCGCGAAGCGCATGAGCGTGCCCAGCGAGGAACGGTTGTGGAACAACGGCATGTCCGCCTGCGCGGTGTGCGACGGCGCCTTGCCGTTCTTCCGCAACCAGCCTTTGATGGTGATCGGAGGCGGCGATACCGCCTGCGAAGAGGCTTCCTACCTGACCAAGTTCGGCTCCAAGGTGTATTTGGTCCACAGGAGAGACGAACTGCGCGCCTCCAAGATCATGCGGGAGAGGGTATTGAAAGATCCCAAGATCGAGATGGTTTGGGATTCGGTCCTGGCGGACGCCGTCGGCGAGAATTACGTCGTCGGAGCGCGCGTTCAAAACGTGAAAACCCGGAAGGAAACGGAAATCCCCGTCGCCGGGATCTTTTACGCCATCGGCCATACCCCGAACACCCAGGTTTTCAAGGGACAGATCAACCTGGCGGAGAACGGATACATCGTGGTGAATCCCGGGACCCAGCAGACCAACATCGAAGGGGTGTTTGCCGCCGGGGACGTCCACGACCACAAGTACCGGCAAGCGGTGACCGCCGCCGGGACCGGTTGCGCCGCGGCCCTGGAGGCCGAACGCTGGCTGTCCGAAAAACGCATCGCCTGAGCGTCCCCAACCTTTTTCCTCCGGCGCCCCGTCATAGCGAGCGAACGGAGCGAGCGCGACGATCCAGCCGCTGGATTGCTTCGTCGGAGCCCCGCAATGACGCCCACTCGTCGCGGAGGGCGTTCCCGTGGCGTTGCGCTGGCGTGAACAATAGTTTCTAATGCCCCCCCTAACCCACCTTGACTTCCCTCCCGCCCGGTCTTATTCAGGTTTTGAAGCCGTAGACCACCATCAGGGAGGAGATTGTAATGCGTTTCGACAAGATGACCATCAAGCTCCAAGACGCTTTCGCGGACGCGCAGTCGTACTGCGAACAGGAGAGACAGCAATCCCTTGATGCCGAGCATCTTCTTTTGGCGCTCCTGAAAGATCCAGAGGGGATCGCGCAGGCCCTGGTCCGCAAGATCGGGTTGGACGCGAACCGTTTAAGCAGGGAGCTTGAAAACAATATCAAGAAAATCCCCAGGGTCAGCGGTTCGGGCCAGATTTACGTTTCGCCCCAGCTCAAGGAAATCATGGACCGCGCGTTCGAGGAGGCGCGTCTGATCAAGGACGAATTTCTGAGCGCCGAACACGTGTTCCTGGCGGCCGCGCGGAATCCCGCGTCGGGCGCCGGGCGGACCTTCAAGTCCCTGGGGATCGACCGGGACGCCGTTTTGAAGGCGTTGATGTCCGTCCGCGGGACCCAGCGCGTGACCGACCAGAGTCCGGAGGAAAAATACAAGGTCTTGCAGAGGTACTGCATCGACCTCACCGAGAAAGCCCGGGCCGGCAAGCTCGACCCGGTCGTCGGGCGCGACGTGGAAGTCCGGCGCGTGGTCCAGGTCCTCTCGCGCCGGACCAAGAACAATCCGGCGCTCATCGGCGAGCCGGGCGTGGGCAAGACCGCCATCGTCGAGGGGCTGGCCCAGCGCATCGCGCGCCGGGACGTGCCGGAAGGGTTGAAGGACAAGCGCATCGTCATGCTCGATTTGGCGGCCCTGGTCGCTGGGACCAAGTTCCGCGGCGAGTTCGAGGACCGGTTGAAAGCCGTTTTGAAGGAAATAAGCCAGAGCGAGGGGGACATCGTCCTGTTCATCGACGAACTCCACACCCTGGTGGGCGCCGGTTCAGCCGAAGGCTCCATGGACGCCTCGAACATGCTCAAACCGGCGCTGGCGCGCGGCGAACTGCATTGCGTAGGCGCCACCACCCTCAACGAATACCGCAAACACATCGAGAAAGACCCGGCGCTGGAGCGAAGGTTCCAGCCCGTCATGGTCGGGGAGCCCTTGGTGGAGGACACGATCTCCATCCTCCGCGGGCTCAAGGAAAAATACGAGGTCCATCACGGCGTGCGCATACAGGACGCGGCCATCCTGGCGGCGGCCAAGCTGTCGCACCGGTATATCCCCGACCGGTTTCTCCCCGACAAGGCCATCGACCTGATCGACGAGGCGGCCTCGGGACTGAGGATGCAGATCGATTCCCTGCCTACGGAGATCGACCAGTACCAGAGGCGGATCACGCAGTTGGAAATCGAACGCGCCGCGCTTAAGAAGGAGACCGACGCCGAATCCGTGAGCCGTTTGGAGGCCATAGAGAAGCAGATTCAAGCCGCGAAGGAAACCTGCGACGGTTTGAAGGAGCAGTGGAAAAGCGAGAAGAAGGTCATCGAGGAGAAGCGCGCGTTGAAGGAAAAGATCGAGCGGGCGCGGCAAGACGCGGAAAAGGCGGAGCGGGAAGGGCGCCTGGAACAGGCGGCGGAGTTGAAATACGGAACGCTCCCCCGGCTGATGGCCGAGCAGGAAGCCTTGCAGGAGCGGCTGAAACAATTGCAGTCCGGAACGAAAATGCTGAACGAGGAAGTGGGCGAGGAGGACATTGCTACGGTCGTTTCCCGGTGGACCGGCATCCCCGTCGATAAAATGTTGCAGACCGAGAAGCAAAAGCTGGTGCGCATGGAGGAGCATTTGCGCAAGCGGGTCGTCGGCCAGGAGGAGGCGGTGCGCCTGGTGTCCAACGCCATCCGCCGGGCGCGATCGGGTTTGCAGGACCCCGACCGGCCGGTCGGCACGTTCCTTTTCCTCGGCCCCACCGGCGTGGGGAAGACCCATCTCGCCCGTTCCCTCGCGGGATTTCTGTTCGACGACGAACAGGCGATGGTCCGCATCGACATGTCCGAATACATGGAGAAGCACTCGGTCGCCCGACTGATCGGCGCGCCGCCCGGTTATGTCGGTTACGAGGAGGGCGGATACCTCACCGGGCTCGTCCGGCGGAAACCGTACAGCGTGGTCCTGTTCGACGAGATCGAGAAAGCCCATCCGGACGTATTCAACCTCTTCCTGCAAATCCTCGACGAGGGGCGGTTGACGGACGGGCACGGGAAAACCGTGGATTTCAAGAACACCGTCATCCTCATGACCTCCAATATCGCGGGGAAATCGATCCAGGACGCCGGCATGCGGTTGGCCCGCATCGAGGACAAGGGAGCGGGGTCGCAGGGCGCATGGGACGCGGAATACGAAAAAATCCAGGAAGGCGTACGGCAGGAATTAAGAAACCATTTCCGTCCCGAGTTCCTCAACCGGATCGACGACATCGTCATCTTCCGCAACATCGACCGCGGCCGCATAAAAGAGATCGTCGAGATCCAGTTGGGCGACCTCAGGAAACGTTTGGCGGAGAAAAGGATGAGCCTTGTCCTCAGCGACGGCGTGAAGGAAGTCCTGGCCGAAAAAGGCTATGACCCCGTTTTCGGGGCCAGGCCGCTTAAACGCGCCATACAGAAATATCTCCAGGACCCGCTGTCCATGAAAATTCTCCAGGAGGAGTTTTCCGACGGCGACGCCATACGCGTCGAGCTCGACGGGTCCTCGGAAAACTTCGAGTTTAAAAAATCCAGCTAAATTTTTTTACGGAAGAATCGAATCGGGTCCGGAAAATGAAGGGATGGACTGGAGGGTATTTGGGAGATGATATCGCCTGTTTCCCTGGCGTCCGGCGCGACATAGGATATAGCGATTGGCCCCTTGTTCCTTCAATGCGGTTTTTCGTCCGTTCGGCGTCATGATTGGCCTCCTCTATTTCATGTTTGCGATGGCCGCCGTGAAGACGCCCGACGGACTGTCATAGAAAGTCTCGTTGTCGTTGACCCCGTCCTCCAACACGTCCTTGTACATCAAGTCCCAGACGCCGTCCTCGTTCACGTCGATGGCGTAGAAGAGCGGTCTGGCGGAAACGATGTAGAAATAACGGTCGCGGCTGTAATTGACGAAAAACACCTTGCAGTTCGGGAAACCGTTCGCGGTTTCCTGAACCGTTTGCGTGGAGAAGAAGGACTTCTCGATCATCCGGACGGTGAAGAACTCCGCCTTGCCATTGCGGTCAAGGTCGTATGCGGCATACAACATGCCGTTGGGGAGAATGTTCCAGTCCGCCA
>JACQQK010000117.1 GCA_016207065.1 Nitrospinota bacterium
CTATACGACGCCCTGTACGACATGGTGGAATTCAACCGCGTGCAACAAATGATCCAGGACGGCATCATCGAAATCGCCCCCCTGGCCTACATGCGCGGCAGAACCCTGAACGACTCCTTCATCATCCTGGACGAGGGCCAGAACTCGACGCCGGAACAGATGAAAATGTTTCTCACCCGCCTGGGATTCCGTTCCAAGATGGTGGTCACGGGCGATATCACCCAGGTCGATCTGCCGAGAGAAACCCGGTCCGGACTGATCCAGGTGCAAAACATTTTGAAGGACATCGACGGCATCAAGTTCGTGTACTTCTCAGAAAAGGACGTGGTCCGCCACGACCTGGTCAAGGAGATCGTCCGCGCCTACGACAAGAACAACGGGAAAACCTGAACCCCGTCCCGCCCGGCAAGCGGGGATTTTCGGACCGCCCCAAAAAAACCCGTCCGGGAGCCGGGATCCCGGAACAACCTTACCCCGCAACCCAAATCGTCCATGACGGTACTCCTGAGAAACGAACAAAGAAAACACAAGGTGAATTCCCGCGTCCTGAAAGCGCGGGCGCAAAAAATACTGGACGACCTGCATTGCCCGGACGACGAGGTCAGCATCCTCCTGGTCAACGACGCCAAAATCCGGAAACTCAACGCCCGGTACAGAAACATCGACTCCGCCACGGACGTGTTGTCCTTCCCCCAGGAGGACGACCCCGCGGGAGAAATGGATTTCCGTCTGCTGGGCGACGTCGTGGTTTCCCTGGAGACCGCCCGTCCGCAGGCGAAGGAACATCGCCTTTCCCTCGAAGAAGAGTTGATCCTTTTAATAATTCACGGCATACTGCATCTTTCAGGCATGGACCACGAACGGTCCGCCCAGGAGGCCCGGCGGATGAGACAAAAAACCGCCAGACTGTTCGGGAACATCTTTCCCGGCCGTAAACCCGGCGGGACCTGCGCCTACTGAACCCTAACGACCGCTGAAGGAAGACCGCGCCATGAAGTGCCTTTGGGCCCCCTGGAGAATGGAATACATCCGGCAGGAAAAAACCGGCGATTGCATCTTCTGCTCCCTGCCCCGCGCCGGGGACGACGCGCAACATTACATCCTGCGCAGGGACTCGCTTTGTTTTGTCATCATGAACGTTTTTCCATACAACTGCGGCCACGTGATGGTTTCCCCGTTCGTCCACGTCAACTGCATCACCAAACTGGACCGGGCCCAGATGGACCAAATGGGCGCCCTGACGCAAAAGTGCGTGGAAATCCTCTCCGCCGCATATGCGCCCGACGGCTTCAACATCGGCCTCAACCTGGGGAAATCCGCGGGGGCCGGGTATGACGAGCACATCCATACCCACATCGTGCCCCGGTGGAACGGAGACACCAATTTCATGCCGGCGCTGGGGGAGACCAAGGTCCATCCCGAACACCTCCGCACGACCTATGACCGGCTGGCCCCCCTGTTTCAAAAAATAAAGCTTTAAGAAATTTCCACATGTCAGCGGCCCTCAAAACCGATCCGGCGGCGGAAGACGATACCCCGATGATGCAACAGTACCAGCGCATCAAAAGGGACTACCCCCAAGCCATCCTCTTTTACCGGATGGGCGATTTCTACGAGATGTTCAACGAGGACGCCAGGACCGCGTCGCCCATACTGGAAATCGCCCTCACTTCGCGCAACAAAAACAAATCCAACCCCGTGCCCATGTGCGGCGTCCCCTATCATTCCGCGAACGCCTACATCGCCAAACTGCTCAAGGCCGGGAAAATCGTGGCCATCTGCGAGCAAATGGAGGACCCGCGGTTCGCCAAGGGGATCGTCAAGCGCGAAGTGATCCGCGTCATCACCCCCGGGACCGTCCTCGACGACAACCTCCTGGACCCCAGGAACCACCAGTTCCTGGCGGCGATTTCGTTCGGAGAGGACGGCTTCGGCCTGGCCGCGCTGGACCTGACCACGGGACTGTTCAGGACCACCGAGATCGACGGGGAGTCCGCCGAATCGCTATTGAAGGACGAGTTGGATAAAATCGAAGCCAAGGAAATCCTCGTCCCCGGCTCGGCGCTGGAGCGGGACGGCGGAAAATGGAACTGGCTGAACGAGGACCAGCGCCACTTGCGGCCCTATGAAGACTGGGCTTTTTCGCGCGCACAGGCCCATCGGCTCCTGCTGGAACATTTCAAGACCGCCTCCCTGGAAGGGTTCGGTTGCGAACATCTGAGCAAGGCCGTGTCCGCGGCGGGCGCGATCATCCAATACCTGTACGACACGCAGAAATCCGCCCTCGACCACATCGCCTCCCTTTCCACGTTCAACATCCGCAATTACAAGGCCCTCGACCAGGCCACCGTCAAGAGCCTCGAACTGGACCAAACCAGCCAGGGATCGCGCAAAAACTCCCTGCTCGACGCGCTGGACCTCGCCTTGACCCCCATGGGGTCCCGGAAGATCAAGGAATGGATCTTGAAACCCCTCGTGCACGGGCAGGACATCGAAACGCGGCTGGCGGCGGTGGAGGAATTCAAAAACGACCTCATCCTCAGGACCGACCTGCGCGAACGGCTCCGCCGGATCTTCGACCTCGAAAGGCTTTTGGCGCGCATCTCGCTCGCCGCCGGGAACCCGCGGGACCTGGCCGCGCTCAAAAACTCCATCGCCGTTTTTCCGGAAATCCGGGAGATCCTCGACCGGGACCCGTCCTCCGCCCTGTCCCAGCGTTTCGAGACCTGGGACAATCTCGAGTCCATACGCGACCTCATCGACCGGACCGTCGTCGACGACCCCCCGCCGAACGTCAAGGACGGAAACCTGGTCCGGCCGGGATGCAACGAGGAACTGGACCGGTTGCGAAACGTCAGCAAAAACGGCAAGAGCTGGATCGCGGCCCTGGAGGAAAAAGAACGCACCCGAACGGGCATATCTCTCCTGAAAGTCGGACACAACAAAATCTACGGCTACTACATCGAGGTCACCAAGAAGAACGCCGAACGCGTCCCGCCGGACTACATCCGGAAACAGTCCCTGGTCAACGCCGAGCGCTACGCCTCCCCCGAGCTCAAGGACTACGAGGCGGAGATAACCGGGGCGGAGGAAAGGATCGCCGCCCTCGAGGCCGAACTGTTTCAGCAGACGCGGCGAGCGGTGGCCGCCGAAGGGGCGCGCATCCAAAAGATGGCCGGGACTGTCAGCGAGATCGACGCGCTCGCCGCCTTCGCGGAAGCGGCCCACCGCCACAATTACGCGCGCCCGCTCGTCGACGACGGCTTGACCCTGCGAATAGACAACGGACGCCACCCGCTGGTGGAACGCCTGGCGACGTCCAGCCGGTTCATCCCCAACGACGCGCATCTCGACTGCGGCGAAAACCAGATCATGATCATCACCGGGCCGAACATGGCGGGCAAATCCACCTACCTGCGGCAGACCGCCCTCATCGCGCTCATGGCCCAGATCGGGAGTTTCGTCCCCGCGGACCGGGCGGAAATCGGCCTGGTGGAC
>JACQQK010000120.1 GCA_016207065.1 Nitrospinota bacterium
AATGACCACTGGCTCCCTGGTGAAGGACAGGTAGAATCCGTCGAGGTTCACCAGGACGGGGAGACATACCCGGCGGTCTTCCGCTATGCGATATCCCAGAAGGATGAAGTCCATGATCTCCTGGCAGGTTTCCGCGTGGAGTTGGACCAGTCCGCAGTCGCGCGCGCTCAAAACGTCGTTATGGTCGGGTTCCAGCGTGATGGGCGTGGCCAGCGCCCGCGACACGTTGGCGAACACGAACGGGACCCGCCAACCCGTGACGGTGTAAAGGACCTCCAACCCGTAAAGCAGGCCCTGGCTGGAGGTGGCTGTGAACACCCGCGCGCCGGAGGCCGCCGCGGCCGCCGCCGCGGCGAACATGGAATGCTCGGAATCCATGTTGGTGAACTTGCCCTGCATGGCGCCGGAGGCGAACCATTTCGCCAGCGTCTCGACGATCTCGGTCTGCGGGGTGATGGGAAACGCAGGCACGTAATCGACGTCCGCCAGCCGCGCGCCCCACGCCGCCGCCTTGTTGCCCGTCAACAGGATCGTCCTTTGTCCGTTCACGCCCATGACGTGACCTCCCTGAGGATTTTGATGGCGTCCGAGGGGCACTCCTCGGCGCAGATCAAGCATCCCTTGCAATGGTCGTAGTCGATCGCCGGTTTGTCGTTCTCGTCCATGTGGATCGCGCCGTCCGGGCAACGGATGAAGCAGATCCAGCACCCGTTGCAAACGTTCAGGTCGATTTCCGGCCGGCGCTCCCGCCAGTTGCCCGTTTTCCTGAGGGCCATGTTGGCCGGGGCGAGTATCAGGGGCGCGGCGTTGGCGACGTCTTCCTGCCTGAGGTCCGCCATGAGACTGGCGGACAGAGGCTCCCGCTTTTTCGGTTTGAAAACGGCGGAAGGCGCCTTCGCGTAAACCTCCCGGGCCAGGTCCAGATTTTTCGCGATCATTTCCTCGCCGACCCCGAGATCGGACAACTCCATGCGGACCGCCGTGAGCAGGGTGTCCATCTCGACGATGCCGGACATCCGGGCCCCGACAGCGGCCAGGGCCGAGCTCAACACCGTCCCGCGCTTGATATGGCGGGCGCAGATGTCCGTGAGGTCGAATGCGACAGGCAACACGGGAAGATGGAAATGCGCCTTGAGGTCTTCGGCGCCATGGATGGAGTTGATGAACAGGGCGGTCGATTCGTCCGCCCCGCCCAGGGGAGCGGCCAGCGGGTCTTGCAGTAGGGTTTCGTCGCCTACCAGGACCAGGTCCGGGCGGGCGATGGGACCCCTTTCCAGAATGGGTTCCGGGGACAAACGGGTGTAGGCGACGATGGGCGCGCCGCGCCGTTCCGCCCCATACAGGGGAAAGTCCTGGGCCTGGTATCCGGAAAGAAATCCCGCGCTTCCCAACACCTGGCTGGCGGTCTTGACCCCTTGTCCTCCGCGTCCATGAATCCGGATCCGCAACATGGTCGACTCCATTCCGGGACCGCTAATGTCTTCCAAGAACAGGCGGTTGTTTCAACGCTTGCTTTTTCCGGTTTCAGAGCGAGGGAATTGCGACACGTGTAACGATGAACGAAAATGAGAACTTTTTCCCCGGGCTCTCGTTTTTTTGCCATTAACCGCCTAAATCCAATATAATCCCCGAAGAGCCAAATATCACCCCGGCGGCGCGAAAAAACGCCGGGCTGGGATGCCCGGCATATTATTGACGGCGCGCGGTTTGTCCCGAGGACACAGGTCGAGTACGGGGATACAGTCTTTTGCCCACCGGCATATTTTTGACGCGATGCGGCGCTCGGTTTCCCCGGCGCGCCTGATTTTGGAGGTTGGATCATGATCGACGGAATCGACTATTTCCCCAAGAGGGACCGGTACAAGAAAAAAAAGAAGGGCGCGGAAGACGACTGGAACGCGTTGAAGAAAATCAAAACCGCGGGTTCCTCCCCCAAACCGGAGGGCTTAAAAACAAGAAAAAATCCGTCCAATAAAGAATGATTTTGTCCGTCTTAACTTGAAACGGCGGCTGATTTCCCGTTTCTTTCCGCCAACCCACCAGGCGTTCGATTAGCAGAATGAACGGATTCCATAAGGTTTTTTTTCTTGCTCTCGCGGTTTTGTTTTTCTCCTTTTTGGCGGCGTCGATTGGGTTTCACCGGCGCGGCAAAAAAATCTTCTCCTTTACCCTTTCCCAAGGCAGTCTTTTTTTATCCGCTCTGGTCTTCAGCGTCGGATTTTTGGAGGGCTCCCTTCTTTATTTCGAAAAGAAAGTCTTTTCCGGGAACGGCCCTCCCCCCGCGCCCGCGTTCTTGCAAAAATGGGGCACAAACGCGCATCTCCTGGTTCCGAATAATATTTTTTACATAGCTTCCCCCAATAAGGAGTTCCGTACGTTCGGTTATAAATTCTCGACAAACCGGCTGGGATTTCGCGAAAGGAATTTTTCTTTCAAGAAACTCGACAACACGTATCGGATTCTCGTTTTTGGGGACAGTTTGACTTTTGGGGAAGCCATTGACAACGATCATCGTTACACGGAGACGCTCGAGGGCCTTCTTAATTTATCGAGAAAAAACGCGGCGTTTAAATTTGAAGTGTTGAATTTCGGCATGGGAGGGTATTCCACCGATCAAGAGCATGAGTTGATGAAAGCGGTATTGCGGCACGTGGAATGCGATCTTGTCATAATCGGTTTTTATGAAAACGATTTCCAACCCACGACTAAAGGAATTTTGTCCAGCTTTGCCGTCATGGATAAAATCGATTTGTCCGATCCCAAGTCCAAGGACTTGGAAATATTCAACCGTCCCGACCGCTCTTCCCCTCTTTCCATCTCACCTCAATATTTCCGAGGCGTTGTTCCCTGGCATGAGAAAACCCTGATCTACAAGCTTATCGAGGATCGCACCAATATTAACATCCATAAATTGCCCGGTGATTTTGAAAGGAACTATTTGTTCAGTGAGTTTTCGGGAATCATGGAGTTGACGAAACGCCATCGTCTCCCGCCTCCGGTAGTCGCGTTGCTGTATGCGGGAGACGTGCCCCCCAACAAAAACGATTTTAGAAATCCGACGGGACATCTTGCCCGTCATATTCATTTGATGCGGTTCGTCGGGGAAAACCTTCGAAAAAACGGTTTCAGCGTCGTTGACCCGCTTCCTCTTTTTCAAAAATACAATAAAATGTCCATGGCGGTCTCGGAATGGGACCGCCATCCCAACTATTTGTCCCACTATGTCTATGCCAGATCGATATACGATTTTCTTACAGCAAAGGTTTTGGATCCGGCATTGATCGACAAATCAAACGACTTGTAAAAATATCCGCGTAGGCCTCTTCTGGCAAGAGATGAACTCTCGAGTTCTTACTGAGGGAGCGCTCAATAGATGGCATTTCAAATCCCCCTAAATCCCCCTTTGCAAGGGGGACTTTCGCTCCCCTCCTTGAAAAAGAGGGGCGGGGGAGATTTTGATCCTTAACGTGCAAAAGCGTTAAAAATGCCGCCTGTTTTATGCTCCGAGTAATAAAACGAAAATCCGGCCAATGGTTTCCCCGGTGGAAAATGATTGGAATGCGTGGCCGGAATGTTTATAATGACCCTCCTCGAAACCCTTTTAAAATTGTCAACTACCAAACAATAGGAGCCATTCTCATGGCCAAAACCTACGGAGCGTTCCCGGAAAAAGTATCGGGCGGGGTCTTCCGCTTTCTGCTCGTCTTGCTCGTTTTTTATTTTGTTGGGCCCAAAATGGCTTATGCGGACGTGGCGCAATTGCTGGAAAGCGGGGAAGCGGCGGTCGCTAAAAAGGATTTCGGCGCGGCGGAGGAAAGCTTCGGCAAGGCCCTCGCCGAGGAGCCCGACAGTTTGAAGGCGATGCAGTTTTTGGCCGAAATCAAGGCCAAGCTCGAAAAATACGAGGAGGCCAACCAATTGATCGAGAAAATCCTCGCCCTGCCGGTTTCCTCGGGGAGGAACGTTTTGGTGTATTTGGAGGGCGAGACCGAGCCGCGGGAGGCGGAGATCGTGGACGAAAACGTTCTGGCGCCTCCGCAACCCAGGACCAATATGAAAAACTACGTGGAGCCGGTCAGCCGCGAGCCGGTCTCCCAGTACCGCATTTTTTTCAAGAAGAGCGGCCAGATTGAACTTGTTCCCAAAAGCCAGGCGCGGATCAAATACCTCGGCGTGCCGCGCATGATCCATCTGCGGATGAGCGAATTGCAAATGGAGGTCAAGAAACGCCTGATCGCTGTTGGGCCGGCGTCCAAGGGGTCCGAGGACATGGTCGAGATCAAGGGCGGTTGTTTTACCATGGGGAGCGACAACGGACACGTGGACGAGAAGCCCAAACACGAGGTCTGCGTATCGGGCTTCAAAATGGACAAATACGAGGTGAGCCAGAGCGCGTTCCAGTCCAAGATGAAAACCAACCCCTCGCAATACATCGGGGCCGACCTGCCCGCGGACAGCGTGACCTGGGACGAGGCCATGGAGTATTGCAAAAAATTGGGCAAACGGCTTCCCACGGAAGCGGAATGGGAATACGCCGCGCGCGCCAACGCCAAAAGCGAATTTTACACGGGCGACGCGTTCAGCGGCAAGCAAGGCAACTTTTGCGACGCCGCTTGCAGTCTTAACATAAGGAACCCCGCCGAGACCGACGGGTTCAAGTTCTCGGCGCCGGTGGGTTCGTTTCCTCCGAACCCGTTCGGCTTGCACGACATGGCGGGCAACGTCAGCGAGTGGGTCGCCGACTGGATGCTGGAAAATTATTACCAGATCAGCCCCAACGACAATCCCAAGGGCCCGGAGACGGGAGAGTCCAAGGTGATCCGCGGCGGCGCGTGGGACACCAACCTCGACTCGCTCCGCTCGGCCAACCGCGCGGCCTTCTGGCCGGATTTCCGCAACGAGGCCGTCGGCTTCCGGTGCGCCGCGAATCCTTAGAGCGTCTGACTAAATGAAGTTTTCCATAACTTCCTCCCCCGTCAAGGGGGAGGGAAGGTGGGGGTGAAAAGCCGGGCAAGCGCCTGGGGGCAACGCGGCGATGACACCGGGGACGCCCCCGGTGGGCAATGTCGCCCCGCTTGCGCCGGGGCGGTAATGAATCCGGCGTCACGCCGGCCGCCCTCGGCGTCAGCCTGAGGCGGCGTTGGGTCCAGCGTTCACGCTGGCCACCCTCCCCCAGCCCCCTCCCTCAAGGGAGGCGAGCATTTGTGGGGTCAGACCCATCAATTCATTTTGTTAGACGCTCTTAAGCCCGTCTCGCGGAAGAAACAGTCATTCCTCCGCGCTCCGCAATTTGGCCTTGATCACTTTCCCCGACGCGGTCTTGGGGAGTTCGGGGTAGATCCGGACGATGTCCGGGACCATGAAGGCGGGTAGTTTCTTCCGGCAAAATTCCTTCAGTTCCGCGGGCTCGGCCCTTGCTCCCGCGTGCAATACCACGCAAACCTTGACCTGCTCGCCCATGCGCGGGTGCGGGACGCCCACCGCCGCCGCCTCCGCCACCGCGGGATGATTCATCAAAGTGTTTTCGATGGCCAGGGGGGACACGTTCTCTCCGGCCCGGATGATGAGGTCTTTTTTCCTGCCTCCGGAAATATACAACCGGTTCTTTTTGTCCAGGCGTCCCAGGTCGCCGGTTTTCAGCCAACCGTCGGACGTCAGCGTCTCCCGCGTCTCCTCGGGACGGTTCCAATAGCCGGGCATGATCGAAGGGCCGCGGACCCATATTTCGCCCTCGGCTTCCCGCGGAACAGTTTCGCCGCGCTCGTCCACGATTTTGAGCTCCACGTTCGGCAGGGCTGGTCCCACCGAGCCGGGAACGCTCCCCCCCTTGAAGGTGTTGACGGCGATGACCGGGGACGTCTCGGTGAGGCCGTAACCTTCGATGACGGTGACTTTCAGGGTTTCCTCCACCTTGCGTAACAGCGCCTCGGGCAAGGCCGCGCCGCCGGAGACGCAAAAGCGCAGGGAGGAAACGTCGTACCCGCCGCGCGCGTACAACTCCACGAGAAAAGAATAAATCGTGGGGACGAGCGGCAATATGGTGGCCCGGTGTTGGCCGATGGCGGACAAAATCGTTTTCGGGGCGAACTGCCGTGTGAGGACCAATGTGCCTCCCGTCTTGAGCACGATCAGGGCGATGA
Organism: Nitrospinota bacterium; assembly: GCA_016207065.1. Classification (GTDB taxonomy): domain Bacteria; phylum Nitrospinota; class Nitrospinia; order Nitrospinales; family JACRGP01; genus JACRGP01. Next base: position 6,141 of record JACQQK010000120.1, read on the forward strand.
TGTTGCCGAAGGAATGAAAAAGCGGCAGGGCCATGATGACCCGGTCTTCCGGACCGAATGGCAGGTAGGGGAGGACGCCCTGGCAATTGGCCATGAAATGCGCCTCCATCAGCATGGTCCCTTTGGGACGCGCCGTGGTCCCCGACGTGTAGAGGATGACGTCGGGGATGGCGGGATTCCTGTCGTGCCGCCAGAGGCCTTCCGCCCGCTCGCCGCTCTGTAGAAACTCCTCGAACCGCGTCGCCTGGCCGCAAATCCGGGACGCCTCCGCGTCGTCGCCGACCAGTATTCGATGTTTGAACAGACCGGCGAGCGGAGCGGTCTCCGGCTTGACGAACATGGAGTCCACGACGAGGACGTCTATTCCCGCGTCCCGCGCGATGAACGCCAGGTCTTCCGGGGTGAGCAGGAAATTGAGCGGGACGATGGGTAGCCCCTTGAGCAGGGCGCCGAGAAAGGCCAGGAGATATTCTTTCCCGTTTGGGCAAAGTATGCCCAGCTTGCTGTCCTGCCCCAGGTCCAGGGAGCCCAACGCGCCGGAAAACTTCTCGATCTTTTCCAGCGCCTGGCTGTAGGAGATTTGCGCCGCCCCGTCGATGATCGCCGGGGTGTCGGGCCTTTCCTCCGCGTGTTTCCGGATGAAATCGTAGAATCGATGCGTCATATCGCCATCTCAAGATATTTCGCGGCCGGCGCTCGTCAATGGCTTCGAGGAGCCGCGCGTTTCTATAACGGACCGTCCCGCCCCTTGGACCATCGGGAATAAAAACCGTTAGGCAGGCTGAGGCCGGAAGCGGTGTCGAGGATATACATCTCCCCGGATTCGACAGTCCCCGATCCGGGTTCCGCCAGGTACGTCAGGATCATGTTTTCCATCGTCAACGCGGAAAACCCCGGGCTGTGCGTCGTCAACAGGATGAACAACGGGTCCGGGCTCAAGACCTTTTTGCATTCGACCATGAGTTCGGAAAGGTCCTTTTCGATTTTCCAGACCTCCCCCTGGGGGCCGCGCCCGAACGTGGGCGGGTCCATGACGATCGCGTCGTATCGCCGGCCGCGTTTGTGCTCCCTCTTCAAAAATTTGACCGCGTCGTCCACGATCCAGCGGACGGGCCGGTCGCCCAACCCGGACAGCTCCAGGTTTTCCCTCGCCCAGGTCACGGACGCCTTGGAGGCGTCGATGTGCGTGACGGAGGCCCCCGCGGCGGCGGCCGCCAGCGTGCTGGCCCCGGTGTACCCGAACATGTTGAGGACGGAGGGTTGAGCGCCCCGTTGTCTTTCCAGAAATTCCCTGATCCAGATCCAGTTCAGGGCCTGCTCGGGAAATAAGCCGATATGGCCAAACCCGGTCGGGCCCACCTTGAACGCGAGGTCGCGAAAGGGGATTTTCCACCCCTCCTCGGGAAATTTCGAGAAGAACTTCCATTCTCCTCCGCTTTCCTTTCCCTTGAAGTACTTGTACTCGCCCTTGGCCTTTTTCCATTCCGCGTCGGGCAGGCGCCTGGGCCAGATGGCTTGTGGGGCCGGGCGGATGAAGACGTGTGGCCCGAACCTCTCGAGTTTGCGGAAATCGCCCGCGTCCAACAACCGGTAATCGAAATCCTCCAGAGGATACGGCCGGGCGGGAACCGTGCCGGGTTTTTGCATCGAAGAGCGCTTCATGGACGCGTATGACAAATTAAATCGTTCTTAGAGCGCCTAACAAAATGAACCATTTGGCTCGACCCTCAAATTACTCCCCTCCCTTGAGGG
>JACQQK010000121.1 GCA_016207065.1 Nitrospinota bacterium
GGAACAGGAACTCCAAAACATCATGGACCGGCCCAATCACCGGCCCAGGAAATCCCTTGGCCTTAAGACGCCCTATGAACTATTCTTCAAACAGAAAACTTTACTGACCGTTGCACTTGCGGGTTGAATCCGCCAAATCTAGTAACGAAACCAGAGGTCGCGTCGTGACCGTAAAATCTAATTTCCTGATCTATTTAAAAGAGAAGAACGCAATTATTTGGGAGGAGGAAATGGAACATATTATTACAAGCGGAGGGGCTACTGAATTTAACGAAGACGAGTCTCAAAAACAAGCCTGTCTCTTAATGGCGGAACGGATTTTGGAGGCGACTGGAAAGGCGCCGAAAAAAGAGGTTCCCGCCGTTTCCTCGTCGGGACATTGACCGGGCCGTCCTGGCGCGGCGTATATCGACGAGGCCGGGGCGTTTTTTTCAATCAACAAACGCATCCCGCTTTTGCGCGCGAACCTTTGTTAATATCCGTTCCGCGTTTTCGCACAGGATCCGCGGGACCTGCTACCACAACTACAACAAAATTTGCTTGTTTCCAAGATACAAGGGGGAGTAATTCCATTCCCTATGTTTATGCAATATCCGGGATAATCCTCCCCAGTTTTTCGTCCCACCGTCCGGTTTTGACCAAGTCCCGATGCACGGCGGCTTCCTGGGCGGAATGTTTCGAGAACGTTTTGCCTTCAAGGGCAAACAGGGACGCCGTTTTATTTCCGGGATCGATTGAAGGATACTCGCGTTCATGACCGCTCCGTGCCTGCGTTGATTTATTGCCGGGACTCATTCCAATCGCGCCCTATTTTATCCCGCTTGGGCGGTTTTTGAAAGGAGGTTTCCTGAACGGGACATTCCAACTACACGGCAATTTTCAAGCTGATCCAGCTGTATTCAACCGGCCGACCGGGTTTAAGCCGGTTATCGATACGCTTCCTTACGATGTTTTACGCGCATGATTTTGACTGTGTTCGCCTTGTCGTCGATCTCGTAAAGGATACGGTAGTCCCCGATTCTGAACCGCCAAAAGTTTTCCGAGCCTGAAATTTTGCGGCAACCGGGCGGGCGAGGGGTAAGCGAAAGGGATTTTATGGCGGGTATCGTGCGCCGCAAGAAAACGAGGGGAAGACGTTTTATGTCCTTCTCCGCCGCCCGCTCGACGAGGACCTCATACATGAATGTTTTCCTGGTCCAAAAAATCCTCGAACCGCCTGAATTTCAGCGGACGCTTGCGCAGAGCCTCCAAATCCTTGAGATCCTCGGTATCTTCGAGACGTTCCAGCATCCTGCGGTAATCCGCGATGTCCAGAATCACCGCCGCCGGTTTTCCGTTTCTTAAAACAATCTCCGGTTTTTTCTTTTTTGTTTTCGAGCTCATCGATTACCGCATCTCCTTTCGACTCTTTTTATCCTCAAGCAAACAAGATGGAAACCAAATAACGCGTTATGACTGCGCCCTATTTTATCCCGCTTGGGCTGTTTTTGAAAGAAGGTTTCCTGATTTGTAGTGGCCCCATTCATGGGGCGGTTTTCAAAAACGCCCGATAAATCGGGCAACTACGGAGGCGTCGGTTTTGATGGATTAGGATGGCCTGTCTCACGCAACCCGAACGGGGCGGATGGTTTTCGCCAGGGTGGACCATATATTGCGTTTGGCGACTTTGAGGTCAAAGCGCGATTGCAGGTTGAGCCAGAATTCGGGCGTGGTGTTGAAATACCGGCCAAGCCGCAAGGCGGCGGCGATCCCCCGGCGGCCATGGACGATATCGTTGATCCGGGCAACGGGGACGCCGATGTCCCGCGCCAGCTTGTTCTGACTGATCGTCATCGGTTTCATGAATTCTTCCAATAAAATTTCGCCGGGAGCGACCGGCGCCAGTTTTTTGGCCATATTATTCTCCTATCTGCTTTTCTTAACGCCCACCCTGTCGCAGAACTCCGCGACGCCACACTGACTGCACAGGGGCGAGATGGGCTTGCAACAGTTCTGCCCGAACCGCACCAGCAGGTCGTTGAGCTGGCTCCAATATTTCTCCGGCAGTTTTTCCCGCAGGGCCATTTCGGTCTCGTCCGGCGTCTTGGTCTTGACGTAACCCCATCGGTTGCAAATGCGGTGGACGTGGGTGTCCACGCAGATCCCCTGCCCTCCGAACCCCTGGATCAGGGTCAGGTTCGCGGTCTTTCTCCCTACCCCTTTCAACTTCAACAGACCGTCAAGAGTATCGGGGACGTCGCCGCCGTGGTCCTCCATCAACTCCTGGCAAATGGCGCGGAGCGTCGCGGTCTTGTTGCGGAAAAAGGCGACGGGGTAGATGGCTTTCTGGATCGTTTCGGGTTTGAGCGTCAGGACCTGCCGGGGGGTGGAGGCCAGGGCGAACAACCGGCCCGACGCGGCGTCGGTCACTTCGTCCCGCGTCCGCAGGCTCAGCAGACAGCTCGCGAGGACGCGGAACGGGTCCCGGCTTTCGCCGATCTGGGAAACGATGGGGACCCGCCAGCGCTTGGCGGCCGTCTTCAATCGGCGCATGGCCGTGGGGATTTGCGTGTTGTTCAAACGGGTCTCGTGGGGGTTTTAACGCGGCGCTAAAAGCGCCTTTGTTTTATCCCCCCTTGCAAAGGGGTTAGGGGGATTTGAAATCCCTGTTCGCGCCAGCATACCGCTGGCCGGGCAAGCGCCCGGAGGCAACGCGGCGATGACGCTCCGCGCCGGCGTGACGCCGAACTCATTACCGCCCCGGCGCAAGCGCGGGGCGGCGTTGCTCCCGGGGGCGTCCCCGGCGGCATTGGCCCCAGGCCCAGCCTGAACCCTATGACGAATAGCGCGAATCCCCCCGGCCCCCTTTACAAGGGGGAGCGCCTCCATTCTTTTGTTCATGCCATATCCGGTTTAAAGGCCCTCTGATATGCAAAGGTATAGAAAAACCCGGCTGTTTTTGTTAGTATGAGCGACCCAACGTTCCTTCGTACTATATGGGAAAAACCGTTTAAATAATAACCTTTTATCGACTGAACTCAATGCAACACACCATATCCGTGCTCATGGTCAACCGGTTCGGCGTTCTGTCGCGGATATCCGGGTTGTTCAGCGGGCGCGGCTTCAATATCGAGAGCCTGAATGTGGCGGAGACCAGCGATCCCAACATTTCCAGGATGACCATCGTCACGCGCGGCGACGACAAAAAAATCGAGCAAATTACCAAGCAATTGAACAAATTAGTGGATATCATTAAAGTGGTGGACCTGACGGAGGAAAAGTTCGTCGACCGGGAAATGATCCTGGTCAAGATGAACGCCGAACCGCGGGTGCGGGAGGAAATCCTGCGGATCGTCGAAATTTTCCGCGCCAAGGTCGTGGACGTGAGTCCCGCGACCTACACCATCGAAATCACCGGGGACGAAAGCAAGATCAAGGGTTTTCTGGACATGCTGAAACCCCTGGGAATCAAGGAACTGGTCCGGTCGGGGCGGATCGCCATGTCCCGCGGCGCCAAGTCGATCAACTGACCAATCTATCGACCAATCTTATGCAAAAGGAGATGCACGTTGGGTAATATTTACTACGATAAGGACGCGGACCTGAAGGTCCTCAAGAACAAGACCGTGGCGATCGTCGGTTACGGGAGCCAGGGACACGCGCACGCGCGCAACCTGCACGACAGCGGCGTGAAAGTCGTGGTGGGCCTGCGCCAGCAAAGCGCCTATTGGAAACGGGCCGTCAAGGACGGGCTGAAGGTCATGACCGTCCCCGAAGCCTCGGAAGTCGCCGACATCGTCATGGTCCTCATCCCCGACGACAAACAACGGTCGATGTACGAAAAAGACATCGCCCCGAACCTGAAGAAGGGCGCGTCGCTGGCCTTCGGCCACGGGTTCAACATCCATTTCGGCCAGGTCGTCCCGCCGGAGGACGTGGACGTGTTCATGGTGGCCCCGAAAGGGCCCGGCCACCTGGTGCGGCGGACGTTCGAGTCCGGCGCCGGGGTCCCCTGTCTCCTCGCCATTTTTCAGGACGTCAGCGGCCACGCCAGGAAGACCGCCCTGGCCTACGCCAAGGGCATCGGCGGGACGCGCGCCGGGGTCCTCGAAACCACCTTCCGCGAGGAAACGGAAACCGACTTGTTCGGCGAGCAGGTGGTCCTCTGCGGCGGCGTCACGGAACTGATCCGCGCCGGGTTCGACACCCTGGTGGAGGCGGGTTACAACCCGGACCTGGCCTACTTCGAATGCCTGCACGAGCTCAAGCTCATCGTCGATCTGATCTACGAGGGCGGCATCGGCAACATGCGCTATTCCATCAGCACCACAGCGGCTTATGGGGACGTAACGCGCGGGCCGCGCATCGTCACCGAGGAGACCCGGAAAGAGATGAAAAAAATCCTGGGCGAGATCCAGTCCGGCAGTTTCGCGAAGGAGTTCATCCTGGAGAACCAGGCCAACCGGCCGATGTTCAACGCCCGGCTGAAA
>JACQQK010000122.1 GCA_016207065.1 Nitrospinota bacterium
GGAAGGCGCTGGCGCGCCGTTCGGGCAAACCCGCCCGCCGGATCTCCGCCGCCGTTTGGGAGCGGGTCGATTCCCTGGTCCGCAAGGACTGGAGCCCGGAGCAAATCTCGGGCAGACTGCGCGCCGAACCGGGCATCGCGATCGGCCACGAATGGATTTACCTCCCTATCTACCAGAACAAGCGGGAGGGCGGCGACCTCCATGCGCATCCGCGTTGCCAGAAGAAACGCGGAAAACGCTACGGCGGACGGGACCGCCGGGGACGCATCCCCCACCGCGTCGGCATTGACGAGCGTCCGGCCATCGTCGACCAAAAGCGCGGGGTCGGCGACTGGGAAGGCGACACGATCGTCGGTCGCGGCCATCGCGGCGTTGTCGCCCGCCGGGTGGAACGCAAAAGCCGATTCACCGTCCTGGCCCAATCAAAAACCAAACACGCGCGAAAAGTGCGCCAACGCATCGAACGCGCCCTGGCGCCTCATAAAGCCCGCGTTCACGCCATTACCCATGACAACGGACTCGAATTCGCCGAACGCCGGACCATGGCGGAAACGCTTGAGGCCGATATTTACTTCGCGCACTCCCACGCTTCCTGGGAGCGCGGACTCAACGAAAACACCCACGGCCTCATCCGCCAATATCTGCCCAAGTCCAGGCCGTTGGACAACGTCACGGAACAGGAACTCCAAAACATCATGGACCGGCCCAATCACCGGCCCAGGAAATCCCTTGGCCTTAAGACGCCCTATGAACTATTCTTCAAACAGAAAACTTTACTGACCGTTGCACTTGCGGGTTGAATCCGCCTTCGCTCGCATGTGTGGTGTGTAGTTAAATTTATGACCTTGCTTAAGATATTTCAACCGTTTTTTAACTATTCGGCCTTGATCGACGGGTCCTGGCGCTACAATATGTTGATGGCGGGCGCACCGCAAACGATTCCCTTGAACGTTTTATTATTCAAGGGCATCTCTAAAAATTGTAGTTGCCTGATTCATCAGGCGCTCCAAAAGCCCAATAAATTGGGCAACTACAACTTTTTGTAAACGATTGGGCTTATGAAAAAGGCAATTTTTAGAGATGCCCTCAAAAGAATCCGCATGGGATTTCAGGAAGCCAAACGATCTTTCTCCGCCCCGGTTCTAATTTTTATTTTTATTTTAGTCCGTCCAGTTTCAGCCCAGGTGGAGACGCCGGGCTTTGACGACCGGGACATGATTTTTCTCCCGGAGCAATGTTATTCGATGGGAAGCGAGGAGTATGCCGCCGAGGCGCCGGAGCATAAGGTCTGCCTGAGCCCGTTTTACCTGGACCGATTTGAAGTCGCCCAACGGCGGTTCCGGGAAGTCATGGGGTACAACCCGTCGGAATCCAAGGGCGATTCCAAGCCCGCGGAGAACATGACCTGGATCGAGGCAGACGCCTATTGCAGGAAATTGGGGAAACGCTTGCCCTCGGAGGCCGAATGGGAACTGGCCGCGCGAGGCGGGTCGCGGTCCAGTTACCCCTGGGGAATGGAAATGGACTCCGCACGCGGGTGGTATGGACAAAATTCGCGCGGGAGCACGCATCCCGTCGGCGAAAAAAAACCCAATGCGCTGGGTTTTCACGACATGAACGGGAACGTCTGGGAGTGGGTCGCCGACTGGTACCGGGCCGAATATTACGAAACGCTCGCCCAGTCGCCCGCGCCCGAGATGAACCCGCAGGGTCCGCCGACGGGACAATTCATCCTCGTCCGCGGCGGGTCGTTCGAGGACGGTCCCTTCTTCCTGCGGTCGGCCTCCCGCTACTGGTACGAACCGACGATTAAAAACCGGAGCCTGGGATTTCGTTGCGCCGCCAACAAACCCCAACCTTAAGGAATTGGAGCGATGAATAAATATCTCCGCGGAATTATCGGGATGCTGATTGCGATCTTTACATTCGCGCAACCGCGGGCGTCCTTCTGCGAAACCGCGGAGATCAAGATCGTCAAATCCACCTTTTTCCCGGCGGTCATAAAAATCAAAAAAGGCGACGTCGTGCGCTGGACGAACACCGAGGAGCTTTTACACGCCGTGACCAGCGGCAAGGCCCCCATTCACGACGGCAAAATCAAGGAGGAATACGTCCTTCCGCGGTTTGAAACCAGGATCGACCGGGCCGGGTTCATCGATTACTTTTGCGTTTTGCACCACGCCACGATGCGGGGCGTCATCATCGTCGAGGACGCTCCTGAAAAGGAAACGCCCGCCCATTAAGAAAACCGCCCCGCCCGTTTTTTCCGGTTGATTTTTCTCCGGGCCGATTATATCTTTGCCTGAAAACCGGCAAATTCAACGCCCGTCCTTTTTCCGCATCGAATGGAAATGAACCGCGATATTCCAAAATCCTCCGGCCCGCTTCTGGGCGGCGACAATTTAATCAACCTGTATTACCTGAACGAGTTGTACGGGAAGATCGCCGGTCATGTTTCCCGCCAGGTCGGCGATTACTTGAAAGCGGAAATCCCCATCACGTCGGGGGTCTGGGGCGGCACCTACCTGATCGCCGACGATCGCGGAAAGTGTCTGCGCCGGGTGTGGCGCCTGTACTGCATCGTGAACCTTCCGCAAAACACTCCCCTCGACGAGCATGTCAACCTGGAAAAGCTGATCGAGTTTTATTGCCAGGCCTTCCATCGCGCTTTCGAACCCTACCAGATCGACCTCGGCCTGAAAATGTGGGGCGGGACGCTTCCCTTCAGTTGCCACCGGAAACCCAGCTTCACCATGCACATGGCCGACGCGAAAAACCGGGTCAAATGGCTCCGCGCTTTTTTTGTCTGGAACAAGGCGACCTGGGAAGAGTCGGTCATTTACGACGCCGTCCGCATCGTCAAGGAATACAAACAATATTTCGACCTCGACCGCGGGATGACGGCGAAACCGGCCAGCGACCTCAAGTTCATTTTGCAGGACATCATCATCATTTACCGGACGCTGGAGCGCGCCTGCCATCCGGATTTCATCGAGCACGCCGGGCCGATCATCCGCAAATTGACCGGCCACTTTATGGAGGGGCTGTTCGACGAGGGTCTCATCCGCGAGTTGTACGAGATGGTTTTCAACAACGCCCTGACCTACGGGTACGAGCAGGCGCTGGAGCGCCCCTTCGCCAAGGCGGGACTGGACATTCGAAACATCGAACTCTGGCCGGCGGAAAGGATCAATCGGGTCCCCGACGAGTTAAAGCAAAAACTCATCCCCCCCATTCAGGCGCTCTTCGCCAAATTCAAAGCCAACCTCGCCGCCGCGCCGCGGAGGGCATGAAGGGAATGCCTTAACTCCCCCTTGTAAAGGGGGATGGGGGGATTCGTACCTGTCCGCGAGAAAAAGTTTCAAATCCCCCCGGCCCCCTTTGCAAGGGGGAGCGATTCTTTTTTCGTTCAAGCGCTAATACGGACTAAAATAGTTGCAGGGATTCCAGGTGGGCGTAGGCCTTGGACAGGGCCTGTTTGGTGGGCTCGTCGAGAAAGTTCCCCCGGAGGTCCAGTTTTTTCAGGGTTTGCGCCAGGGTTTTCGAACCGGCCAGCGCCAGTCCGCCGGGATCGTGCAATTCGTTCCACCCCAGCTTCAGGTCGAGCAGTTTGGGAAAGGCTTGCGACTCGGCGAGCGCGGCGGCCCCGCCGTCGCCGAAAAAGTTGTGCCTCAGCTCCAGGAATTCAAGAGCGGGGAAAGCGCCGGATTGGGCCATGGCGCGGGCGCCTTCCTCCGCGATCTTGTTGTACCGCAGGTCCAGTTTGACGACGGACTTGACCGGTCCGAAGGCGATCAGTTTCTTGATCCCCTCGTCCCCGATTTTCTTCCCGGAAAGGTTCATGGTCTTTCCGTCCTTCGACAGGCTTTCCCGGAACAGGGCGTCATAGTCCTCTATCGGCTTTTCGAAAAACTGCGCCAGCCCCAGGGCGGGGACGGCGAAAAGGGCAAGAGCCCCCAGGATCAGGGCAAACCGCTTTCGTTGCATGGGCGTTTCTCCGGGAAATTGGATTTGACGGCCTTGCGGACCGGGATCATTCTTCCTCCGGCCGCGCCTCGACTTCCTCGTCTTCCGGCTCCTCGTAGGCAAACTCCTCGATATTGTCCAAGTGCAGATGGGCCAGGCGCACGCGGCCCCGGGCTTTTTTCAGGGCCGTTATCCCCTCTTTCCTGACCCGGTTGGAGGCCAGAAACAAATGCGTCAACTTCGGGAAGTTGGGCGTCTGGGCGATGGCGACCGCGCCCTCGTCCTCGATCAGGTTCCCGTACAGGTTCAGCTTCCGCAGGTTGGACAGGTACGGGGAATCGACCAGGGCTTTCACGCCTTCGTCGCCGATCACGTTTCCGTACAGGTCCAATTCCTTCAGGTTCTTGAAATACTCGGAGTTGGCGATGGCGGCGGCGCCCTCGTCGCCGATGTTGTTGTTGGGGAGGCTCAGTCTCTGGAGTTTGGCCAAGCCTTTGGAGCCCGCCAGGGCGGCGGCCCCCTTGTCCCCCAGGCTCATGTTGCTCAGGTCCAGCTTCCGCTTGTCCGGAGTCAGGTACTGTTGAATCAGATACGGTATGCTCGCCACTGGGAATTCCTTTCCATTATGGTATTGGACCGCGGACCGGCGCGCGGGTATTTTCGTACCATTATACTTTCGCTCCGCGGCAAATTCCACTAGCGAAGAGGTCCTTCCCGTTTCGCCGCCTTGAAATCAATACGTAAAGTACCGCAGGATGAAAAGGGCGGCGATGAGGTAAAGGCACCAGTGGACGTCTTTCGGCTTGCCGCACAGGACCTTGATCGCCGGATAGGAAATAAAACCCAGCGCCATGCCGTCGGCGATGCTGTAGGTCAACGGCATGCCGATGAGGATCAGGAACGAGGGCAGGGATTCGTCCCATCGCCGCCAATCGATATTGACGATGTTGGAAACCATCAGGCTCCCGACAATGATCAGCACCGGGGCGGTGATGGGATACAGGACGACGCCCTGGCGGACCTCGTACCCGCCGCCGATCATCTCGGCGAGCGGGGAAAAAAGAAGGGCCAGGATGAACAGTAGCCCCGTCACGACCGCGGCGAGACCGGTCCGCCCGCCTTCCGCCACGCCCGCCGCGCTTTCGATATAGCAGGTGACCGTGGACGTCCCGGCGAGGGCGCCCGCGGCGGTCGCCACGGCGTCGGGCATCAACGCGCGCGTGGCGCGGGGGAGTTTGCCGTCCCTCAAGAACCCTCCCTGTTGCCCCACCCCCACCAGCGTGCCGGCGGTGTCGAAGAGATCGACGAACAGAAACACGGCGGCGATGGTCAATATCCCCAAATCCAGGGCCCCGGCGACGTCCAGTTGCCACAAGGTCGGGCGGATGTCCGGCGGCGCGGCCAGGACGCCTTTGTATTGCACCAGGCCGAGGGGGACGCCCAACGCGCCCAGGACCAGCATGCCGATCAGGATGGCGCCCTTGACTTTCCCGTGGAGCATGGCGGCGATGAGGACCACCCCGGACAGGGTGAACAGGGCGGGAAGGCTTCTCAGGTTGCCGAGTTGGACCAGGGTCCCGGGGTTGTCGGTCACGATCCCGCCCTGGACAAACCCGATGAACGTGATGAACAGGCCGATGCCCACGGCGATCCCGCTCTTCAAATAATCGGGGATGCTGTTGATGATGACTTCGCGGAACTTGAAAACGGTCAGCAGGATGAGGAGGATGCCCGAGATGAAAACGGCGCCCAGGGCGACGCGCCAGTGGATCCCCTGACCGATGACCACGGTGAAGGTGAAATAGAAGTTGATCCCCATCCCCGGGGCGAGGGCGATGGGGTAATTGGCCCACAACCCCATGATGAGACATCCCAGGGCGGCGGACAGGCAGGTGGCGGTCATCACCGCGCCGAAATCCATCCCCGCCTGCGACATGACCGCGGGTTGCACGAAGATGATGTAGGAAGCGGTCAGGAAGGTGACCAGCCCGGCGCGGATTTCCGTCGCCACGTCGCTTTGGTTTTCCGCGATGCGAAAATAACGGTCAAGCCGTTGTCCCAGACCGGCCATCTCCACCTCCGGGATACAAGCGCCTTTGGGAGCCCGCGGCAAAATGAAGTCAGCCAGGTCGCGGGCCGTCCGTAACGCGTTGCCGAGAAACTATTTTATGGGGCATCTCTAAAAATTGTAGTTGCCTGATTCATCAGGCGCTCCAAGAGCCCAATAAATTGGGCAACCACGCTTTTTCAGCGTCGGTTGGACTCAAAAAAAAGGCAATTTTTAGCAGGGCGCTGAAAAACTATTTCATAGCCTTTTGTTGTCATCCCCGCGTAGGCGGGAATCCAGTATTTTCAATGGGTTTCTGGATGCCCGCTTTCGCGGGCATGACGATTTTGGGGCCAAAAGCGACTTTTTCAGCGTCCTGTTAGAGATGCTCTATAGACGTTTTTAGGCAAAAAGAGAGTTTTCAACCGCCTGCCGCTAATACAGGAAATCCTTGCGGACGAGCCCGATTTCCTCCTCGCGGGTCAGCGCCTTGCCGTTCAGGCGCGCGTCGCGCAAGGCCTTGAACACCGTCTTGAAAATGGGGCCGGGTTTTATCCCCAACCGGATCAAGTCGTCCCCGGTAAGACTCGGCTTCGCGCGCGGTCCGTATTGCGTGAAGTAAAGCAGGGCGTCCCGGTTGATCCGCTCGCTTTCGGACACCGCCAGCATGAAGAGGATGGCTTCCTCCGAGAGGCCAGAGAAGATGTCGTAGATCTCGCTCGGCGAGCGGTCTGGCTTCTTCCGCGGATATTTCAACGCTTCCGCGCATCCCTCGCGATCCGACTTCAGCCGGACGCGGAGTTTCATGGGCATGTTGAGCCGCTCGACCGCCTGGGCGAACGCCGCCGGCGGCAGGGAATAAACCAGTCCCATCAGGTAGATGTACCAGACCTCGGGACTCCTGGGCAGGGACGCCATCTTGGACCAGGACAACACCTCCTCCACCCTTCGCAGGGCTTCCAGGCTTTCCCGGTCCTTGAGGATGTCGGGGTGGATGAACTTGAGAAGGTCGAGCTCCCTCATCCGCAGAATGCATTTCAACGGTTTCTTTTCCTTCAGGATGAGGACCAGTTCGTTGAGCAGGCGCGAGCCGCTCAGCTGGTCGACGAGCCGCTTCTTGACGGCGTGCTTCAGGAACGCCTCGGTCTGCTTCCCGATGGCGAACTGGAAACGCTGTTCGAAACGGATGGCGCGGAAGGCGCGCGAGGGGTCCTCGATAAAACTCAAATTATGCAGGACGCGGACGGTCTTCTCCTTCAAGTCCCTCTGGCCGTTGAAAAAGTCGATGAGGCCGTACCGGTCCTTGCCGTTCAGTTTGATGGCCAGGCTGTTGAACGTGAAATCGCGCCGGAACAAGTCCGATTTTATGGAACTCGTCTCCACGGTGGGCAGGGCGGCGGGGTGTTTGTAGAATTCCATGCGGGCGGTCGCCACGTCGACCTTGAAGCCGCTGTCCAGGACGACCACCGACGTGCCGAATTTGGCGTGGCTCCGCGTCCGTCCGCCCAGCCGTTTGGCCAGGACCTTGGCGAACTTGATGCCGTCCCCCTCGACCACGATGTCGATATCCAGGTTTTCGATCCGCAACAAAAGGTCGCGGACGAACCCTCCGACCACGAACACCGACACCCCGGTCCGGTCGGCGGTCGCGGTCACCTCGTCGAACAAGGCCATGATTTCCCTCGGTAGCCTTTCCTTCATCAGGCTTTTCACGTTCTTGAGAGGCCGGTCCTTGCCGTCGAATATGGAAACGCCGGTTGTCCCGGCGTATTTCGCCATGTCGCCGGAGAGGGCGCGTAGCAGGTCGCCCCGGCTGACAATGCCGATCAACCGGCCATTCCCGGGATCGACCACCGGCACCAGTTTCTGCTTCTCCTCGATGATGACGGGGATGACGGTCTTGAAATAGGACTCCGGGAAGGTTACCGAGAACTCCCGGACCATGAAATCGCTTGTCGGCTCTTTTTCCAGTTTGTGGTGTATGGCCTTCTCCACGATCTGCCGGGTGATGAGACCCACGGTCTTTTTCCCGGAAACGACGGGGAGCGCGTTCAGGTTGAAGCGGGTCAATGTTTTTTCGACCTTGCCGATGGAATCTTTTTCCCGGGCCGAGACGGCGGGCGAATGCATGATGTCGCGCACCAACGTCAGAGGCTGTACCTTCTCGGCCAGGGTGGACAGGAGCTTCTCCCGGGCCTGGATCAGGGTCATGTCCCTGACGCTCGCGGAGGCGGCGCTGGCGTGGCCCCCGCCCCCGAATACCTGGGCGATTTCGGCGACGTTGATTTCCTCCGCCCGGCTCCGGGCGATCAGGTAAACGCGCCGCTCCAGGCTGACCAGGATGAACAGGACGGAGAGGTTCTCCAGCTCGACCATTTTTTGCGCGACGATGGACAGGTCGCCCACATAGCGTTCCACGATGGCGGTGGCGATGGCGATCTCCACTCCGTTGATATTGAGCGTTTCGAGGTTGCGGATGAGGTCGTTCATCACGGACACCTGCTCCTGGCCCAACCGCGGATGGACGAAATCGGAAACGACGTTCAGGTCGGCGCCCATTTTCAGCAACGCGCCGACGGCGAGAAAGTCCTCGGGGACGGCCATGGGGGAGACCAGCAGGTGGGTGTCCTGATAGATGCCCAGGGCCAGCAGGGTGGCCTCTTCCGGCGACAAGGCGATGTTCCGCTGGGACAAGACTTCGAACAATACGGTGGCCGAGGAGCCCCTCTTCCGGACTTCCGCCTTGTGGGCCGCGATTTTTCCCGCGACGTCCACATGATGGTCGTAAACGTGGACCTCCACGCCGGGCTTGCCGAGGAGGGAGGAAAATACGCCGATCCGGCCGGGGTCCTGGGTGTCCACCACGACCAGCAAATCGACCGCCCGCAAATCGACGTCCTTGATCCTGGCGAACTGGAACGGATGGTTGAAGCGCTTCAAATACTCCTGGGAGGCTTTTTCCATGGAGCCGGGGAAAACCATCCTCGCCTCGGGATACAGCTTTTGCGCGGCCACCATGGAGGCGAGGCAATCGAAATCGGCGTTGAGGTGCGTCGTGATCACTTGCATGGCGAAAGGGGGACCGCGAAGGTCCGCGCGCCTGGCTGGACGGGGATTCCCGCCATCCTCGTCCTTCAATTCACCCGCGGCCCTTCACCTTGACCCTGGTTTTAAAAGAGGACCTTTTAGGCAAAGCGCAAACTTTATTATCGCAGGCGCTGTACTCCACGAAGCCGGAAACCGGATACTCGCCAGGGGCGAGGTCCTCGGGGGCCCTGCGCGTCTGGAAAAACTCGGCGGAACCGGAATGCGTTTTCAAAATCTTTTGCGAAACCCCGTCCATGGCCAATACGGGCGCGGATTCCTCCCACTCCGTCACGGGAGGGAACGCGTCCAGCCTCAGGTCGATCCGGGTGGCCAGGCGGGAGTCCCCTCCCTCCAGCCGCAGGGAATAGATATGCCAGCCTTGCGGGATCGTGACCGCCACGCGTATCCTGAAACTCTCCCCGGCCAGCGCCGTCTCCGGTTCGGAAACGGCTTTCGCCTCGACGGACAGATTTCTAACGGCGGGACTTACGAACTTCTCGAAAATATCGGCGGCGGGGCCGCCGTCCGCAAAGGCGATTTTGGGAAATAACCCAAGGACAAGCAATGCCGGGAGAAGGCCGTATCTCGCCAAGGCGGCGCGTCCGCCGGAAAAAACCGGGACCATTATTTATGCGCGGTCGCGGGCAGGTCCGCGGAAGCGGAAGCGGGGGCTTCCCCGGATTCCGTAAGCGCGATATAGCTTTCTATTTTACGGACGAAGTTTTCCTCGGACACGGCCCCGGAAAACATTTCGCCCGTCACGGTGGCCTTCCTTTGATCGTAGACGCCGACGATGAAGGCGGGGGTCCCCTGGATTCCCAAATTGAGCCCTTCCTGGACGTCCCGCATCACCCGGTTCCTGTATTTGCCCTTGCCCAGGCAGGATTGAAACGCGCTCATGTTTTTCACGCCCGCCTGTTCGGCGGACTTGAGTATGTCGTTCCTCTGCAACACGGCGGGGGAAGCTTCGTAAAAACCGGCTTGCAGTTCCCAAAATTTCCCCTGTTCGCGGGCGCACTCGGCGGCCTCGGCCATGCCTCTCGCCTCTTTATGGAAGGGCAGGGGGAAGTGGCGGTAACCGAACTGGACCTTGTCCTCGTACCGGTGGCGGAGCTTGTTGAGGGTGGTCTGGACCCTTTTACAGAAAGGGCACTGGAAATCGGAGTATTCCAACAGGATCACCTTCCTGCGGCCCTCGCCGCCTTCCTCGAACCACAACGCGGCGGAACCCACTTTCGCGACGATGCGGTAATCGTTGGGCGGCGGGAAATAATCCACGACCCAACCTTTGTCGATGGCCCGCCGGTACTGGCTTTCATAATAGGAGTCCTTGAAAGCCTTGTCGAGGTACTGACGGATCTCGCCTTCCATTTGGTCCAGCCGGCCCAGTTCCTTGACCCCCGGCGTGTTGTTATAAAACTGGACGATGTCGTCATGGCTCACCGCGGGAATTTTTTCCGCCAGCATTTCGGGGTGGCGCGCGGCGAGTTTGCTCAGGACTTTTTGCTTGAGAAGCTTTTTTTGCATCTCGTGGAGCTGGACCATCGCCTCCTGGATTTGCGAATTTTTGAGATCGTCCAGGGTGATGGGCTCCCCTTCGACAACGGCCACGGCGGGATTGTTCGAATAAACGGCGGGATCGGCCCAGGAGGGGCCAACGGCCCCGCCCAGAAGAGTTGCCATGGCCCCGGTCAGAACAAACCAAAACATATTTTCAATCGCGTCCAAGGGAGAGATCGCCGGGAGAAGGCGCGCGCGTTCCGGCTTGAAAATCGAAAGGCTTTCCTAATAGCGCAGGCATGATTCTTCCTCATTGTGATCCTTAGAGCGTCTAACAAAATGAAGTGTTCCATAACTTCCTCCCCCAGCCCCCTCCCTCAAGGGAGGGGAGTAATTTGAGAGTCGAGCCAAAGGGTTCATTTTATTAGACGCTCTTATTATCGCTTATTCAACCCGCGGGGCGCAATCGGATTGTTCAGCCGGCGCCGGCGGGTCAACATTGGGAATATGGGGCCGGGCCCCCCCGCTTCAGTTGGCCCGGAGCGATTCCTGCGGATTAAGAAACTTGTGACAGTTTTCCGCGAGTTTCATGAAAGCCTTGGCCGCCTCGGAATCGGGCCGCGACAGGACCACGGGCTCGCCGCTGTCCGACCGGACCGTGATCTCGCCGTCGAGAGGAATTTTCCCAAGGTACGGGAGGACCAGTTCCCGGGCCAGCCTCTCCCCTCCCCCTTTTTTAAACACGTCCACTTCCTTATGGCAGTGGGGGCAGGTGAGCGTGCTCATGTTCTCGATGATCCCGACAATCGGCACGTTGCTGTCGCGCGCGAACGAGATCATCTTGCGGGCGTCGAGAAGGGCCAGGTCTTGCGGAGTGGTCACGACGATGGCCCCGTCCACCTCGCCGATGAAGTCGATGATGGTGATCTGCTCGTTCCCGGTGCCGGGGGGCAGGTCGATCAACAGGTAGTCCAGGGGACCCCAGTTGATGTTGCCGAGCAATTCGATGATGAAGTCGTACTTGACGGCGTCGCGCCAGGCGATGTGCATGTTGGGGTCCTCGATCAGAAATCCCAGGGAAGCCACCTTCAGCCCGTTCCGCGTTTCAAAGGGGATAATGCCGTCCTCCTCGGCCCGCAGGCGGACGTTTTCCGCGTTCACCAGCTTGGGGATGTTCGGGCCGTGCAGGTCGGCGTCGGCCAAACCCACTTTAAAACCCTTTTCCGCCAATGCCATGGCCAGATTGGTGGTCACGGTGCTCTTGCCCACTCCGCCCTTGTTGCTACCGACGATGATCTTGTATTTGATCTCGTCCATCCTTTTGTTCACCAACCACCGGTTATGCTCGTTATGGTCCGCCTTGCAGTCGGTGTCGTTATTAAACTCGCACATTTCGCACGTGTGCAGGAGTCTGCATTCTCCAGTCACAACCATCTGAACCTCCTCAGTATTAAGGAAAAAAACGATTTGTAGCCAAATCGTCGTTTAAATGCATCGGTTTTTGAAACCTGGACCCATTTACCCGTAACGCCAGTATACATTTTTTCTTCGCCCAGGGAAACGGGTTTGGAACCGTCACGGATTTTTTTTGGCTCCCGGGCGTGGGACCTGGGATATGCGATGACCCGCCCGCCGAAAACGCCCCGCGGGGAGGGAAGCCGATTTCCTAGAGGGGGGCGGAAAATTTTTGAATCCTTTCATAATATTCATTATCTAACACAACCAAACCTCATAATGAGGAAGCTCGATTGCCGTTTTTTACGGTTTTCCTTCCCCAAAACCGATGGGACCCGTTCCTTCAACGCTCCGCCCTTTTGGGCTGAAGACCGTTATGGGATATACCCCTTATAACCTTTTATTCAGGAGATTCAGAACCATGAGAAAACTGTCCGTTCGATTGTTCTTCGCGGTAGCCGCCATCTTCGCCTTTACCGCCTCCAACGCGTTCGCGGAAAACAGCGTGAAAATCACCGAGCCCGCCGCGGGGGCCATGGTTTCCGGCAACGTGAAAGTTTGCCTTGCGGCCAATGGCGTCACGGTGGAACCGGCCAAAAACGGCGTGAACGCCGGCAAAGGCCATCATCATCTGCTGATCGACGCCGACCTGCCCGCGGACTTGAGCAAGCCCATCGCCAAGGACGACCAGCATGTCCACATGGGCGACGGCTCCACGTGCAAGGAACTCAAACTCGCTCCGGGCAAACACACGATCCGCGCCCTTTTTGCCACGGGGGACCATGTTCCCTACAACCCGGCTTTGACCGATTCCGTTGAAGTCACCATAAAATAAGTTACTGGCATCTATTCGAAAAGGGGGGATGGGTTTTCCATCCCCCCTTTTTTATTGAGATTTCAAGCTGGCAAAACGAAACGACTCGCCCCCTCCGCTTGCCATCGGCTCATGGGAAATTTATTGTAATCCTCCCTGCTCCGCTATAAAATCGACGGTATAAACCCGTAGGCATAAACCATCGATCGCCCGGCTCCCCGGGCGTTTCGAGTTTCCGAAGAGGCGCCGTTCATGCGTAAAACAATATTTGCGCGGATAGTCGTTATTATTGCGTTCGCGGCGGCGGTCCTCGCCGCGCCCCCGCGCGAATCCCTGGCTTACGAGGTCAATAAAAGCGCCGTCGTCCTCCTGGCGGTCAAGGACGCGTCGGGCAAGGT
This sequence comes from Nitrospinota bacterium, assembly GCA_016207065.1. Taxonomy (GTDB): domain Bacteria; phylum Nitrospinota; class Nitrospinia; order Nitrospinales; family JACRGP01; genus JACRGP01. The sequence continues at coordinate 13,268 of JACQQK010000122.1, forward strand.
TTTCAGTACGGGCACGGGTTTCATCGTGAGCCCGGAGGGGACGCTGGTAACCAATTATCACGTTTTGGTGGACGCCGTCTCGATCGACGCGGTCCTTGAAGACGGTTCGACGGCGCCGGTCAAAGGCGTTCTCCATACCGACCGGGCGAAGGACTTCGCCATCATAAAACTGGCGGGCGGCCCCTTCTCCACCTTGGAGTTGGGGGACTCCGACCGGGCGCGCGAATTCGATTACGTGAGCGCCCTGGGGTACCTCACCGAGGAAACCCAGATGGAACCGGGCGGCGCCCAGGGAAGCGTCTTGCAAACCTACGGTTTTATTCTGGGCGTCCATCCGCAGGCTTATCCGGATTTTTCGTATATTTACTCCACCGCCGAATTCGGCCCCGGCTTCAGCGGCGGACCGGTGGTGGACAGGCAAAACAAAGTCGTCGGCCTCGCGACCGTGGAAGGCCGGTCCATCAACCTCGCGCTCCCCATCAACTACGTCAAACCGTTTATAAAAGAGAGCAAAATCATCCCCCTGGGCAAGATCGTCGAGGAAGACAAGGACTCCAAGGAGGTCCTTTATTACAAGGGGAACTTCGCCCTGTACGCGTTGGGGGAGCCCGACACGGCCATGAACTATTTCAACCGCATTCTGGAGAAAGATCCCGGTTTCGTCCTCGCGCATTACGACCTGGCCGTCGCCTACCGGGAAAAGGGGATGTTCGAGGAAACCGTCAAGGAATACGAAAAAACGGTCCAGATGAATCCCCGGTTTCCGGAAGCCCTGTCGAACCTCGGCGGGCATTATTTCATGAGCGGGAAAATGGCGGAAGCCGCGGCGGCTTTCAAGAAAGCCGTCCAGTTATATCCCAACTTCCTCCAAGCCCTCTCCAACCTGGGCGCGGCCCTGAACAAGCTCGGCAAACAAGACGAGGCCATCCCCTACCTGGAGAAAGCCCTGTCCCTCGACCCCGAGTTCGGCATGGCCCACTACAACATGGGAAACGCGCGGTTCGCGGCGAACCAATTTACGGACGCCCGGAAGGCTTATAACAAGGCGGTGGACCTGGGCGTCGATCTCCTGTCCCTGCACTGGAACCTGTACGAAATGAACGTCAAGGAAGGCCGGGACAAGGACGCCGAGAAGGAATTGGAGATCATCCTGAAGATCGACCCGGAAAACCAGGAAGCCTTGAGGAAACTCCGGAAAAAATCGCCCGTCCCCTGATCCCGCGCCCCTTATTGACTCAGGTATAAATAAGGCCCCGTTCCGTCATCCCCGCGCACGCGGGGATCCAGAATCCTGTTTTGAAACAGCCCGCTGGATTCCGTTTTCACGGGAATGACCGCGAGGGAGAATCCCTCGCCCGGTCTGGACAGGTCATTATTCATACAAGCATCAACAATGAAACTCAAATCTCGTCCAGGACCGCCGCGACCGCGGAGAAGACGGCGCTCAAACTTTCCGGCGAACATTTGTCGAGCGTGTCCGACAACCTGTGCCAGTGGGGGTAATCGAAATCGATGACCGCCGCGGATGGGATATCGAGCCGTAGGAAGGCGGTGTGGTCGTCCAGCACGGCGTGCTTGACCGAGTCGCGGAACTGCGGGAGGCGAAGCCGTCCGGCGGTCCGGAATATGGCGTCGGTCAGCCAGGAGGCGCTTTTTTCGGAATTGATCTCCTTGAATATCTCAAGCTCCTTGTCCCCCACCATGTCCACGATCACCACGCAAAACGGCCATTCCTTCTCGTCCCTGCCGAGCAATTGCCCGGCGTAATGCTTGGACCCGAGAAACATCTCCATGGAGAACTTGGGACCAAAGTCCTCGCCGTCGAAAAAGACCAGCCGCACGGGTCTCCGGGGTTTATGTTCTTTCAGGTATCGCGCCAGCCCCAATAGCACGGCGGCGCCCGACCCCCCGTCGTTTGCCCCCAAGATGGGCTGGGTATGCAGGGCGAGGTCCGGCTCTTCGTCGGCATAGGGCCGGGTGTCGTAATGCGTCCCGATCAGGATGGGACGTCCCGCCTCCCTGCCGGTGAACAGGAACTCGACGTTGGCCATGGGCAGTTCGCCGCCGCCCGGCAGTGGGTAAACGAACTTTTGCTCCGTCACGCCGTCGGCGTATTTCAGACCGGTCTGCTTGATAAACTCCCGCGCCCTCCGGTGTCCCTCCCCTCCCGGGTTCCGCGGGCCAAACCCGCAAAGGGTCTCCAGATATCCCCACAGGATTTTCCCGTACTTTTGCGCTCCGGGAAGTTCGGCGCGGGCGGGGGAATAAACCGGCGAAAGGAAAACGGCCGCCAACAACAGAGCGGCAAATCCGACGCTTTTCATTTTTTTCCTATTGGAGAGAAACTGGCATTTAACGGCACGGCGGGGACCCACTTCCTTTTACTTGCGCGGACGCGAAAATAATCGGCCAGTATTTCCGCATGGTCGAAAACGATCGGCGACGGCAGACGGTCGCGGGTGAATGTCCCGATATTTTTCGCGTCGGAGGCGGCCATGGGGACTCCCTCGGCACGGGCGATGAAAACGGTCGAGATATTATGCCGCCGGGAATCCCGCTTCGGGTCGGAATACGTATGAAACTGTCCGATCAACTCCACGCCCAGGGAGGTCTCTTCCCTGGCCTCGCGGATGGCCGCGGCCTCCAACGTCTCCCCGTAATCCACATACCCTCCCGGCAATGCCCAGCCGTGAGGCGGATTGACCCTTTCAATCAGGATGATCGCCCCCTGGATTTCGATGATGATATCCACCGTGGGAGTGGGGTTTTTATATTTTTTCATGAAGGGTCGAAATCCCGCCCCGCGCCGTCCAACCGGGAACAAAAAACCGTTCAGTTTTCCGGGGGAATAGCCGTCATGTTTGTATAACTTGACAAAAGCTTATTTTACCTTTAGTTTAAATGGAAGGAAAAACAAGTTTTTTTATCGGAATCGCAAAAAATCAAGTAAAGTTTTTGGGTAATTTTCCGTTATAGAGGATAGAAAAGGGCTCGAAATCCACAAATCTTGCGGCGAACCCTTTGAAGTTACGGCGAAAAAGATCATAACTCGCTGGTTTTAAAGAAGTAAGCTAAAAAACTATTCCGGAGCAAAAACTTACGTCGATTGGAAGGAGAAACCCGTTCAACGGAAGAGGCGGTGGTTATGGAAATCCCTGGAAACAATGAATTAAGAATAAAAAACAAGATCATACAGGAAAAAGCCAAGGTCGGCGGCAAACCACCTGCCAAAAGCGACAGTGGAGTAGCGTCTTCCGCCAAATCCAGCGGCACGGGCTCGTCCGAGCAAATTGCGCTTTCTTCCCGCGCCAAGGACATTCAGAGGGCCCACGAGGCGGTGCGCTCCGCTCCCGACATCCGCGTGGACAAGGTCAACCAGATCAAGCAGAAAATAGCGGACGGAACTTACCGCATTGAAAGCAAAGACGTGGCGGACAAGGTCCTGAAGGAAATCATCACCGAGTCCAAATTTTTAGGGTAAACCCTTCGCAGGTTTACCCTACCCGCCAATAAGGGGCTCCGGCTTTAAACACCCTCGTTTTTTTTCGCCTATAGCAAACCCACGCCAATACACGAACCGCTTTAGATTTCTTTTATTTGGGAAACTGTTTAGAATGTCCCGGCGGGAGGAAGGACGCGGATATTTCTGGCAGGGTGACCGGCTACGGACGCCGGCAGGTTCTCGATGAAGCGGTTGAGTTGATGGATCAGGTTATTCACTTCCATCCCGTGCATCAGCGCTCCGTTCTCCAAGGTGTCGAAGTTGACGGCGAAACAACCGCTACAACTCATCTTGAGATCGTTGAAGAACTTCACGGTCTCGGGGTGGGCGCTGATGATTTCGTTGATGGTCGTACTTTTCTCGATGATCATGATCCGCCAATTTTTCTTGCCCCGTTATTCACGCTATGTTAACATTTCACCCTACCGGTTACAACGAATTTTGCAAAGGAGTTTTTAATGTCCAAGAGATGTGATGTTTGCGACAAGGGGCCCCAGTTCGGCAACAACGTCAGCCATGCCCATAACGTGACGAAACGGCGTTGGAACCCCAATTTACACAAGATGCGAGTGAATTTGAAAGGGTCCGTCAAAACGCTGAAGGTTTGTACGCATTGCCTGAAGGCCGGCAAGGTGAGCAAGGTATTGTAGCCGGGGATGCCCCCGGAGGCAACGCGGCGATGACGCTCCGCGATCGCCGGAACGCGATTTCCGCCTCCGCGCCAGCGGGAGGCGGCATTGGCTCCAAGCCCGGCCTGGCCCCTACTGCGAGTAGCCAGCGTGACGCCGGGGATGCCCCCGGAGGCAACGCGGCGATGACGCTCCGCGATCGCCGGAACGCGATTTCCGCCTCCGCGCCAGCGGGAGGCGGCATTGGCTCCAGACCCGGCTTGGCCCCTACTGCGAGTAGTTGATCAATGTCCCGCTATCCTCCTCGCGGACGTTTGAATCCCCTTCCGGTTTTTCCTGCCGGGTTTTCCCCGGAATCTTTTTTCGAAATTCCGCGACGCGCTCCACATGGATCACCCCCTTGACCTTCTTCACCTCGGCGAGGGTGCGGTTCAAGTGGTCGAGGTCGTTGATTTCGATGGACAGATCGAAATAGGCCCGCTTGTAGGGACCTTGCTGGACATTGGCCTTCGTGATATTGATGTCGCGGTCCGCCAGGACCCCGCTGATACTGGCCAGCAGGCCCGGCCGGTCTTCCGTCACGATATGGACGCGGGTGACATGGCTGGTCTTCTTGACGGTATCCCACTCCACGTCGACGAACCGTTCGGTCTCGTTGAGGAACCCCTTCATGCTGGGGCAATCCGCATGATGGACCGACACCCCGCGCCCGCGGGTGATGTAGCCGACGATCCGGTCGCCGGGCAGAGGGTTGCAACACTTCCCCACGCGGATCAGGATGTTGTCGTTGAAACATTTCACCCGGATGCCGGAGCCCTCGCGGCGCTTGGGCGGCTCGCTCTCCTTGAGCTTGATCCGGCTCTCCTCGCCTGTCCGTTTTTCCTCGATCTTTTCCTTCGGGACCAGCTTGTCGATCACATGGTGGATGGACAGTTTCCCCAGCCCCAGGGCCCGCAACAAGCTGTCCGGGGAATTAAAACCGCAGGCTTTGACGGCCTCTTCCATCGCCGGGCTTTTCATGACGGCATGCAGATGGAGGTCGAACTTGTCGAGCTCCCTTTCCAGGAGGTCCTGGCCCAGCCGCTGGCTCCTGGCTTTCTCCTCGCTGTTGAGGTAGGCCGAGATTTTGCTCCGCGCCTTGGAGGTCTTCACGAAGGACAACCAGTCCCGGCTGGGGGTTTTTTGTTTGGAGGCGACGATCTCCACGCGGTCGCCGTTCCGCAAGCGGTAGCGCAGGGGCACGATTTTTCCGTTCACCTTCGCGGCGAAACAATGGCTACCGATGTCGGTATGCACTTCGTAGGCGAAATCGACGGGCGAGGCCCCCTTTGGCAGGGCGATGACGTGCCCCTGGGGCGTAAACACGTAAACCTCGTGCGGGAAAAGGTCCACCTTGAACGCGCTCAGGAACTCCCTGGGGTTGGTGAGGTCTTTCTGGCTCTCGAGGAGATGGCGCACCCATAAAAGCTGTCCCTCGCCATGTTTCGGTTGCCCGCTTCCGCCCTCCTTGTACTGCCAGTGCGCCGCGATGCCCTCTTCCGCCACCCGGTGCATCTCCTCGGTGCGGATCTGCACTTCCACGCGTTTCCCCTCCGGACCGATCACCGTGGTGTGAAGGGACTGATACAGGTTCGGCTTGGGCATGGCGATGTAATCCTTGAACTTTCCCGGGATCGGCTTCCAGAGCGAATGGATCAAGCCCAGCAGGGCGTAACAGTTTTTCACGGAGTCGGTCAGGATGCGGACGCCGATCAGGTCGTACACGTCGTCGAAGGCGATGTTCTGCTCGCGCATCTTGTCGTAGATGCTGAAGAAATGCTTGGGCCGGCCGGCCACCGCCCCGCAGATATTGGCCGCCGCCAACTCCTCGCCGATGACGGCGCACAGGGAGTCGACGTATTTTTTCCGTTCGTCCTCGCCCTCGGCCACCCTCTCCTCGATCATCCGGTAGCTGTCCGGATGGAGATGCTTGAAGGAGCCGTTCTCAAGCTCCGCCTTGAGCCAGCCGATCCCCAGGCGGTTGGCCAGGGGGGCGTAGATGTCCAGCGTCTCGCGGGCGATGCGCTGGCGCTGTTCGGCGGAAAGCGAGTCGAGGGTCCCCATGTTGTGGGCGCGGTCCGCCAGCTTGATCAGGATGACGCGGATGTCCCTGGCCATCGCCAGGATCATCTTGCGGTAATTCTCCGCCTGTTTTTCCTCCTTGCTGGCGAACTCCACCTGGCCGATCTTGGTCACGCCGTCGACCAACTGGTATATTTCGTCTCCGAACAACTGCTTGATCTCCTCGGGGGTGGCGAGCGTGTCCTCGAGGGTGTCATGGAGGAGGCCGGCGGCCACGGTCTTTTCGTCCATCTTCAGCCGGCTGAGGTTGAACGCCACTTCCACGGGATGGGAAAAATACGCCGCGCCGGAACGCCGGATCTGTCCCCGGTGGGCCTTGGCCGAGTAAAGATACGCCTCGAGTATGACGTCCAGATCGGCGCTCGGATGGTATTTCAAAACCGCGTCGGTGATGTCCTTGAGCTTAAGCATTTAAATTACGCCCGAACGGTCAATATAATATTCCGCCTCCCGATGGGGAGCGGAGGCAAAACCCTTTAAAATGGCGGTTTATCCCGAATAACAGAATACTTCCGCGCCATTTTCCTGTCAAATTTGTTTTACACATCAAGGGTTTCCCGTGTAGGATGTTCGCGCGCGGAAACGGTTCCGCCTCCCCAACCATCCCCCGCTGTCCGATGATAAAGCGTTCGTTAGACGATCCCGTCCAGTTCATCAAGGGAGTGGGCCCCAAGCGGGCCGTCCTGCTCGACCGTCTCTCTCTTCGCACCGTCGAGGATTGTCTCTATTTCCTGCCCCGCCGCTACGAAGACCGCAGTCGCGTCCGGAGAATCGCCCAATTGACCGCGGGAGAACAGTCCACCTTCGAGGGGAAGATCGTCAACGCGGGGACGTATGCCATCGGCAGGCGGAAAAAAATTTTCGAGGTGATCCTGCAAGACGAAACAGGAGTCATCCGCGCCAAGTGGTTCCGCTTCAACGAGAAATACTTCCGCGAAAAATACCGGCCCGGCCTGGCGGCGATCGTGTCCGGAAAACCCGCCTTCAACCGCAGGCTTGGCTCCGGACTGGAAATCGTCCACCCCGACATGGAAATCGCGGCGGACGAAGGCGTCGACGCGTTGGAAATCGGGCGGGTGGTCCCCGTCTATCCCACGACCGAGGGATTGCATCCCAAGGCCATCCGCAAGATCATGAAACACGTCGTCGACGAATACGCGCCGTTGATGGAGGAAATCCTGCCTGAGGACATCGTCCGGAAATACCATCTTCCGCCCGTGAGCGAAGCCCTGCGGTTTTGCCATTTCCCCCCCGAGGGCGGCGACGTGTCCGCGCTGGAAAATTTCCGGACGCCCGAGCAAGAACGGCTGATCTTCGAGGAACTCTATCTCCTCCAACTCGGACTCGCGCATCGAAAAAAACTCGCCGGTCAAGCGGAGCGGGGCAACCCGCTGAGGACCCGCGGCGACACGGTCCGCCGCTTCGTCAAGCTCCTCCAGTTCGAACTGACCGGGGCGCAGAAAAAAGCCCTGGCCGAGATCATGGACGACCTGGAAAAAGAACGCCCCATGAACCGCCTGTTGTTCGGCGACGTAGGAAGCGGAAAGACCGCGGTGGCGCTGACCTCCCTGTTGACGGCCGTAGACAACGGCTTTCAGGGCGCCCTCATGGCGCCGACCGAACTGCTGGCCGAGCAACATTACCTGAACATCCGTCCCTACTGCGAAAAACTCGGCGTAACGCTGGAACTGGCCACCAGCGCCGCCACCCAGCGGGAGAGAAAAAAAATCCAGGAATCCATCCAGGACGGGACGACGCAAATCGCCGTCGGCACCCACGCGCTCATCCAGAGAGACGTGCAATTCCGCAACCTGGGCCTGGCGGTCATCGACGAGCAACACCGGTTCGGGGTCCTGCAAAGGGAGGCCATCGCTAAAAAGGGTTTCGCCCCGCACGTCCTGGTGATGACCGCGACCCCCATCCCCCGGTCGCTGGCGCTGACCCTGTATGGGGACATGGACGTGTCCGTCCTGGACGAACTGCCGCCGGGTAGAAAACCCATCGCCACCCAACTCTTCCACGAAAACCGGCGCGAAGAGGCTTACGATCTCCTGCGCCGGGAGATCGCCGGCGGCGGACAGGCCTATGTCGTCTGCCCGCTCATCGAGGAATCGGAGGCCCTGGACATGAAGACGGTCATCGAGATCCGGAAATACCTCCAAGAGGAGTTGTTTCCCGGCAGACGGGTGGGACTGATCCACGGCAAGATGAAAAAAGAGGAGCGGCAACAGATCATGTCCCGGTTCAAGGCCGGGGAAATCGACATCCTGACCGCCACCACGGTGATCGAGGTGGGCATCGACGTGCCCAACGCGACGGTCATGATCGTCGAACACGCGGAACGGTTCGGCCTGTCGCAGTTGCACCAGCTCCGCGGGCGCGTGGGGCGGGGCGGAGAGCTTTCGCACTGCCTTCTGATGGCCTATCATCCGCTCTCGGAAGAGGCCAGGGCGCGTTTGAACGCGATGTTGAAAACCGGCGACGGATTCGCCATCGCCGAGGAGGACCTGGCCATCCGCGGCCCGGGGGACTTCATGGGCACGCGGCAGTCAGGCCTGCCCAGCCTCAGGATCGCCAACCTCGCGCGCGACATAAAGATCATCGAGAAAGCGCGCAAGGAAGCCTTCGACACGATCGACCAAGACCCTTGCCTGGACCGCCCCGCGCATCGCGGACTCAAGCGGGCCTTCCAAAAATACTTCGGCGACCGCATCAAGCTGATGGACGTCATTTGAATGCATGAGAAAAAAAACCGCTGTGATAAAATGAACGCCCTTAACGAGGAAAACAATGCGTCTGACGCGCGGCGATAAAATTCTGATCGGATCGCTACTCCTGCTGAACGTCCTCCTGTACGTCCGGATGGGGACGGGGTTTTCCCGCGGAGACTGGGTGGTGATCGAGGTAGACCACAAGGAAATCCGCCGCGTGCCCCTTTCCGCGGACGGCATCGTCCACGTTCAAGGCAAACTGGGGATTACGGACGTTGAAATCCATGACGGACGCGCGCGCATCCTCAATTCCCCGTGCAAGGGCAAAGTCTGCATTAAATCCGGATTCATCCAATACGCCGACCGCTTTCTGGCCTGCGTGCCCAACCGGGTGGCGGTGCGGATCGAAGGAGAAAAACACCGGGGGGTCGATGCCGTCGTCGGTTGATTCTTTCCCCAGCGTGCCGCTGGACCCAACATGCAAAGCTCCGATTGCGTTTGACAATCATGGGTCGCGGTCAAAGTTCGGCAGACCGCCCCTACGGCGAGTAGCCGGTGTGTCAGCCGGGCAAACGCCCGGAGGCAAATCCCCCCTTGCCCCCCTTTGCCAAAGGGGGGTGGGGGGGATTTTGCAAAGGGGGGCGTTTTGCAAAACCCTGACGGCGTTCGCGGTCCTGTTCGCGTGCGTTTTCCCGCCGCCGTCGATCTCCGCTCAAACCGTACACATCGCGGCAAACCACCGGATCGCCATCACGCTCTTCCCGAACGAAGGCGTCCTTGAAGCCAGGGATTCCGCAACGTTTCACCTTGGGAAGACGCGGGAAAATTCAAACATGCTTTCGCTCCTCCTGCACGCCGATTACAAAATCGCCGCCCCCTTGGAAAACGTTCTCGGCAAAACCCTGGTCCACCAAGGGTGGAAAATAAAATTCGCGGCGGAAAAACCGCCCGTATCGGAAACCGGAGTTCCGGTAATCCGGATCGATATCGAAAAACCCGCTGGGGTTCCCTGGCCGGCTTCCCTGCCCCTGGAATTCGACTACAAGGGACCGTTTTACGATCCCCTGCGATCCACCGACCGGAAAGACGACGCCGAGGACCTCCCCGTCCGAAAGGGTCAAAAAGCGAGGAAACCCGAACGGACCGAAGGCATTCTGCTTTCGGGGGCCAGCTTCTTTTATCCGCAAACGGCGGAGCCGCCGGGGGCCGTTCCTCCGCTGATCGACTTTTCGCTTACCGTCAAGACCCCGCCGGGATGGGAAGCCGTCAGCCAGGGACGGCGCAAAACCGACGATCCCAAAAACCGCAAGGACTGGCGGACCGTCGTCTGGACGGCGGACGAACCGCAGGAGGAAATTTTTCTGGTAGCCGACCGGTTCGAGAAATACGAGACCCGACACGGGCGGTTGTCTCTTTATGCCTATCTGCGAGGCAAAAATCCCGACCTGGCCAATCAGTATTTGCATTCCGCCGGGGCCTACCTCGATTTCTATGAAAACCTCCTCGGCCCCTACCCCTATCCGAAATTCGCCCTGGTCGAGAACTCCCGCCAGACGGGGTTCGGGATGGCCTCCTTCACCCTGCTGGGATCGCGGATCATCCGGTTTCCGTTCATCATGAAGACCTCCTACCCGCACGAAATCCTGCACAACTGGTGGGGAAACGGCGTCTTCATCGATCCCTCCGGCGGCAACTGGGCCGAGGGACTGACCGCCTATCTTTCCGACCACTTGTTCGCGGAACTCGACGGTCAAGGGGAAAAGTACCGGTTCCAGGAACTGATGAAATACCTGAATTATGTGTCGGCGGGCCGGGATTTCCCGCTGGCCGAATTCAAGGGCAGGCACGACATGGCCTCGCAAGCCGTGGGCTATGGGAAATGGCTCATGGTCCTCCACATGCTGAGGACCGAGCTGGGAGACGGAGTTTTCCTGGATTCCCTGCGCCGGTTTTACGCCGATAACAAGTTCCGTTTCGCGGGCTTCAAGGACCTGCAATCCTCCTTCGAAACCGTGTCCGGGAAAAAGCTGGACGGGTTCTTCAAGCAGTGGACGACCCGGGCCGGCGCCCCGGAACTGGAATTGTCCGACGCGTCTTATGTGGCCTCGAACGGTAAATATTCCCTGGAGATCGCGGTCAGCCAGAAACAACCCAAACCGGATGCGGACGCGCCCGCCACTCCCATCTTGCCGGAAAACCCTCCGTTCGAGCTCACGCTCCCCATCGCGATATGGTCCCTGGGGAAGGAGGCTCCGGACATCAAGTTCGTGAAAATGACCGGCGAACGGCAAACCTTTGCCATGGAAGTCCCCGAAGAGCCCTCGGCGGTCATGCTCGACCCTTACCATGACGTTTTCCGCAGGCTGGACCGGAACGAGGTTCCGCCGAGCGTCGGGCAGACCTATGGCTCCGATAAGATCCGGATCGTCGTGCCCGACGAGGAAAGCGACCCGCGCATCGCCGATGCCTACCGGCTGTTCGCCAACTCGCTGACCGAGGAGGCCGCGCGCGATGGGAACCGGATCGTCACGGCAAGGGACTTCGTCCTGGATCCGGAGGAAAGCGTGTGGATATTTGGCGGTAAAAACGAAATAGCGGAGGTCGTCAAGGAGAGTTTATTGCGTTACGAGGCGCAAACCGACGACTCGGGGATCGTCCTGGAAGGAAAACACTTCCCCTGGGAGGGACACAGCTTCGCCCTGACCGTCCGCAACCCGAAAAACTCCGAAAACTCAATCACCTGGGTTGTCTCGGACTCGCCCGAAAGCGTCCCCGGGTTGATACGGAAACTGCCGCATTACGGAAAATACGGCTACCTGGTTTTTCAAGGGACCCAACCCACCAACCTGGCGAAAGGGACGTGGCCGACCGAACGCGCCAGCCTCATGAAAGTCTTTCAGCCGCGGAACGGCGCGGACGGCGAATCGCCGCGGATAGTCCCGCCTCGCGCTTGCGCCGAGGCGGCGTTGCCTCCGGGCGGTTGTCCGGCGCCCTCAGCGCCGCGCTGGCCGGGGAAATTCATCCTGCCCGCAAAACCGCCCCTCGTCAACTTCAAACCGCATCCTTGAAGAGACGGTCCTCGGCGGTTAATCGACTGGCAACAAGAACGATAAATCCAAAAAAGACTGTTCCAAAACAAATCGGACGCTGAACAAATTCCGCGTGAGAAACCCTGGCCTTTTAGGGAATCTAAAGTCCGGTCTGGGTTCGAAACCCGATGATAAGTATTTATTTTGGTTTGACGTTGGTCGCCTGCGGACCCTTGGGGCCGGCGCTGACCTCAAACTCGACCGCTTGACCTTCTCTCAAGGTTTTATACCCATCTCCCATGATCGCCGAGAAATGGACAAACACGTCTTCCCCCTTGTCCGATTGAATAAAACCGTAGCCTTTTTTGTCGCTAAACCATTTTACCGTTCCCGTTGCCATGATCGTCCCCCTGAATAAACGCTTCAAACGCTAAGGAAATCTAAAAAATCCAGTTCTCCAATATCATAAATACTAAAATATTGTCAAGCTTATTCCGCCGCTCGCTTCGGGGGTCAAAACGGGAAAAGACTTCAAGTCGAATAGATCCCCGCGAACCCTCTCCAGGAAACGCCGACCGGAAGGCTTTTGCGGGCCAGGCAAATCATTTCCTCCCGATAGGAAAGAAGGGTCGATCCGGGACAAACCGCCTCCATGGCGCGGGGAAGATCGGTCTTCAGAGTCCGGGAACCGTCCGCGGTGCCGTCGCCCTCCACGAAATGATCGATCACCGCGGCCGCGATCCCCGTCCGGGCCAACCGTTGGAAAAACGCCGCCGGCTCCCGCAAGGGATAAAGCGGCGACAGGCAAGCCACCGTTTTTATGCCCGCCGCGGAGAATTGTTCAAGGACCCCGATCCTTTCGTCCAATGAACAGGGAGGCGGAGGCAATCCCGGAAGACGCTCGATGTCCCCTTCAATGGACACATGCACCCGGAGTTCGCATAATCCGGACAGCGTCTTGATGAGAGGCAGGTCGTCCCTGACGCGGGCCGTATGCGTTTGCAGGATCAATTTATCGGGCGGGCTCTCCCGCATCGCGGCCAACACGCCGCGGGTCGCGCGGAACCGGCTTTCCAAAGGTTGCCAGGGATCCGCGGAACTGGACAAGAATATCGCAAAGACTTTCTTTCGCTTGCGCGCCCAGGCCCTCTCCGCCGCGCACGTCCGCAGGTACGCCTCCGCCGCGTTGACCTTGACGTCCACGAACCCGCCCCAGACGCGCCCCTTCGTCAACCACGGGTTGAAGCGGACGTAACACCCCTCGCCGCAGGACGACCGTCCAAACCCGCAACCGACGTAGGGGTTCAGCGAATGCGAGCACACTTCCTTGAGGTACCCGCTCGTCCGGGTGAGGATGGATTGACAATGGATTTCGTTGATTTCCATGGGACGCCGCCCGTCCGAGGCCCGCGAAATTCGCATGCGGCCGTAAGTTTATTTGGAATCCGGCCCTTCCAGCCGGCCCCACCATTTCCCCCATTTGATCGACGCGACGTTTTGCGCGAACCCCGGCGCCGCGCGGTAATAAACCTCGAATCCCCCGTACTGTCCGGAGGGAGGGACCGCCGTCCAGCGCCCCGGAGGAAACTGTTCCAGGTCCAACAGCCAAACCGTCCCGCCGTCCGTTTTCCTGAGCGCCAAAAAGCCGTAACCCGTTTTGAAGTCGAAATCCCCGAAGACGGTCGCGATTTTTCCCGGCGGGCCGTCCAGCGTCAGGGTGTATTTCCCCGCGCAAAAGAACTTGCGGAAATCCCGCAGGTCCGGGACGTCCCGATCGGGTTGCACGTAAAAGAGATCGTTGCAATCGGCGTCGAACCCCCGTATATTCCCGCCGGAATGCGGGAACAGGGGTTCCTTGAACAAAACCAGCTCGCCACGGTCGTCGGCGTACGAGGGCAAAGCGGTCGCCAGAATGAGAAGGACCAGAAATTTTTTAAGCTGGGCCATGAAAGCCCCCGTCGAACGAGGTCCGGCAAACTTCAAACTCCGATCCTCATATTTTGCCGGATAAACAGGAACTCCGCCAACCTAAATTTTCATTGGGAGCCCGGACAAAAGCACGGCGGCCGGGATGGGTCTATGACAACGAGAGGTTCGAAAGGCGTGAATTTTCGCGCGGGCCCATCAGCGGACCGTTTTCCTCCGGCAGGTCCGAATCAAGCGATCCCATCGTCTCGAAAAAACCGGGACGGACATTCCTTTTCGCTTCGTATAATACCTTCCGGATGCTTTTCGATTTGATTCTACGGTAGGAGATGGAATTTTTGCTCATGATCTTTTTCCGTCGTTTCGAATTTGAAAGATTTGTTTTATGGTAAGAACAACTTATTACGGTAGATGGCTATGAAGGTAAAGCGGAACGGCCATGCTTTTATTATATCCATAGTTTATTAAAATTCAACTTGTTAATAAGGCGCCTGTAATTTCCCGCCGGAATTTGTTACCCTGACGCGCAAATTTTTTTTCGCCCATTAAAACCCGATCCGACGAGCACACACCATGAACGACAAGGTTAAAGTTCGATTCGCCCCCAGTCCCACGGGCTATTTACACATCGGCGGCGTGCGCACGGCGCTGTTCAACTGGCTGTTCGCGCGGCACAACGGCGGCA
>JACQQK010000124.1 GCA_016207065.1 Nitrospinota bacterium
CTTGATGCGGGAAATGATCGCCTGCTTGTACAGGAAGGGGATTTCCTCGTAAATCCGGCATTCGCCGTCTTTCCGGTACCGGACGAGCATGCTTTCCTTCCCGATCCCCGGTTCGATATGGATGTCGGACACGCCCTGTTCGTAAGCGTCGATCAGGACCTTGTTGACCAGGCGCACGATGGTGCTGTCGGTCTCGCTGATGGCGTTGATCTCTTCTTCCCCCGCGTCCGCTTCGGCTCCGGGGCTGTCCTCTTTTTCGCTTTTTAAGGCGCTCAACAATGCCGACAACTCCTCGGTCTTCGTTTCTCCCGCCGCTTCCTCCTCGATGGCCGCGCTACCCATGACCGAGTTGAGAAACTCGACGATATCGACTTTCAGGCCGACTTTGAACTCGAGTTGTTTTTTCGGGAAAATCAGTTTGATATTCTGGATCTTGTCGATGTTGGTGGGGTCGTTGATCAGGATGATCACCTTGGACTCGTCGCTTTGCAAGGGGATCCAGAAATTTTTGAGGAGGAATGTTTTGTTCAGCCCGGTCAGAATTTGCTGGGGCAATACCGTCGAGCTGTTATACCCCTCGTAGGGAATATTGTAGAAGGATTCCAGGGATTTTCCCAACTCCTTGCGCTTGATGCCCACGTCTTTCAGGAGCAGGGTTTCGATGTCGATCTGGTTCTTCCTGGCCCGCGCAATGACGGCCGTCAGCTCCTCCTCGGCGATCAATCCGTTATTGACAAGGTAGCTGAACTTGGTGGGTTTGGGTTGGACGAATTTGGCGTGGTTGTGGAACGCCAGGGCCACGGTGTCGCTTATGAGAGTGACGAATTTTTCATCCAATGGACTGAACCTGTCGGCGCTCTTTTTGTTGATCAACTGCATAACACCCATCAGTTTGTTTTGATGGACCAACGGCGAGGCCAATACGGACTTGGTTTTGAATCCCGACTTTTTGTCCCATGAACTGTCGAAGACCAGGTCCGGGTGGTATTGTTTCAATTCATTCGGGTCGTAGGCATTGGCGGTATTCAACACGCGTTGTTCCATGGCGACGCATCCGGCGATGCTTTTCGGGGAAATGGGCACGCGGATTTCGCTGATCGAGTCGCCCGATTTTACCTTGGAATAGATCTCGTTTTTCACCACATCGACGGCGTAAATCGTGATGAGGGTGGCGTCGAAAAGCTCCAGGATCGAATCCTTGAGTTCCAGGAGAATTTCGTCCACGTTTTTCGCGGCATGGATGGAATGCGAAATGGAGTGGAGTTTTTCCTCCTGTTCCGGGGTCCCTATGACGATCTGCTTGCCAGTCTGGCTTTCCTCCTCCAGCTTGCTCATCAAGAGCCCTAGGGAGGGGGCGATTTCCCGCGCCAGTTTCAGGTCTTCCTGAGTGAATTGTTCTCCTTCCAGCTTGTTTAAGACTTCCAGCACGCCCAAAAGCTTCTTGTTGTGGGGCAGGGGGATGACCATCGCCGATTTGGTCTTGAAATTCATGACGGCGTCGCGGGTGGAGCCGCCGGTCAAATCGGGGTGGTAGGCGGAAAGCTCCTGACGAGAATAGGCGTTGGCGACATTGATCGATTTGCCGTTCGCGGCGACGTATCCGACTAGGGTTTTATGGGATATGTCGACGCGGAGTTCGGGGACCTCGGGGGCGATGAGGTTCACGGAGACCAATTGTCTTTTCGGTTTGTCGAGGGCAAAAAGTGCGATGGCCTCGCAACCGAGCAGTTCCTTGAGGTCTTGGGTCAAGGACGGGACCAACCCTTTCCCATTAGTGGAATTCTGGATTTTGGCCGCCAGGGTCTTGACGTTGGCTAGTGCGTTTTGCAGGGAAAGCATTGCTCTACTAATTTGCCCTTAAGGTTGTTACAAACCTCGGCATTTCCCCTGGATGGCGGGGAAATTCATCATTTTCATAATACCTAGTTTACGATACTGATTTTAACGCGTTGAATCAATGGTTTTTTGCTTCAATCCGCCCCTGTGCCGGTTATGGCCTCTCCGTGTCTATTATAATTCAAATCCCGCGAGGAAACGTCGTTGGTCTTGATTGTTTTAATGCAAAAAAGATGATATAACCAAACGTTTTTATTAAAACCTGATCAGGCAAGGAGCGTATGAAAGGGCTCATATTAAGCGGGGGGAAGGGGACGCGGTTGCGCCCTCTGACGCATACCCAGGCAAAGCAACTGGTGCCGGTGGCCAATAAGCCGATTTTGTTTTACGGTATCGAAGCGCTGGTCGAGTCCGGGATCAAGGACATCGGCATCGTTGTCGGCGAGACAAAAGCGGAGATTCGGGAGGCCGTGGGCAATGGCTCCCGATGGGGAGCCCGGATCGCCTATATCGAACAATCCGCCCCTTTGGGCCTGGCTCACGCGGTAAAGATCTCCGAGGGGTATTTGAAAAAAGATCCCTTTGTCATGTACCTGGGGGACAATATCATCACCGGCGGGGTCTTGCCGTTCGTCGAAAGGTTTGTCAGGGAACGCCCCAATTCGCAGATCTTGCTGGCCCATGTGCCCAACCCCAGCGAGTTTGGCGTGGCCGAGCTGTCCAAGGGCCGGGTCGTCCGCCTGGAGGAGAAGCCGAAAAAGCCGAAATCCGACCTGGCGCTCGTCGGGGTTTATCTCTTCGATTCGACGATCTTCGAGGCGGTGAACGCCATAAAACCCTCCAAGAGAAACGAGTTGGAGATCACCGACGCCATACAATATCTGATCCGGAAAAAGTTCAACGTGCAGTCGCACATCATCGACGGTTGGTGGAAGGACACGGGCAAGTTGGAGGACATCCTCGAGGCCAACCGCCTGGTCCTCGATTCCAAACAGCTATGCATCGAAGGCTCGGTGGACAAAAACTCCCGGGTCGAGTTCAAGGTGGTCGTCAGCAAGGGGGCCTCGATCGTGAACAGTTCCATCCGGGGGCCCGCGGTCATCGGCGAAAACGTCCGGATCGTCAATTCCTATATAGGGCCGTTCACCTCCATCGACCGCGATGTGTATCTCGAAAACGTGGAGCTCGAGCACAGCATCGTCCTTCAGCACAGCAAGATTAAGAATATCCGCAAGCGAATCAGCGATAGTTTGATCGGGAAAAATGTCGTCATCGAACCTTCCAACGGAAGGCCGGAATCCTATCAATTCATGGTGGGAGACAACAGTAGCTTCAAGATCCATTAACGGCGCCCGGTTTGCCGTCCCGCTTTCGGGATTCGAATTCCGGAATGGATCGTCCAACCTGCGAATCCAAGGATTGTCATCGTGAAACTTCTGGTCACTGGCGGGGCGGGGTTTATCGGAAGCAATTTCGTCCGGCTCTGCCTCAAGGAACATGCCGACCGCGTTGTCGTCAACCTGGACAAGTTGACCTACGCCGGAAATCCCGAAAATCTCAAGGATGTTGAAAAGGATCCCCGGTACCGGTTTGTCCGGGGGGACATATGCGACCCCGATCTGGCGTTGGAGTTGATGCGGGACGGCATCGACGCCGTCGTGCATTTTGCCGCCGAGTCCCACGTGGACCGCAGTATCCACGACCCGGCGGTGTTTCTGGATACCAACATCCTGGGCACGCACAACCTTTTGAAATGCGCGCGCGAGGCCTCGGTTTCCCGGTTTCTGCAAGTGTCAACCGACGAAGTGTACGGGAGCCTCGGCCCGGCCGGCGTATTCGTCGAGGAAAGCCCCCTGCGGCCCAACAGCCCCTATGCCGCCAGCAAGGCCGGGGCCGATCTCATTTGCCGGTCGTTCTTCGAAACGTTCTCCTTCCCCGTCGTCGTCACCCGGTGCGGCAACAACTATGGTCCTTACCAGTTCCCGGAAAAGCTCATCCCCTTGTTCGTGACCAACCTGCTGGACGACATCCCCGTCCCCCTATACGGAGACGGGCTCAACGTGCGCGATTGGATCCATGTGGAGGACCATTGCCGGGCGATCGACGCCGTTCTGCGCAAGGGCCGTCCGGGAGAAGTCTATAACATCGGCGGCCGGGCGGAAAAGAACAACCTCCAGATCACGGAAATCCTTTTCAAGGAACTGGGCAAGCCCGAAACCTTGAAGAAATTCGTCAAGGACCGCCTGGGACACGACCGCCGTTACGCCATCGACCCCGGCAAGCTGGAGCGGGAGTTGGGATGGAGCCCCCGGTTCACCTTCGAGCAGGGCATCAAGGAAACCATTGCCTGGTACAAGGACAACGAGCATTGGTGGCGCCCGCTCAAGGAACGGGTATTGAAGACCTACTGAGGCGGGTCCGAAGAAAATCTCGACGGCGCCAAAAGCTCTCGACTATGAAAACCCTCATCATTGGCGCCAGCGGCATGCTGGGACACGATCTGGTCCGCGCCTTTCAAGAACTCCGCCATGATATCCTCGCTCCTCCGCATAAGGAACTGGACATAACCCGTTCGGACTCCGTCCGCGATTATGTTTCCCGCGAAAAACCCCAATGCGTCGTCCTCTCGGCGGGGTTTACCCGCGTGGACGATTGCGAGTCCCAACGCGAAACAGCTTTTGCCGTCAACGCCGAGGGGCCCCGCCATGTCGCGCAGGCCTGCCGGGAAAGCGGGGCGAAGCTCGTTTATGTTTCCACGGATTACGTTTTCAACGGGCAAAAGACAGGACCTTATACCGAGGACGACCCCGCGGGCCCGATCAACGTGTACGGTCAATCCAAACTCGCCGGGGAGAATTACATCCGGGAACTGTCGCGGGATTATCTGATCGTGCGCGCGTCCTGGCTTTATGGATTGAACGGCAGGAATTTCGTCGAGACGATTTTGAACAAGGCCCGGACGGTAACCGAGTTGCGGGTGGTGGACGACCAGAAAGGCGCCCCGACGTATGCCAAAGACCTGGCCGAGGCCATCGCAATCTTGGTCGCCAGGGGGGCAGGGGGGACCGTGAACGTCGCCAATTCCCAAACCTGCACGTGGTTCGAATTCGCCCGGACCATTCTTCAACTCCAGGGGATTACGGGAGTGGACGTCCGCCCCGTGACCAGCGAGGAGTTCAAGGCGCCCGCCCGGCGGCCGGCCAACTCGATACTTTCCGGCGACCGCTACCGGAGCCTGACCGGCAAGACCCTCCGCCCATGGAAGGAAGCGCTTGCGGATTACCTGCGGGCCAGGGGATGAAAAAATGACGTTAAAATTGCCGATTGCCATTGAAGGGTGAAAACCATGGCCAAGGACTGGAGAGACCCCATACACCCCGGTGAAATTCTGGCCGACGAGCTTGAGGAAATCGGGATCAACGGGCATGAACTGGCCCAACGGATCAAGGTCCCTCATAACCGGATTTATCAAATTCTGGGTGGGAAGCGCGGTATTACAGCCGACACGGCAATGCGGCTGGGCAAGTTTTTCGGAAGCGGTCCGGAAATCTGGCTGAACCTGCAACAAAAATTCGATTTGCAGGTGGCCCGGAAAGAAGAATGTGGCGAACTCAAGAAGATTAAACCGTTCAAACGCCCCAAGGCAAAACCTCCGGCGCAAGCGCCCCTTAATCTTTAAGGACCCAGTGGCCCGTCCGCGGTGTGGCAGGGGACGGGCCAAATTTCCGAACGCTCTCAGGTCTTGCCCGAATGTCCGATAAAGAAGCCACAGCCAGAATCAAGATCAACAAGCTACTGGAGGCAACAGGCTGGCGATTTTTTGCAGACGGAAATGCGCCTGCCAACATACGCCTTGAGCCGAGCGTCACCATCAAGGCGAACGATCTCGACGCGCTCGGCGACAACTTCGAGAAGACAGGCAAGGGGTTCATCGATTTCCTGCTTCTCGACGCCAGGGGGTTTCCTCTTATCGTCCTCGAAGCCAAAGCGGAGGACAAGAACCCGCTGATCGGCAAGGAGCAGGCTCGCAAATACGCCAAGTCCCAGAATTGCCGCTTCGTCATCCTCTCCAACGGCAATTTGCACTATTTCTGGGACCTGGAGCGCGGAAACCCCTATATCATCACTTCCTTTCCGACTGCCGAGTCTGCGCTCGGCTACCTGAAGGTCGCGCCCAATCCGCGGCGTCTCATCGAGGAGCAGGTAGGCAACGACTACATCGTTCTGACGCAACGCCCGAACTACCAATCCGAAGCGGCGTGGCGTAGCGAAGCGGAGCGCTCCGGCTACATACAGGCCAACAAACTGCGCTTTTTGCGCCCTTATCAGTTGAAAGCCATCCACGCCCTGCAACGGGCCGTGAAGGACGGGAAAGACCGTTTTCTGTTCGAGATGGCCACCGGCACCGGCAAGACGCTCACCGCCGCCGCCGTCATCAAGCTGTTCCTGCGCTCCGGTAACGCCCGGCGCGCGCTGTTTCTGGTGGACCGCCTTGAACTGGAGGATCAAGCCAGGAAGGCATTTGCCGCGTTGCTGTCCGCCGATTTCCAGACGGTGATCTACAAGGAGAACCGCGACGACTGGCGGCGGGCGGAAATAGTGGTCACGACGGTGCAATCGCTACTTTTCAACAATAAGTACCAGCGGCTCTTCTCGCCGACCGACTTCGACCTGGTCATTTCCGACGAAGCGCACCGCTCCATCGGCGGCAACGCCCGCGCCGTGTTCGATTACTTCATCGGCTACAAGCTCGGCCTCACCGCCACGCCCCGCGACTACCTCAAACGGTTCGATCGGACGGGTCCCGGCTCCCGCGACCCGCGCGAGGCCGAGCGCCGACTGCTACTGGACACCTATCGCACCTTCGGTTGCGAAAACAGCCAGCCCACCTACCGCTACTCGCTACTGGACGGAGTGAAGGACGGTTTTCTGATCAATCCCACGGTGGTGGACGCTCGCACGGAGATCACCACCGGGTTGCTCTCCGAGGAGGGTTTCGTCGTTTCCTTCACCGACGACGCGGGCGAAGACCAGCAGGAGGCCTTCAAGCAAGGCGAGTTCGAAAAGCGCTTCTTCGCCGACGCCACCAACCAGCTTTTCTGCAAGACCTTCCTGGAGAACGCCTTGCGCGATCCCGTCAGCGGCGAGGTTGGCAAGTCCATCGTCTTTGCCGTCAGCCAGGACCACGCCGCGAATCTGGCGCAGATCCTCAACCAGATGGCCGACCGCATGTTCCCCGGAAAGTACCAGTCCGATTTCGCCGTGCAAGTCACCTCGCGGATTCCCGACGCCCAGCAGTTCGCCGTCAACTTCACCAACAACAACCTGCTCGGCTCGGCCAATTTTCTGCCTGCCTACAAGACCAGCAAGGCCCGCGTCTGCGTCACCGTCGGCATGATGACCACCGGCTACGACTGCCCGGACATCCTCAACCTCGGCCTGTTCCGCCCGATCTTTTCGCCGACCGACTTCATCCAGATCAAGGGGCGCGGCACCCGCAAGCACAACTTCCTCGAACAGCTTTTCGACGAGGGTCTCAAGGACGGCGTGGCGCAACCGCGGAAGACCGCCTTCAAGCTTTTCGACTTCTTCGCCAACTGCGAGTACTTCGAGGAGGAGTTCAACTACGACGAGGCGCTGAAACTCCCCCGGTTCCAGGTCAAGGTCCGCGACGACGGAGGCGGCACGGGTCCGGCGGCGGTCGGCGGCGTCTACGAGCACCTCGGCGCGGACATCATCGCCTCGGTCAGGGAAGAGACCATCGGCTACGAGGGGATGAAGATCGACCGGATGTTCTTCGAGAAATTCGAGGACGCCGTGCGCGACAACGAAATCATTGCCGCCGCCGTGGAGTCCGGGCAATGGGACCGCGTCATCGACTACGTCAACCGCGAGGTCTTCGACAAGCCCGAGGAGTACTATAACCTCGACAAACTACGCAAGGCCGCCGCCGTGGACCGCCGCCTGACCCTGCGCGAAATCCTCGAAAAGATTTTCGGCCTCATCCCGCGCTTCAAGTCCAGTGACGAACTGCTGGAGGAGGAGTTCGCCAAGTTCATCGCCGACGTCAAGCCGGAGGAGGCCGAGGCCATCCCGGCCATCAAGACCTATTTCAAGGCCTACGTCGTCAGCAACCAGGTCCGCCACATCATCGAGAGCAAGCGTTTCACCGACCTGGCCACCAACCCGGTCTTTTCCACCCGTGACTTCAAGGCCGTACCGGAGAAATACCGTACACTGGTTCCAGAATACGTCAAGGACTACGTCTCCCTGAACCAGTTCGCCGCGTGAGGGATTGAACATGGATAGACAGGATGGACAGGATACGGGATTGAAGCATGAGCGGATCACCCAGGGCGTGATCGGATGCGCCTTTGAGGTAATCAACGAACTTGGCGCGGGTTTTCTTGAATCGGTTTATGAGAAGGCTTTGCTTCTGGCATTGCGGCAAAAGGGCTTGTCAGCGATATCGCAACATCCGGTCAAGGTGATGTTTAGGAACGAGTGCGTTGGCGACTTTTATGCGGATATATTTGTTGAGGACAAGGTGATCGTTGAGCTGAAAGCCGTCAAAACCATTGCCCCCGAGCATCAGGCCCAGGTCATCAATTATCTGAACGCCACCGGGATCGAAGTCGGCTTGCTTATCAACTTTGGCAATCCAAAACTCGAATACAAGCGCTTCACCAGAAGTAAGGATGTCAAACATGGATAGACAAGATACACAGGATTTATCGTTTTATCCTGTCCAGCCTGCCCATCCATGTAAATAAAGGACCATAGAAGCAAGGATGTCAAACATGGATAGACAAGATACACAGGATTTATCTGCGGTAGTTAGGAGTTGTGTTTACAGTCGGTCTCCCCGGTCAAGATATTTTACACGATTTTAGGCGGCTTCTTTGCCCTCCGGTTTATTTTCGAAAACGTATTTTTGATAAAGCGGCTTCCCCTCCAGA
>JACQQK010000125.1 GCA_016207065.1 Nitrospinota bacterium
GAATTGCTCCCCCTTGTAAAGGGGGCCGGGGGGATTCACGCCCTCACTGCGAACGGGGATTCCAAATCCCCCTATCCCCCTTTGCAAGGGGGGACAAAACAAAGGCGCTTTTTGCGCTGGGTATTTTCCATCTCCAACAGATCGGCAAGCCCCGTCCCCAAAACTCGAAGCGCTTCCATACATCATTCGCTCACGCAATATCCGGGATAAGACAACCGGGCTTTTTGCGCCATCCCGGCCCACGCCTTTCCGGCGCTACAGTTCCTCGCGGACGACGTCGTCGAGGGTCTGGCGACGCCGCGCCAGGGTGCATTGGTCGCCGTCCACCAGGACCCCCGGATTGCTTCGTCGGCTCCGCGACTCGCAATGACGGCCCGATTATGTCCGCTTTATTTTGAGACCGTTAATAACTCAACGCTCAAAAATCTTTTCAACCCCGCGCCCGGAATCTATCCCTTGAATGGGAGAGGAAATTCTTTTATCCTTAAACCTTCGCTTCTCATCGCGTCTCTTTCGGGACGTTTCTCAATAAATATCGCAGGATTCGTCAGGCTCCGGCAAAATATGCGGATCATCAGTTGGAACGTGAACGGGTTTCGGGCCATTTTGAGGAAGGGGTTTCACGAGTGGCTGGAGCAGGCCTCGCCCGACGTGCTCTGTCTCCAGGAAACCAAGGTGTGCCGGGAACAACTGGACGAGATCCACGCCGACCCGGACGGTTACGCCGCGGTCTGGAATTCCGCCGAAAAGAAAGGCTACAGCGGGGTGACGACCTGGAGCCGGAAGAAACCCAAAGCCGTGCATCTGGGCCTGGGAATCGACCGCTTCGACCGGGAAGGCCGGGTCATCCGCCACGAATATCCGCAATTCGACCTGTTAAACGTCTATTTTCCCAGCGGCACCTCCGGCCCGGAACGGGTGCGGTTCAAACTGGAGTTTTACGACGCGTTCCTGGAGCATTGCGAGAACCTGCGCGAGCGGGGGAAAAAACTGGTCGTGTGCGGCGACGTGAACACCGCCCACAAAACCATCGACCTGAAGAACCCGAAGGCCAACGAGAAAAACTCGGGCTTCCTCCCCATTGAAAGGGCGTGGATCGACAAATTCATCGCCCAGGGATACGTCGATATCTTCCGCAAGTTTCACCCGGAACCCGGACAATACACCTGGTGGACCTACCGCTCCAACGCGCGGGAAAAAAACATCGGCTGGCGCATCGATTACTTTTTTGTGACGGAGGACCTCGCCGGCAAGGTAAAGGACGCCTTCATCCAGAGCGAGATCGCGGGATCGGACCATTGCCCCATCGGTCTCGATATAGGTTGACCTTCGCGGCCCGGGGCCGTCGAGGAGGAATCGGTTTGCACCCCCGGGCCAGCGGCCAGCATCTAAAAACCGGACCCCATCCTTAGAGCGTCTAACAAAATGAAGTATTCCATAACTTCCTCCCCCTTGAAGGGGGAGGTTAGGTGGAGGTGAAAAGCCAGCCCACCCTCCCCCAGCCCCCACCCTCAAGGGAGGGGATGATTTGAGCGTCAAGTCATCGGTTCATTTTGTTAGACGCTCTAAGTTTCCACAAACTACGTTTTGACCGAAAGGAAGTTTCATGAGCCTTGAAACCAACCGGACGTATCATGGGTTTAAATTGGTCCGTCAGGAGACCCTGCCCGAACTGAAATCGCTGGCGCTGTTGTTCGAGCACGAGACCACGGGGGCGCAAACGCTGGTTTTGGAGAACGACGACGACAACAAGGTCTTCGGGATCGCCTTCCGGACGCCCCCCGGCAACCACACGGGAGTGGCGCACATCCTCGAGCACAGCGTGTTGTGCGGTTCCCGCAAATACCCCGTCAAGGAGCCGTTTCTGGAACTCATGAAAGGGAGCCTGCAAACCTTCCTGAACGCCATGACGTTTCCCGACAAGACGATGTATCCCGTCGCCAGCAGGAACCTGAAGGATTTCTACAACCTGATGAACGTCTATCTCGACGCCGTCTTCCATCCGCGGATCACCGAGGAAATTTTCATGCAGGAAGGCTGGCATTACGAATTGGAGTCGCCGGAGGACGAGATCTCGTATAAAGGCGTCGTCTACAACGAGATGAAAGGCGTGTTTTCGTCCCCGGAAAACCTGGTGGACCGGTACCAGGCCCATGCCCTGTTCCCGGCGACCGTTTACGGATACGAGTCGGGGGGCGACCCGGACCGCATTCCGGACCTGACTTACGAGGAGTTCCGCGAGTTCCACCGGAAATACTATCATCCCTCGAATAGCCGGATCTTTCTCTACGGCGACGGCCCCACGCTGGACCATCTCCGTTTCCTGCACGAGGACTACCTGAAAGACTTCGCCCGGACGGACGTGAACTCCGCCATCCACAGCCAGCGAAAATTCCGGAAACCCAGGCGCAAGGCCGTTTATTATCCGGTTTCCCGGAAAGAGTCCCTGGAGAAAAAGACCTATGTCTCGGTGGGGCTCAAACTCCACAAGTCCTCCGACCACGAACACTGCCTGGCGTTCCACATCCTGGGCCATCTCCTGCTAGGGACCCACGCCTCGCCGTTGAGAAAGGCCCTCATCGACTCGGGGCTGGGAAGCGAGATCATCGGCGGGGGGTTCGACGACCAGCGCGCCGAAACCCTGTTCGTCGCCGGACTGAAGGGAACCGAACCGGAACACGAGCAAAAAATCATCGACCTGATCTTCTCCACCTTGCGGGACCTCGCGGAAAAGGGCATCGACGAGAACATGGTCAAGGCGTCCGTGAACACGATGGATTTCAAACTGCGCGAGGCCAATTTCGGCGGGTTCCCCAAGGGCATCGTCTACAACATGCAGGCCTTGTCCTCGTGGCTGTACGACGCCGACCCGCTGACGCCCCTGCGGTACGAGGAACTCATGGCGAGGATCAAGAAGAAGTCGTCGAACGGTTATTTCGAAAAACTGATCCGGAAATACCTGCTCGACAACAACCACCAGGCGAGGGTCGTCGGCATTCCCAAGCCCGGCTTGAAAAACCGGCAGGAGTCCAAAACGCGCAAGAAGTTGAAGGCCTACAAGGCGTCGCTCTCTCCCCAGGACGTGGCGGACCTGACGGAAAAAACGAAGACCCTCCAGCGCCTGCAAACGACCCCCGACTCGCCCGAGACCCTGGCGACGCTCCCCAAACTGGGGCTGGAGGACCTGAACAAGAACATACCCGTCTTTCCCATCGAGACCAAACGAGAAGACCGCCCGAAAATACTGCTCCACGACCTGTTCACCAACAAAATCGCCTATCTGCAGATCGGGTTCGACACCCGCTCCGTGCCGCTGGATAAAATCCAATATCTTCCCCTGCTAGGGAAACTGATGCTGGGGATGGGATCGCAAAAACGCAGTTACGTGGAAATATCCCAGGCCATCGGCATCCATACCGGCGGCATCCGCTCCAGCCACTTCACGTCAGCCCCGCTGATGGAACGGCAAAACATCCTGTCCTACGTCTTCTTCAACGGGAAAGCCGTCATGGACAAACTGGGAAACCTGTTCGACATCTATTCCGAACTGCTCGCGGAATACAAATTCGACGACCCCAAACGGCTGGTGGAGATCGTGCGCGGCGAGAAGGCCGACATGGAGGATTCGATCATCCCCAACGGCAACCAGTACGTCTCGTCCCGCCTGCAATCGTACCACTCCCGCCTGGGAAAGTTCGACGAGCTGACGGACGGCATCTCCTACTTCAAGTTCCTGGAAGGATTGCTGGCGAGGGCCGAGAAAAATCCCGAGGAGGTCATCGCCCGGTTCAAGGAGACGGCGGAAATCCTTCTGACCCGCGAGAACATGCTGGTCAACGTCACCTCCGAATCCGCGGACTATTCCCGGTTCGAGGGGCCGATCGATTCCCTGGCGCAAAGGCTGGCGGTGTCGTCCCTTCCCCCAGCGGCCCTGGAGTTCGGCGAAACGGCCGTCAACGAAGCCTTCGCGACGGCCAGCGCCGTCCAATACGTCGGCAAGGGGGCCAACCTGTACGACCTCGGGTTCGAACATTCCGGCAAATTCGACGTCCTCAAGTCGGTCCTCGGCGCCGGTTATCTGTGGGACCGCGTCCGCGTCCAGGGAGGGGCTTACGGATGTTCCTCCTCCTTCGACAAACATACGGGCGACTTCGTCCTCGTCTCCTACCGCGACCCCAACCTCGAGGAAACCCTGTCCGTTTACGACGAAATCACGGATTTCCTGGAGAACCTCGACCTTTCCCGCGACGAACTGACGAAATTCATCATCGGTTGCGTCGGCCACCTGGACCCGCCCCTGACCCCGGACAGAAAAGGCATGATTTCCATGGTCGAACGCCTCACGGGCTTGACGACGGAAATCAAACAAAGACGGCGCGACGAAATGCTGGAGACTACCCTGCAAGACCTCAAGAACTATGCCCCGCTGTTCAAAACCATAAAACAGTCGGGGACGGTCTGCGTCCTGGGGAACGAGGACAAGATCAAAAAGTCCAAGCGCCTGTTTCAACAGGTGATCAAGGTCTTTAATTGATATTTTGACCCGCCCATGCATAAGTGGGGGCGCCGGGCAACCGCCCTGAGGCAACACGGCGATGACGCTGACGCGATCTCCGGAACGCAATTTCCGCCTCGGCGTCAGCCTGAGGCGGCATCGGATCCAACGTTCACGCTGGTCACCCTCCCCCAGCCCCCTCCCTCAAGGGAGGGGAGAATTTGAGGGCCGAGCCATGGTTCATTTTGTTAGACGCTCTTTAGCAGGTAACATAAAAAAGCGTAGTTGCCCAATTCATTGGGCCCAAGCGCTCGGGCAAGTCTGATAAAAATCGGGCAACTACAATTACGTATTCGACGAAAACCAGCCGAAAAGAACTTTTTCAGCAACTTGGCGGAGCCCCCCGACAAGCAGAGTGGCGGTCTTTGCTCTTATCCGTGTCCATCTGTGTCCATCGGTGGTAAAAAACCCGGCAACAAACGCCCCAAAACCGCAACGAATTTTCCCGTTGTCAAAATCACCTCTCTTGAGCGCGCCACCCAACTAAAACCATCTCATTGTTTTACAAGGATTTATCATCATACCCCACAACCGTGCCATTTGGCACGGGCCATGCATTACTCACAATAGAACGCCTGGACCGCACCGGGATTTTCCCTTAAAGAAAAAACCCTGGCCGGTCGATAAAAAGGGTGAGGAAACCTTCAAGAACTCACCCTGTGGAGGCGGACCATGTTGAAGAGGAAAGAAATTCTAACGGCTCTGAGGAGATGCGGGGTTTACAAGTTCTCGGAACTGAAATCCGGGTGCAGGGAATACGAAAACTATTTCCGCAAGTATCTGACGAAGCTGGTCGCGGTTAAAGAGAAAACCTCGGACGGTTCATAAGGATTTGGCGAAATCGAACGCCTCCTTCATTTTGGGCAACTGCCCCAGGTCCGGGACCACTTCCAGATAACGGACGACGCCCTCCTTGTCCAGAACAATGATGGCGCGGGCCAGGAGCCGGTTCTCCTCGATCAACAAACCCGCCGCTTTCCCGAACGACGCGTCGCGGTAATCGGAAAGGAAAAGGACATTGCCGATTTTAGCTTCCTTGGAAAAACGTTTTTGCGCGAAGGGCAGGTCCCTGCTGATCGTCACCAGATTGGCGGTCCGGTCCAACCCTCCGTTTTCCTCGCTTAATATATGAGTTTGCTTTTCGCAGGTGGGTGTATCCAGGGAAGGAACGACGCTCACGACAGTCACTTTTCCTCGAAGAGACTTGAGGTCGACCATGGTCAAGGAATTGTCGGGGAGAACGGCTTCCGGGAGCGTTTTTCCCACCTGTAAAGCATCCCCCATCAAGGTCACGGGTTTTCCCCGCGAAACGACCCGCCGAAGCTCGTCCGCCGCGGCAGGATGAATCCCCAGGACTACCAGAAAATATAACGACAGGCCCACGCCCCTCCATCGATTCGCTTTCATGACGGCGACTCCCGGTTGAGGATTTTGCGACAATTGGATTTCAGGTTTATTATTCATTTTAACTGGAACGCGCTTCAATCCGCGAATAAAACAGATTGTTTGGCGTGAGGTTTCACCGGAAACGGTAACAGACTGGCAATGGCGTCGGCAGGCACATTTGCCAATTCTTTCGGTTCCAGCTTGCGGAGTCCCCCTCCGTACACACGGCCCTCGGAGAACATCGCATCGGGTTTTATCCCATTCAAAGCTTCCCAGATTTTTACCGAAAGGGCCGGATTGTCCTTTATCGCGCGGGAGAGAAAAGGTTTGGGATAGAGATTCAGATATACATTAGCGACCAGACACGCTCAAGAAACCTGATCACAGTTCCACGATGGTGACGCCGTCGCCGCCCTCTTCCCGCGTCCCCGGCTGGTAGGACTTGCCGAGGCCGGAAGTCTCCAGATAGTCCCGCACCAGTTTTTTGAGGGCGCCCATCCCGTGGCCGTGGACGATCTTGATCCTCCCGACCCTGTTGACGACGGCCTGGTTAACGAAGGTTTCCACGACGCTTTGGGCCTCCTCCCATCTCATGCCGCGCAGGTCGCAACTGTTCCGGGGCCGGGAGCCGGACTCGACCTCGACCGTGACTTTCGCCTGCGGAGCGGGTCTGGACTGGACGGGCCGCGAACTGCCGCGCAACTTTTGCGTCTCGACGACGGTGACCATCCCGCCCAGGCGGACGCGCACCCTCTTTTTGCCTTTGGGGTCCTCCAGAAGGACTCCCTTGGCCCCGTAACTTTCCACCATCACGGGGTCGCCGTCGGCCAGCCGGTCCGGGGGGACGTCCCACCCTTCCGTGTCCCTGGCGGCATCGGGGAGCGCGACGCGTGTCATCTCCTGAATCCGGCTCTGCGCCTTGCGCAGGTTCGCCGGGGTCTTGTTGGCC
>JACQQK010000123.1 GCA_016207065.1 Nitrospinota bacterium
CTTTCCCTGCTGGAATGGCGGGCGATTTTCATCATCGAAAACCATATTGAGGCAAAACGATATGCCGGTAGCCAACACGGTTGAAGCGAGAATTCTGGTGAATTTCGAGGACAACCTATCGGGACCTTCCCGGAAGGCGTTCGAGGAGTTTGAAAAAAGTTCGAAGTCCATGGACCAGGTCGGCCAGCGGCTGAGGGAGTCGGAAACGGCTACCCGGGGTTTGAAAACCGCGACGCGGGACTTGAGCCATGTCGTCGGCACGGCGTTCGAGGACGCCGCGATCCGGGCGCAGAGTTTTGGCGACGTCCTTAAAGGTCTGGCGCTGGACCTGGAAAGGGTGGCCCTGCGTTCCCTGGTCACCAAGCCTTTGGAACGGGCCTTGGGCGGTTTTCTTGGGGGACTCGATCTCCCCATCCCCGGCTTTGCCCAGGGCGGGTCCTTTACCGTCGGCGGCGCGGGCGGCGTGGACAGCCAGTTGGTCGCGTTCCGCGCCACGCCCGGGGAGACGGTACAGGTCAGGAACCCCGGCCAGGCGAATTCCCCGGTGGTCGTCAACATGAATATCTCGACGCCGGACGCCGGTTCGTTCCTGGCATCGCAATCGCAGGTCCAGGCGGCCATGGCCCAGGCCATCGCCCGCGGACGGCGAAACCTTTAACCGACGAGCCGCCGGAGGCAACGCCGCCTCCCGCTTACGCGGAGGCGGAAGACACCCCCTTGCAAAGGGGGCTGGGGGGATTTAGGTCATGCCCACATTCATCGAAGCTCGATTTCCAACGGACATCTCTTATGGCTCCGCCGGGGGGCCGGTGTTCAACACGCAAATTGTCGCGGTCAAGTCCGGCGCCGAAACGCGCAATGTCAACTGGCCCTCGCCGGTCCACAAGTACAACGTGGCCTTTGGCATTCGCAAGCAATCCGACTTGGAGGACGTGCTGAAGATGCATCATGTCTGCCAGGGACGGGCGATCGGCTTCAGATACAGGGATTGGTTGGATTACAAGTCCTGCGACGCCGGGGCGGCGGTTACGCCGGTCGATCAATTGATCGGCATGGGCAACGCCTCGGCGACGGCCTTTCAACTGGTTAAGAACTATACGTTCGGCGGATACCAGGTGTCGCGGAAGATCAAGAAGCCAGTTTCCGGGACGGTCAAGGTCGCGCTCAACGACGTCGAGCAGTTGTCGGGGTGGAGCGCGTCCACGACGACCGGGATCGTGACGTTTACGAGCCCGCCGGGGAGCGGCGTCTCGGTCAAGACGGGGTTCGAGTTCGACGTGCCGGTGCGGTTCGACATCGACGACCTGTCGTTCCTGCTGTCCAAGCCGCAGTTGGGCGAGGGCAATATCCCGCTGGTCGAGGACGTGAACGAGAACAATGCATAGGGAACCACCGATGAACACGGATAAACACGGATTTTCCCCCTCACCCCAACCCTCTCCCGCCAGGGGAGTGGGGGAATTTACTCCCCCTTGTAAAGGGGGCCGGGGGGATTCGTATTCTCTGCGTTCATCCGTGTCCATCCGCGGCTAAGGAATATGCCTAAAACGATTTCAACGGCCCTTAAAAATCATCTCGCGGGCGGCATCACCACGCTGGCGGCGTGTTGGAAAATCACGCGCGCGGACTCGCAGGTGTTTGGCTTCACCGATCACCAGGCGAATATCGTCCTGAGCGGCGTGACCTACAAGGCCACCACCGGTATGCGCGCCACGGCGGTGGACAGCTCTGTCGGCATGGCCGTGGACAACCTCGATGTCGAGGGTTTGCTGTCCGGCTCCGATGTGACGGAAAGCGATCTCTTACTGGGGAAATACGATTACGCGACGGTGGAAATCTTTCTGGTCAATTACGCGGATTTGTCCCAGGGGACGCTCGTCCTCCGGAAAGGGACGCTCGGCGAGGTCAAGTTGCGAAGGGGGATGTTTCTCGCCGAACTGCGCGGGTTGACGCAACGGTTGATACAAAACTTCATCGAGGCGTTTTCCCAGGATTGCCGCGCGAAGCTGGGCGATTCCCGTTGTCAGGTCAACCTCGCGCCGTTCACTTTCGGCGGATCGGTTTCGTCGTCGGTCTCCCGGCGGGATTTCAACGGCAACTCGACGCAAGCCGACGGTTATTTCAGCTATGGCAAGTTGACCTGGACATCGGGGGGGAACGCCGGCTTGAGCGCCGAAATCCTGTTCTCGCAAAATTCCGGCGGACGCATTCTTCTATGGCTTCCCATGCCTTTCGAGATTTCCGCGGGCGATGCGTTTTCGGTCATCGCGGGATGCGACAAGAGCTTTTCGACGTGCAAGACCAAATTCAACAACGCCGTCAACTTCCGCGGCGAACCGCATGTGCCGTCGGGCGACGACGCCTTGGAATACCCCGGCGATAAATCGGGGATCGAAAGGTCATGACGCGCTCCGAAATCGTCCGCAAAGCGAGGGAATATTTGGGCACGCCTTTCCATCATCAAGGCCGCACCAAGGGACGCGGCGTGGACTGCGTCGGGCTGGTCGTTTGCGTCCTCCGGGAATTGGGGCCCGAAATCGACGACTGCCGGACGTATCCGCAAACGCCGGATTCCGGACTCTTGCTAAACAAATTGCGGCAACACCTGGAGGAAATCCCCATCGATCGGGCGGTCAGCGGGGACGTGTACTTGATGACGATCATGGGCTATCCCCAGCATGTTGCATTTCTGACAGATATCGGCATCATCCATACGCATCAGCAAGTTGGGCGCGTGGTGGAGACCGGCCTGGACCATGCATGGAGGCGGCGGATCGTGAAAGCGTTCACGATCGCGGGAATTAGCGATGAGTGACGTCGGCGGGTCGTTATTGAGCGTTGGCGCGGGCGCGATCGGTTTCGTCGCGGGCGGGCCCATTGGGGCGTTCGCGGGATTCGCCGCCGGAGGTTTCGCCGCGCAGGCCCTGCTTCCCCAACCGGCCCTGCCGGAGCGGATAACCGAGGGGCCGCGGTTGGCGGACTTGAAGATTCAATCCGCCGCTTATGGGAAACCGATCCCGGTGGTCTACGGCCGGATGCGGACGGCGGGGAACATCATCTGGAAGCAACCCCTGATCGAGGAACAACAGGTCAACGAGAGCGGCTCCACGGGAAGCGGCAACCATGTGGCCGTGGTCAACTACAACTATTACGCGACCTTCGCCGTGGCGATCTGCAAGGGTCCCATCGCCGGGGTCATCAAAATCTGGGCCGATTCAAAGCTTATTTATAACGCCGACACCTCGGACGCGGACACGCTGTCAGCGAACGATTTGGTCCCGGTTACGGTTTTCCATGGCGACGAAACTCAAACGGCGAGCAGTTTGATTGAATCGTTTGAAGGCGCGGGGAATGTCCCGGCTTACCGGGGTCTCGCTTACGTCTTGTTCGAACGTTTGCCTTTGCGGAATTATGGAAACCGCATACCCAACCTGACTTTTGAAGTTGCCGTTGGAACGAATAACAGCGGCATTGCCGAT
This sequence comes from Nitrospinota bacterium, assembly GCA_016207065.1. Classification (GTDB taxonomy): domain Bacteria; phylum Nitrospinota; class Nitrospinia; order Nitrospinales; family JACRGP01; genus JACRGP01. The sequence goes on from JACQQK010000123.1 coordinate 3,480, forward strand.
TCGGATTACAAGTTGATCGCGCATTTCAATGGCGCGGACCAATCGACGGCCTTTACGGATTCGAGCGTCTACCACAAAGCCCTGACCGGATCGGGCGCGAAACTATCGACGGCGCAAAGCGTTTTCGGACCGGCGAGTTGCCTTTTTTCGACCGTGAACGATTATATCCAGGCCCCGGCGGGCGCCGATTGGAACCTCCCCCATAATTCCGCCTGGCAGGTTTCATTTAGATTGCGAATAACTTCCGCGCCGACAACATGGCATTCCGTTCTCGCGACTTCCGATTGGGGATTCGATTACGGCAACTCAAACAAGATCGGGCTTTTCTTCAACGGCGGCGCGATCTCTTTCCAGTTTACGCAAGCCCTTTCGCTCAATACCTGGTACGCATGGCGGATTTCAAACGACGGCGCGGGACATGTGCGGCTGTACATCAACGGGTCGCAAGTCGGATCGACGCAAACGCTGACCGCCAATTCGACAACGGGAGAGGCGTTGCGGATTGGAAAGATTACCGGCGCGACCGGCTTTATGGGCCATATCGACGAGCTGATTTTCCAACGCGGCGGCGCGGTGACAACGGACACGTCGTACACGGTTGAAACTTCCGAAACGAATGTCGCGGGAGCGCCAGGCTCCGACGTATCCGACCAGAACATAAAGGACATCGTCGCCGATCTTGTCCAGAGTTGCGGACTGACGGCCGGGGATTATGACGTTTCGACGATCAACGAGCAAACGGTCTGGACGAACGCGGAATTATTGGTCAAGGGGTTCATCGTGAACGGTTCGGGCATCTCCGTCCGCAAGGCCATCGAGGACCTCGCGGGCGCTTTTTTGTTCGAAGTCTACGAGTCGGACGGCAAACTGCATTTCAACCATAGGAACAACATCATCAATGGCGGCCCGGTAGCGACGATCCCGGAAAGTGAGTTGGGGGCGCATCCGTTAGGGACTGGAGAAAGCGATCTTCTGGAAATTGTCGCCCGGCAAGAGGTCGAACTGCCGAGGGATTTGACGGTCCGCTATCTGAACCCGCAACGTTCTTATTGGCAGGGCATCCAGCGGGCGCAACTGCAACAGGCCAATAGCGTGCTGAAGCAGGACCATGACTTCCCCATCGCCATGACCGACGACCAGGCGAAGGTGTCCGCGCTTGCGGGGCTGATGCTCCCCTGGGCGGAGCGGCGCTCTTTCCGGCTCGCGCTTTCCGCGAAATACGCATGGCTGGAGGTCGGGGACATTATTGCCGTCGAATACAATTCGCGTAGTTTCCCGATGCGAATAATCAAGACTAATTTCGATGGCGGAATGTTGGAGGTCGCGGCGGTCAGCCAGGATTTCGCCATCGACGGCGCGGGGGGGACCGTTAACCGCTCCACAAGCGGCGGCGGAAGCGCCGGGCCTTCGGTCGTATCGACGATTTCCTATCCGGTCGCGACAACGATCGGAATCCTGGATGTCAACCTGCTGAGCGACGCGGATGACGGCCCGGGATACTACGTATCGGCGGACAAGGGGGCGTCCGCCAATTACTGGCCGGGCGCGGGGATTTACAAGTCCAGCGACGACAGCGCCTTTGTTTCGATCCTAAGCGTCGGCGCGCCCGCCGAAACGGGTACGGCCACCAATGTTCTCGCTGACGGACCGGTCACGACCTGGGACCGGGCCAATTCGGTCAATATTTCCATGACCAACGGCCAGCTTTATAGCGACACCGAGGCCAACGTCTTGAACGGCGCCAATATCGGTATCTTGGGAAAAGAAATATTCCAATGGACGACCGCCGTTTTGGAAAGCGACGGGACCTACACCTTGAGCGGACTTCTACGCGGGCGGCGGGGGACGGAGTGGGCAACGGGAGCGCATCAGATCGGCGATCGGTTCTATTTATATCAGCCCGTCAAGTTGCGGCGCGTTTTCGGTCTGCGGGACGAAATCGGCCTCGTTCGTTATTACAAGGCCGTCACTTCCGGACGGCCGATCGCGGGAGAACCGTCCATCCAATTTGTCAATACGGCGGCGGGCCTGAAACCTTACGCCCCGGGCCATATCAAGGGCGCGCGCGACGGGAGCGGCAACATCGCGTTGACCTGGATTCGCCGGACGCGGGTCGGCGGCGGCTGGCGCGATTACGTGGACGCGTCCCTGGGCGAAAACATTGAACAATACTCCATCGACATCATGGACGGCGCTAGCGTCAAAAGGACGTTTGACGGTATTGCGGTTCCCAGCGCGGTTTACACGGCGGAGCAACAAACGGCGGATTTCGGAGCGCCCCAGGCGTCCGCGGTCGTGAAAATTTATCAAATCAGCGCCGATGTCGGGCGCGGTTACGCGGGGGTTGCGACGGTATGACGACGCCAAATCTGGCAATGGACGAGCTTTCCGTGAGTCAGGGGAGCAAGGAGATTACGCACAATGAGGCTTTGCGGGTGTTGGACGCGCTGGTCAATTCTGGCGTTGAGGACAAGGACCTTACTTCTCCTCCGGGAAGCCCGGCGAACGGCGCGCTCTATATCGTCGGGGCCGGGGCGACGGGGGCCTGGGCAACAAAGGACGGCAAGATTGCCCAGTACTACTCCAGCGCATGGTATTTCCACGCGCCCAGGGAAGGCTGGATCGTCTACATCAAGGACGAGGACCTGCTCTATGTCTACAACGGGAGCGCCTGGGCATCGGCTCCCCCGATTCAACGCTTCATTCTGACCTTCCAATATTCCGGTCTGGCGATTGACGAGGAAACGATCATTGACGGCGTCCGGTTCCAGGCGTCCGCCACCGTGACCAAGATCGGCATCCATGCGCGGGAGGCGCCGGCGGGAGCGGCCTTGACCGTGGACATCCTCCAGAATTCAGCGGAGCAATCGCGGGTCGCCACCCTGGCGGACGGCGCGACCAAGCAGATCACGGACATCACGGACATCAACTTCTCGACGGCGCAGGATTTTGGGCTCAGGATCAAGTCCGTTGGCTCGACCGCGCCAGGAAACGAGTTAACGGTGATTATTTACGGACAATACCAATAAAATCTTAAACCCTTTTCACCGCAAAGGACGCGGAGGACGCAAAGAAAGGCAAATTCTAAAAACAAATTCTTGGGTTAAATCTTTTAACCCAAAATCTTTTTTGCCTGGGTTTCCTTTGCGTCCTCCGCGTCCTTTGCGGTGAAAAATCTTTTAGCTTTTTAGAGAGGGAAAAATGAAAAAGTTTAAACTTTGGACCGCGATCATTTTCCTTTCCATCCCCGTCCTGGCGTGGGCCGTTGCCTATAAGGGCTCAACGCTGGAATCCACTGGCAATACGACCGTGGGCGGCAACCTGGCCGTGACCGGGCAATCCGATTTCACCGGCGCCCTGCACAGCTCCAATACTGCCACGTTCCAGACAACGACGCACCTTTCGACGGCGACGTTCGTCGGCGGCATTCACGGATCGGGGCAAACTTATCTTGACGACCTATATCTGGGCGGGACGCATAGGACAGCCTGGCCCGCCGGGTTGGATTTCACCGCTCCGGGGCCCATTGGCGGGGGCACACCGGACACGGGGAATTTCACGACGATCACGGCGGTCGATATCATGTCCACGAACCAAATCACGTTGGGCGGGACGGCGCGGTCGTCCTGGCCGTCAGCGGACACGGCGGGCATTTTGGTCAACGCCTCGGACATCCAGGCCCTGGCGATGGCCTTACAGGAGTCCCACGGCATCGAACAGTTGTTGATGGAGGAGGGGTTCAAGGCGTCGTTCAACGCCTCGACCACGAGGATCGACACGGCCAACAGTACGGGCTACACGTTCGTTTCGGGCGGGGCCTCCACGACCGCGACGCCGGGCTATATCCGCAACGCGGCTGGCGGGGCGGGGTTGACCTCTAATGTCCCCTTCACGACCGAAAGCGATTACCTCCAGCAGGAATGGACGAAGGCAAACCAGGCCACGTCGTTTGTTTCCTCGACCAACGGCTCGACCAATTTGACGATTTCCTCCGGTACGTTCCCCGCGAATTTCACCAATGGACGGATTTCGTTGGATGGGGGAACGACGTGGTATGACATCGAGAGTATTTGGGGGACGGGAGCGGCCTTGACCGCATCATATGCCGGAGCGACGGGAAACACCAATGACTGGACTGGCCGGATGACCGAGTTTTCCAGCGGCGTCGTCCAATTGAACTATGGCGCTTCCGTTGTTACGTCTTTTTACGAACAGGCCACGCTAACGGGCGACGACGAGGTAATTAAAGGCTCCGGCGGGACCGACGAGGAAGTCGGACAGGAATTTAAAGCGACACAAACCGCCAATATCGTGTCCGCCGTGTTGAGGTTGAAAAAAACCGGATCGCCGACGGACAGTTACGTTTACGAGTTGCATGCCAGCACGACGCCCTCAGCCGCCGGAGGACTCCCCACCGGCTCGTCCCTGGCTACGACCGCAAACCAGGCCGCCTCCGGTTTAACAACGTCATACGCGGACACGGAGGTTTTCTTTCCCGTCCCCTATGCGCCAACGCTGAACAATTATTATTTCCTGGTTGTCCGGCGAACGGGAGCGCGGGACGTTTCCAACTATTTGTCGGCGGAGGATTCCGCGGCGGACGGATACGCCAATGGCCGACGGGTCCGCAAGGAGAACGGGGCCTGGGCTACGGTAAATGCCAATGATGCCTATTTCAGGATTGGGCAAGGGCCATCGTCTAACGTCGCCAATGAGTATGTCTCGATTTCCTCAACCTACGCCAACCGGGCCGATACCGCCGCTTGGAGCGACATCAATTCGCTGACGCGGACGGAAACCTTGAATAGCCAGAATGCCTGGTACTGGCTGATCGACAACCCGGCGCCCAGTTACGGGAACGGGACGACCGCGAAAATCTGGAATGCGGCGGGCGGCGTGTGGCGCAACATCGCCAGGAACAATGGCGGGACATGGGAATACAACAACGATGCCACCGCGACCGCCTCCGAGACATGGGTTGGCGCGACGGTTAACGATATGCTCCATGCGGTCTCGAAGGCCGTCTTCGCCCAGGCCAACAACCGCATGACCGGGGCGCAAATGGCGGCGGTGACCGATGGTAATCTGACCGCGCCATCGACCTCGCAGGTCGTCGGGGTCACGCTCCAGTCGTCCTCGACCTCGCAAAACCCCAGCGTGGACAACATCGCCGTCAATTACGACTCGAACAGTTCCGCGCTGGACTTGCGGACGAGCGCGTTTGCCGTGTCATCAGCTCCCGGGCAGTTATATGGCTTTGTGGCGGACAAACAGACGACGGGAACGTCCGCCTATTATGTTTCCCGCGATGGCGGCGCGAATTGGTATTCGATGACCATGAGCGGCGTCATCAACCTGGCCGACGGGCGGACGATCCGGCGCGGGACCAAGGACATGACCGGCACGGCCAGCGGCATCGATATCAGGATGAAGGTTACCGTCCCGTCCGGCTCGACGTATGAGATCAGCGGCATCGGATTGCAGAGTCGTCAGTGACCGGCGCCAGCGAGCCGCTGGATCCAACGTCGCCCAGGCTGACGCCGGGGCGGAGACTCTCTTCTCCCCCTTGCAAAGGGGGCTGGGGGGATTTGATGTTTGTCTATTGTTAATGGGAGCTTTTTATGAAACAAAAAATCGTTTTAACCGTTTTACTTTACGCCTTTGTGGCGAACCTAGCGAATTTGTGGGCCGATTCTTTCCGCCATGAGGAGAACGTCCGCAAGAACGCCCAGGCGCGGGCGTTGAAGGCGGAGTTTGCGTCTACTGATGCTTTGACGAAATGGGCCGACGCGCAATTGGATTCGGCGCAAAACCTGCCTGAATTGAAGGCCGCGTTAAAGAAAATCAACCGGAAAATTCTTAACGCCCTGCCTTTGAATTAAATCGGTAACACCCCGCTCGATCAACGGTTTCAGAACCGCTCGAGACCGCCCTCGCTCAACGCGGGTTCATTGTTCAATCTCTTTTATAGGGGAAAACTATGCAAAAAATTGGAATTTGGTTTTCATGGATCGCTGTTTTTTTAATTTCCGTCCTCGGCCAGACGATGGAATCCGCCGCCGGTTCCATTTACGCCATGGAGGAAGTGCAGGGGCTCGACGCCCTGTTGGCGGAGGAGGGGTTCAAGGGGTCGTTCCAGACCTCGACCAACATGGTGGACACGAGCGCCAGTACCGGCTGGACTTACGACTCGACGAACAAACTTTACAAGAACGCGACAGGCGCGACGGGAGCGAACGCCGACCAGGACTACGCGGCCGAATCGAATTACGAGTATTACGCCGAAAGCGGCTCCAGCGCCACGGTGAGCGGCAATACCGTCACCATAAGCGGGGCGACGTTCGGAGCGAATGTGGCCGGAGCGCGAATGATCATAGGCGCCAACGAGGCCAATATCGTTTCCCGCGACAGCTCGACGCAAGTCACTGTCGAAAGCGGTCACGGCCTGAGCGGGAGCGGCGTCGCCTGGTCGGTCCGGTTTCACAAATTCGCGAGCGGCGTGGTGAAGCTGAATTCGGCCAGCGGTACGGAAACCTCCGATCAATCTCAGACGACCGATGGTGAGTCAAATGTTTTTGGTTACTCCACGAGCGATCAAGAAAAAATAGGTCAAACCTTCACGGCGGGCGCGACAGGTCTTTTAACCAAGGTCGATCTTAAATTGAGCCTTTACAATTCGCCGACGGACAGCGCCACAGTCGCAATTTATAATGCGAGCGGCGACCTTCCCGCGGGATCTCCCATTTCATCGGTGGAAACCATAGCATCGTCATCGTTAACTTCAACTCCGGCGGTTTACAGTTTCACGTTTGCTACTGCCGCCAACGTCACGAGCGGAACCACGTACGCAATTGTGCTCGGAAGAAGCGGATCGCTTGACGTGGCGAATGCTTATTACGCCCGCCTTCAGAGCGCCTCGCCTCCGTATACGGGCGGACGGTTTGCGCGCTATAGTTCATCGGCCTGGACGGGCGGCCCCGAGGACATGTATTTCACGACATACGTTCGACCGGTTCCCATCCCCGCAAACGAATACGTCCCCATCATCCCCGCCTACGCGAACCTGGCGGATGTTTCCTCCTGGTCGGACGTGAACTCCCTGGCGCGGACGGAAACGCTCAATTCGGCGAACGTCTATTACCTGTGGTTTAAGAACGCGCAGAGTTCGTGGGGCGCGAACACGGAGCTGGGCGTTTTCGACGGCTCGGGGACTTATCGCCGGGCGGTAATCAATTCCGCCGGGACGTGGCAGTACAACTCCAACGCCACTTACGGGAGCGAAACGCTGACCAACGCGACGGCCAACGCCATCCAGCAGGCGATCCGCGACGCGATGGGCGTGTCCGCCAACCGCATGACCGGCGCGACGATGGCGGGCGTCGGCGACGCGAGTTTGAGCGCGCCGACGGGCAAGGCCGGTATCGCCGCCGTCCTCTACTCGACCAATGTGGCTAACAACCCACAGGTCGATCAGACGCGGATCAATTACGACACGGCCTTTTCCGCCTTGGACCTACGGACGCGGGAGTTCCCGGTTTCGGCGGCCCCGTCCAGGCTGTACGTTTACGCGGTGGACAAGCAGGTTTCGGGGACGCCGTCGTATTACGCGACGCGCGACGGCGGAGCGGGCTCGCCGACCTGGGTCCCTGTCACGATGAGCCCGGTCATGAACCTTGCCGACGGGCGGACGGCGCGGCGCGGCGCGCTGGACATGGCTGGGGCGCCGACGGGGACGGACATCCGTATGAAAGTCACGGCCCCCGCCGGTTCCACCTACGAGGTCAGCGCGGTAGGGTTGGAGAGTAGACGGTGACGCGGAGCGTCCGCTGAAATGCAAATCCCCCTCGGTCCCCCTTGTTAAAGGGGGACGTTTCACCCCCCTTTGAAAAAGGGGGGAGGGGGGGATTTCTCGCCCTCTTCGTCGAAGGGGGCCGGGCTTGCCAGGGCGACGCCGTGGCAAGCCCGGGGGGGATTTGTAGGGGGGCGTTCCCGCCCCGGAGGGCACGCTGGCCCGATAAATCGGGCAACTACAAGCGCGCAAAGGACGGAATATGGACTGGAGCGACATCAAATATTTCACGCGGGAAGAGTTCAGGCCGGAAGGGCACGACGGCGATTTCGACATGGGGATCGGATTTATTCTCAAGCTGGACAATTTCCGGTCGCAGATCGATTCGCCCATGGTCGTCCACAAGAACGGCGGGTTCGCGGTGTCGGGGCACTCGGAGAATTCGCTTCATTACCTGGGCCTGGCGGCGGACCTGCATGTCCGCGAACAGGGGTCCGACCGGCCGCGCGACGTGCTGGAGCAGGCCCTGCTGGCTTACAAATGGTCTTTCCTGAGCATCGGGATTTATCCTTTCTGGAACCGTCCCGGTTTGCATCTGGACGATCGCACGGCGATCGGCCTCCCCAAAAAAGTCTGGTTTCAGGACCGCGCGGGGAAATACCGCTATTATCCCTACGAGGACTTTCACCGGTGCGTCCGGGACTTGATCGTTTACCGCGAGAGGATGGAGAAAGCGCCCGAAGGCGGCACGGCGATGACGCGGAGCGTCCGCTGAAATGCAAATCCCCCTCGGTCCCCCTTTGTTAAAGGGGGGCAAGGGGGGATTTTACAAGGGAGAGGCGCCCTCCGCCCGGCCGTCCGCCTGAGGCGACGTTGAGCCCAGCGTCGCGCTGGCGGCTTCTAGGAGGGCGGGCTTTTGGTTTTTTCCACGATGGCGCGGATGGTGGGATCGACCGTTTTGATTTCCAGGGGTTTGGTGATGAAACCGTCCATCCCCGCCTGCTCGCATTCGCGCTTGTCGCTCACGTCGTCGTTGGCGGTCATGGCGATGATGGGGACGCGTCCTTTTTGGGACTGTTCCGCTTCATACTTTCGTATGGCGCGCGCCGCTTCCAGGCCGTCCATCTCGGGCATTTGCATGTCCATGAGGACGACGTCGAAGCGTTCGTTTTTGAAGGCCTCGACGGCCTGTTTGCCGTTTTCCACCGACGTCACTTGATGGCCTCGGCGCGTCAGCAGTTTGATGGCCAGCGCCAGGTTCATCGGCATGTCGTCGGCCAAAAGGATTTTAAAGGAAGGCAACGGACCTCCTCCCGGTCCTGGCGGCGTGGCTGGGGGGTTTTCAGAGGCGCTCATAGCATTTCATTGTAACACAGGAAAAGCCTTGATGTACAAGGGGAAATCCGTTTCCTGGACAATAAAAAGCGGTTTTACAACTCTTTCCAGGCGCCGATGATTCTGCCCACGACGGGGTCCGGGCATTCGGCGAGGTTGACGACCTGGACTTGGGAGTTGGGATTGATTGGGCGGAGGATCAACAGGTCTTTTTGACGTTCCACGTATTTGGCGGTCAGGCCGTCCTCATAAAATATGGCGTACATTTTGTTTTTCAGGACGCGCTTGTCGTCCCGGTCGATCACCACGATGTCGCCGGAATGCAACATCGGCTCCATGGAATCGCCGTCGACCCTGCTGGCCACCAGGTTGTGGCGCTGGCCCGCCGCGCGGACGTGCAATAAAACGTAGTCCTCGATTTGGTTTTCCGCCAGGATCGGCTGGCCCGCCGCGATGGCCGAACGGGTCAGGGGGACGGTCACGTAATCCTCGTCGCGGATGGGCAGGGACTTGGAACCGTAGGTTTGGAACACCTTCAATTCCGGTTGCGGTCCCGCGGGCGGTTCTTCCTCGCGCCAGAACTCGTGGAAGGAGACGCCCAGGATTCGGGCGGCGTCCTGAAAAAAGTCCAGGGACGGGGCGGCCGTCCCTTTCTCGAACAGCTCGAGTACGGCGGCCTCCAGTTTTTGCGGAGACATTTTTTCGCCCAGTTCCTCAAGGGACCAGCCTTTTCTTTTGCGGAGGAGTTTCAATTTCTTGACCGCATGGGCCAGGAGCGGGGAGGCGGGGCTTTCCCCGCGGACCAGCCAGTTGAGGTCCACCCGGAAATGAGCGGCAATCTTCACCAAGGAATCCGTGTCGGGGGCATTCCCGCGCTGGAACCATTTCTGGGCTGTCCGGTAATTCAGACCCGCCTGCCGGCAAAAATCAGCAAGGCTTTGATTTTCTTGTAGTAAAAAGAGTCGCTCTAAGACGGTTTTGTGGGTTTTAGAAGTCAAGGCAAGGGATGGGTAAAAAATATTTTCGCTTTTTATTCGCTTTTCCGCTTGACAGAATGATAAATATGTCTCATATTGGAATTGTAAATGAGACTATAGTCTCCAAAAGAGCGGGCGCCACCGCTCAACGTTTTGGGATCGATTATAACACCAACTTCCCCAAAAGGGGCCAGCCAAGAGGTTTTTATGATCAGGCGAATCGTCAACCGCGGATTCAAGGACCAGGACCGGACGACGGAGTTGACGGGTCTGGATTTGTTCACCTCGGACAACGTCAATGGCGTCGGCAAATCGGCGGTCCTTGAAGCGTTCAAGCTGGGCCTGCTGGGAGAAATTCCCGGGAAGGCCAGGACGCTGGAGGACATCTTGCAGTTCACCTCGCTCCCCGAGATGGCGGTGGAGATCGTCGCCGCCGGGGATGCCCCCGGGGGCAATGCCGCCTCGCGCTTGCGCCGGGGCGGTAATGAATCCAGCGTCACGTCGGCCAAGCAGATCACGGTGGAGCGGCGGTTTTTGCGCGAGGCGGCGGGTCCAGCGGTACGCTGTCGGGGCGAGCGGCGGCCCATCCGCATCAACCGCGTCGTCAAAAAATACGAGGAGGGGGACCGGTGGGTCCGCGAAACCCTCGGCGCCGTGTCGCTCGGTTTCGACCCGTTCGAGTTTTTGCATCTTCCCGACCGGAAAAAACGGCAATGGATCCTTGCCCATTCCCCCGAATCCGTTGGATTGGACCGGACGGTCCTGGAAGCCCTGCTTTTCGGCAGGATGGTCGAGGCGCTGTTCGGCCCCGGACTGGCGCGCGAGCAAGCGATTTGTCTGGGCTTTGATCGCGACCAGGCGTCGGTTGAGAATAGGAATGGCTTACCCTTGCAAAATCCTCTCTTGCCCCCCTTTGCCAAAGGGGGAGTCATGGAGATGGGGGGATTTGCCTTCGGCGTCTCGCCGGAACAGGCGGAAAAGTTGAAGGACCGGTTGACGGAAGTTTCCCGGCGGTTGGACCGTCCCTTGGCGGAACGCATGGACTCGGCGATGGAGCGGGCCTTCGCGTTGTGGGACGTTTCGCTTTCCGCCGAGGAAAATATTGCGGTCGTCTTGGAACACCTGAAAAGGGAAACCCTCCGGCTGAGGAACGCGCTCCGCGCCGGAGCGCCGCCGGGGAACGCCCCGGAACGGGATGGCCCGGCTTTGATTGCCCTCGATGACGCTTGCTCGCCATCCGGGTCAAGCCCGTCGGCTACGGCGCTTCGCCGTCCGGCTGACGCGGAGGCGGTCCGAGGCAAAATCCGATCGCTCGACCGGGAAATCGGAGAACTGGCGGCGCGGGCGGAAAGGTCGCGCCTGCAAGCGGCCCAGCGGGACCGGCGGGAAGCCCGGACGAGGTCCCTCCGGGAAACGATGGACGCGCTGACGCGGAAATTGGAGGAAGACCACGCCTCCGCGCTCCGCGGAAGGATCGCCGAACTGAACGCGTCGCTGGAGGACATCCGGCCTTTGCGGGAGGAACTCGACCGCTTGAACGGCGACCTCGGCGAATGCTCCGCGGATTGCCGCCGCCGCGAGGAGCGGTTGGCGGCGCTGGCGGAGGAGTCGCGGTCGCAACGCGGCAGAGTGGAGGCGTTGCGGGTTTCGAGAGCGGAGGACTTCCGTTGTCCGCTCGCCGGGGAAATTCGATGCGAAACCGACATGGGACCCTATCTCGGTCTGTTGGCCGGGGAAATCGAGACCTTGGAGGCATGCGCGGAGGCGGAAAGGCTCTCCCTGGAAAGCGCGCGCGCGGGTTTGCGGAGGTCCGCAACGAGCGCGAGCGACGCCCGGGACCGTGTCGCAAAACTGTCCAGGCACAACGAGACGGTCCGCCGCGAAATCGCGTCCCTGCGGGAAAAACTCGCCGCCGAGGAAAAAGAGTCGGGCCGGGCGCGGGGCGCGCTGAAGGCCTACCGGGAAGAGATCGAGAGCCTGACCGGCGAGGCGCCGGCCGGGCAAACGCCCGGGGGCAACGCGGCGATGACGCTTCGCGATCGTCGAAACGCGAATCCCCCCGGCCCCCTTTACAAGGGGGAGGCGCCCTCCGCCTCCGCGTCAGCGGGAGGCGGCGTTGGCCCCGGCGGCTCGTTGGCGGAAGACATCGGGGAATTGGAGGAAGAAATCCGTCGGCGGGAAGAGGAGAAGCGGGAGATGGGAGAAGAGCTGGCCCGACTCTTGAGGGAACAGGGCAGGGCGGAGGGTTTGCGGGAACTGGCGCGCGCGCGCGAGGAGTTGGAGAAGGAATTGAAAATCGCCGTCCTCATGGCCGGCCTCCTGGGACCGGACGGCATCCAGGGAGAGCTTGCGGCCCGCGTCGGCTCGGCGTTGGAGGACGAGGTCAACGAGGTTTTGCGGATGATCGACCCCGGATACGAGTTCTCCCTGGACTTGAGCGGGGACCGGGTCTCCATGGGCTGGAACCGGGACGGGAAATTGGTCCCGCTGGCCACGATCAACTCCGCGCATTTCATCTTTTTCATCGTCCCGTTTCTGACGGCGCTGGTTGGGCGGCTGGCGCGCGCCCGCGAGAAGGCGGGCCTGCCCACGCTCAAGGCCCTCTGCATCGAAGCCGAGTCGATGACGCCGGGCAACCTGGCGGTCTTGTTGCGCGGACTTTCGGTCATGAAGGCGAGGGGCCGCCTGGACAATGCGCTCGTGGCGCACTACGTCTCGCTCCGCGACCCGGAGAAGTTGTCCGGATTCAAGGAGCATATTCTCTCCGCGCCCACTCGCCGCGGGGGGCGAGGCGGCGATGACGCTGGCGCGATCGCCGAAACGCGAATCCCCCCGGCCCCCTTTACAAGGGGGAGGCGCCCTCCGCCTCCGCGGGCGGCGGAACTCCCGGGGGCGCGCCTATGAGAAAGATGAAAGTGGTCCGCCGCGCGGAACAGGGGGGAGGGGCCGGCGGGGAAGGTTTGCGGAGGTGTCCCGTCGCGATGACGACGTTGTCCACGGGCGAAATCGTGAAACGCGGATGCGGCGAGAAGGGGCTGGAACGGGTCGCGGCGGGGTGGCGTTGCTTCTATTGCGGGAATTACATCTACCTCCAGCGGCCGGACCTCCGGGAATTGTGGTCGCATTTCAAGACGGGCCGGGAATACTGGCGGACCTTGCGTGTCGCGGGGCAGGAATTCGTCAACGGCATACTCGTTTATGGAGACGCCCAAGGGTTGCCCGCCGGGCTGACGGCCGACCTCGTGGAAATCCTGCCGCCAGGCTGGTTCGCTTATTACCTGGTCTGCGACGAGAAACAATTCGACCGGTACTTGGACCAGCGTGCCGCTGGACCCAACGGGCTCGACCCGGATGGCGAACATGCGTCATCGAGGGCAATCGGAGCCGGGCCATCCCGCTCCGGGGCGGTCCCCGGCCAGCGTGCCGCCCACTCGCCGTGGGAGGCGGGGCGGCGATGACGCTGACGCGATCGCCGAAACCTCATTCCCGTCTCCTGATTACGCGGCGGCGGGGCGGGCTCCCCCCTTGCATCGGCGCGGGGAATCCAGGAGGTCCTGTAAACCGGCGTTGCAACTGGACTCCGGCTTTCGCCGGAGTGACGGACAAGGGCAATATCGTTTCTTTCCGAGCCGCGCGCAGGCGATACGGCAGACTGAGTCTGCTCCCGCCTACCACCCGGCGGGGGGTTGTCCCCCCGCCGGGCCTCGCCTCTCGATTCCGCCATGGCGCAGGCGCTTCAGGTCTTCACTTGGATCATTTTCACGGGAGATAAACATGCGTTATCGAGGGCAATCGGAGCCGGGCCATTCCGCTTCTGAGCGGTCCCCGGACGGGGAGGATTCTCCATGGGACGATTTGTTGAGGTTTTATCCCGCGCGCAAGTTGGAGTTCATTCAGAACGCCGCCCGCGAGGACGGCGCGCCGGAGGGGTATACCTGTCTCGCCGAATTCGCGCATTTGCGCGGCCGGCGGATCGACCTGGATACGCTCCCGTTGACGGACAAGCAACTCGTCGCGGTTTCGCTGGTATTTTACGGCGGGGTCAAAAAGATGCGGGCCGCCGGGATCATGAAAATCTCGAACCAGGCGCTCGGCGACCACCTCAGGGCGGCGTTGAAAAAAATCGAGGAGAGCGTCATGCTGTCCTGAGCCGCGAACATGATCGCCGGAAGGCGAATCCCCCCCTCCCCCCTTTGACAAAGGGGGCAAGGGGGGGATTTTACAAGACGGAAATTGCGTTCCGGCGATCGCGTCAGCGTCATCGCCGCGTCGCCCCTACGGCGAGTAGCCAGCGTCGCGCTGGGCGGGCGCTTGCAAGACGGTCCGCCAGCGGTTACCATGGTTTGGGAGAGGGCGCTCCGGCAATGGGGAAAACAAACTGTCTAGCCATGGTGGCGGGCTTTCTGGCGATGCACGCGGCCGCGTTCGCGGAATATCCCGATGCGGAACGGTTCCTGTCGCCCGGCGGGAACATCGAGGTGTCGTTTCAAAAGCTCGAACATAAAAAATTCACCGAGGAGGAGTTCCGCCGGGACGTGGACAACGTCAACCATGTCCGGTATCGGATCGAATTCCGCCGCGCCGTGACGAAAGAAGCGGTCGCTGACGCCGAGTACGCCGACGTCTACGGATGGACCGCCGAGGCCAGGCCGACGCCTCCCGAAACGATTTTCAAGGAACTGATCTGGAGTCCCGGGGGGCATTTCGCGATCGTTCCCGCATCCGCATGGGCCTCCGCTCCCGGGACGGAACAGGCCCTCGCCGTGGCCCTCGACCCGAAGTCGCCGTGGAAATCGGCGGATTTTTATTTGGAGGACCTGGCGTGGGTGGACGCTTGGAGGGTCGTGGGCGATACTCACTGGGACTGCGAATACTCCGTGAACTTGTTCGACGGCCATACCGGCCTGACCACTCCGATCAAACAGGCGCGATCGCCGTTCGGTTATGAAATACGATCGGTCGAGGGACGGAACGCGATCGTTCAAAAGGCGTTGGACAATTGCCGGACGGAGGAGGACAAGAAGAAATTCATCCCGTCCTGCTATCTGCTGAATCTGGACACCCTTAAGGAACGTCCCGCCCCATGTCCGAAAGAATGAAGGGAAATCCCCCCAGCCCCCTTTGCAAGGGGGAGCTTGAAAGACGCGTTTTTTCTCCCCCTTCGTAAAGGGGGACGGGGGATTCTCCGGGAATCCAAGTGAGGAATTATCCGTATAAGAAACCGGAATTTTATGATATACATTAATATACCAAGAAACAGCACGAAAACCGGCGCCCAACCTCAAAAGTTGAGATGAAATCGGCGAAAGACGGCGATTCGACGAAAGTCTTTTCCGCCTCCGCGCGGGCGGGAGGCGGCGTTGCCCCCGGGGGCATCCCCGGCGGCGCGATACCGTTCACCGTCCTGACTCTGTCGTTGATTGCCCTGGTAGGCTGGTACGGGCTCTCGGAGGTCAAACGGCAGATGAAGTCCAACCTGGTCAGCGAGCTGAGGACGGTGTTGAACGCCAATATCATGGCGCTGAAACTTT
Source organism: Nitrospinota bacterium (assembly GCA_016207065.1). GTDB lineage: Bacteria > Nitrospinota > Nitrospinia > Nitrospinales > JACRGP01 > JACRGP01. The sequence goes on from JACQQK010000123.1 coordinate 19,112, forward strand.
GGGTGGAGACACAGTCGGCCATCGCCGAGACGTGGGCGCAAGAGCCCATCGTCCGCGAGAACATACTTTCCCTTATAGCCCAGGCCGATCTATCCAGGGAGGAGTTATTGCGTTCTCCGGAGCTGAAAAAACTGCGCCAGGTCCTGGGGCCGGTGACCCAGCGGCACGATTATATCGGATTCGTTATTTTCGACGCCTCGGGCCGGCAGATCGGCGCGTTGTTGGACACGGCGACGGGCCCCAGCGAGATCGCGAGACGTTCCGGCTTCGTCGCGCGGGCGCTGAAGGGGGAGACCGTAATTTCGCATCCGTTTCCCGGAGAGGTGGCTTTACCCAGCCCGGACGGGACCTGGAAAATGGGTCAGCCGACCATGTTCGTGGCGACGCCTGTCCGGCGAGGCGCCGGGGCCAACGGGCTCGACTCGGATGGCGAACAAGCGTCATCGAGGGCAATCGGAGCCGGGCCATCCCGCTCCGGGGCGGCCCCCGTCCGCGATGGTCGCGGAGAGATCGTCGCGGCGCTGACCTTCCGCATCCGTCCCGAGAAAGAGTTCGCCCGCATCCTGGAAACCAGCCGGTCCGGGGAAACCGGGGAAACCTACGTCTTCAACGCGGAGGGCCTCCTGCTTTCCGACAGCCGCTTCAACGGCCAGTTGCGAAAAGCGGGCTTGATCCCGGACCGCCCGGACAGCCACGCCATCCTGAACCTGGAGCTCCGCGATCCCCGAAGGAAAACGGTCCCCAAAAGCCTGCCCGCCAAACTACTTGACGGAAAGGCGCCGCTGACCCGCATGGCGGCCAGCGCCGTTAAGGGGTCGGCGGGCGTGGACGTGGACGGGTACAACGATTACCGGGGCGTCCCGGTGGTAGGCGCCTGGGCTTGGTTGAAAGAAGGCGACACTTTGCTCTCCAGAAAGGACCGGGAAAATAACGGAGGGGATAAAACCCGCCGCGCCGGCATCGCCCCCGGGATCGGCATTGCCACCGAGGTGGACGTGGACGAGGCGTACGCCCCGTTGATCATCCTCAACCGCATTTATCTGGTCCTATGTTGTATCCTGGGGTTGATCGCAGTCTTGGCGATCCTGTTGCAAGTTCGCGAGCAAAAGGAAGAACGTATGCGCCTGCGCGCCGAAAACGACTTGCGGCGGAACAAGGAACGATTGAAGGCGGTGATTTCCCACGCCATGGACGCGATCGTCACCATCCACGGCGACGGGACCATCGAGTCGGCGAACCCGGCGGCGGAACGCCTGTTCGGTTATTCGTCCGCGGAACTGATCGGCAAAAACATTAGCCTGCTGATGCCGGAGCCTTACAAGACCGAGCACAACGGTCATATCGAAAAGTATCTGCGCACCGGCCAGGCCAGGGTCCTCGGTCTGGAGCGGGAGGTCCCGGGACTCCGCAAGAGCGGCGAGGTTTTTTCCCTGGGGATCTCCGTCAGCGAAATGTTTCTGGGAGAGGACCGCATGTTCATCGGCATCCTCCGCGACATCACGCAACGCAAACAGGACGAGGAGAAACTCAAGCAGTACGCCGCCGAACTGGAAAAGAGCAACGAGGCGCTGAAGGACTTTTCCTTCATCGCCTCGCACGACCTCCAGGAACCCTTGCGGAAAATCGTGTCCTTCGCCGACCTCCTCAAGACGAATAGCGCAAACCTGGATCCCAACAGCCGGAATTACCTGACTCGGATGCAAGCGGCGGCGCACCGGATGCGGGACCTGATCTACGATTTATTGCAATATTCCCGGATCGAATCCCGGCTGAAAATCAAACGCTCCATCGATCTTAAAGAGATCGTGCGCGACGTTCTCGAGGACCTGGAAACCGCGATCAAACAAACGCAGGGCAGGGTCGAAACCGCGAACCTTCCGGTCATCGAGGCGGACGGGACATTGATCCGGCAATTGTTCCAGAATTTAATCGCCAACGGGCTGAAATTCCATAAGGCGGGCGAGCCGCCCCTGGTGAAAATTCAGGGCCGGGCCGGGGACGGTTTCTGGGAAATTTCCGTCCAGGACAATGGGATCGGATTCGAGGAAAAATACAAGGACATCATTTTCAAGCCGTTTCAACGCCTTCATCGCCGGGACGAATTTCCCGGCGCCGGGATGGGTTTGACCATATGCCGGAAAATCGCCCAGGAAATGGGATGGACCCTCGCCGTCCAAAGCGTTCCGTCTGCGGGGTCCAATTTTACGGTCCGCATCCCGGCCAACGTAGCCGTTGGATCCAACAGGCTTGGCCCGGATGGCGAACAAACGTCATCAAGAGCAATCTGAGCTGGGCCGTTCTCCCCCCCTACGGCGAGTAGCCAGCGTGAACGCTGGATCCAGCGGGCTGAACCCAGATGGCGAACCGGCGTCATCGAGGGCAATCCGGGTTTAGCAAGTTGCCCCTACGGCGAGTAGCCAGCGTGAACGCTGGATCCAGCGGGCTGAACCCAGA
>JACQQK010000025.1 GCA_016207065.1 Nitrospinota bacterium
ATGTTAGACATCGATACCAAACGCCGCATCGACACCGCCCGCGACATCCTCGTCGGCAAGGTGCCCGACCCCAAGTCCCAGGTCGAGCAGATCACCATCGCCCTGATCTACAAGTTCATGGACGACATGGACGCCGAGAGCGAGGAATTCGGCGGCCAGCGCAATTTTTTCGCCGGGGAGTTTGCCCGCTACGGCTGGGCCAAACTCATGCGTTCCGGCCTGGGCGGCCACGAGACCCTGAACCTTTACGCCGAGGCCATAACGAAGATGCCGGAGAACCCCGGCATCCCGCTGTTGTTCCGGGAAATCTTCAAGAATGCCTATCTGCCCTACCGCGACCCCGAAACGCTCAAGATGTTCCTCAAGGTCATCGACGAGTTCGCTTACGACCACAGCGAACGGCTCGGCGACGCTTTCGAGTACCTGCTCTCCGTACTCGGTTCCCAGGGCGACGCCGGACAGTTCCGCACCCCGCGCCATATCATCGACTTCATCGTCGCCATCGTCGATCCGAAGAAGACCGAGACCGTGCTCGACCCCGCCTGCGGCACCGCCGGGTTCCTGATCTCGTCATACAAGCACATTCTTGCCGCAAACAGAGTTAACATGGATACACGGGAGGGACAGGATAAAAACAAGGAATCCTCTGTATCCAATCCATCCATGTTCAGTTCCTTGACCCCGGACGAAAAGGGCCGGTTGGCCAGGAACTTCAATGGCTACGACATCTCGCCCGACATGGTGCGCCTCAGCTTGGTGAACCTGTACCTGCACGGCTTCGCCGACCCGCACATCCACGAGTACGACACGCTCACCAGCCAGGACCGCTGGAACGAATACGCCGACGTCATCCTCGCCAATCCGCCCTTCATGTCGCCGAAGGGCGGCATCAAGCCGCACAACCGCTTCTCGGTGCAGTCCAAGCGTAGCGAGGTGTTGTTCGTGGACTACATGGCCGAACACCTGACGCCCAGCGGCCGCGCCGGCATCATTGTGCCCGAGGGCATCGTCTTCCAGAGCCAGACCGCCTACAAGCAACTGAGCAAACTGCTGGTGGAGGAGTGCCTTGTCGCCGTCGTCTCCCTCCCGGCGGGGGTGTTCAATCCGTATTCCGGCGTCAAGACCTCGATCCTGGTCCTCGACAAGTCGCTGGCCAGGAAGGCCAACACCATCGCTTTCTTCAAGATCGAAAACGACGGCTTCGGGCTGGGCGCCCAGCGGCGCGAGATTGACAAGAACGACCTCCCGCAAGCGCTGGCGGCATTGAAAGAGTTTATTCACATGGATAGGCAGGATGGACAGGATAAAAGCAATTCATCCTGTAAATCTTGTTCATCCATGTTAAATGCCTTGATCGAATCAAGCAAAGCGCTGATCGTGCCGAAAGAAAAGATCGCCGCGAATGGCGACTACAACCTCAGCGGCGAGCGGTATCGGGAGAATGGTGCCGATTTAACGGTATTCCAATTTTGCTCAATCAAAGAGATTGCGCTGAAGTGCGAGCCGGGTTTGCCAGTGGTCAGTCGGGTGTGAACACCGTTGGCGTTCCCCATCTGCGACCAATGAACATCAACGAAGACGGAAAATTCGTGCCAGACGGAACGAAGTACATTTCTGAGGACGAGTACAAGGGTCGCGAGGACTACGCGCTCGAACCGGGTGATGTGCTCTTCAACAACACTAATAGCAAGGAACTAATAGGCAAGACCTGTCTTATTGAGACCCCCGTGCGCGGCGGGTTCTCCAACCACATGACGCGCATCCGGGTCAATCGCGACCTGTGTGTGCCGCGCTTTCTCGCGTTGCTTCTGCACAGCGCCTGGCGCAAAGGGCAGTTTATGGAGAGGGCGACCCGATGGATCGGTCAAGCGGGAATCAACATCAAGACCCTGTCTGATTTCCAAATCCCCCTGCCGCCGCTGGAGGTGCAGAAGGAGATCGTGGCGGAGATCGAGGGCTACCAGAAGGTCATCGACGGCGCCCGCGCCGTCCTCGACCACTACCGCCCCCACATCTCCATCCACCCCGACTGGCCGATATTAGAACTGAGCGAAGTCATTCAAGAGAAACCGAGAAACGGATACTCTGGAAAACCGGTTGACCGCGTCACCAAACTCAAAGTTCTGTCGCTCAGCGCAACCACGTCTGGCAGGCTCGACCTAACCAAATGCAAGTACTTGGATGAGGACATTTCACGCGATTCTCCATATCGTTGCAAGAAGGGAGATATCTATTTGCAGCGTGGCAACACCGCCGAGCTAGTTGGCACAGCCGCGCTATTCGATGTCGAGGAAGAGAACTATATTTATCCCGATCTGATGATCCGGGTACGGGCAGACGAGCGGAAGATCTTATCCCAGTACCTGTTAGTTGCGCTACAAAGCGAGCCAGTGCGTGCCTACTTGAAGCGGAACGCTACAGGCGCTGCGGGAAGTATGCCCAAGATCAATCAAGACATCGTTGGGAGAATCCCGCTCAAGCTACCACCCCTCGCCACCCAGCGCCGAATCGTCGCCGAGATCGAGGGCGAGCAAGCCCTCGTCGCTGGCAACCGCGAACTGATCGCGCGTTTCGAGAAGAAGATCCAGGCCACTCTGGCCCGCGTCTGGGGCGGGGACGAAACGCCCCCGGCGGCGGGGTGAGCCATGGCGGAGGCCGTGGAACTGGGCAACTATCTGCCGTTGTGCCGTTTTTGAAATTTTCCCGGAAAAAATATTCGCCACCTCCGAATATTTTTGCTAGAATGCCCTCGCTTTTGCAACCATTTGATTTGTAAACGGCTATTTATTATTGAAAAATGTTGCCGTAAATAGGTACACTAGCGGGTAGGATTGGGTTTGCAGTTGAGTCCGTGACCTTGAGAAAGGGATTGCGATGGCTACCATTCTTGTCGTTGAAGATCATCAGATGACCCGAACGGTCATCAACCGGCGCCTGGCCAAGGAAGGGCACCGGGTCCTCGAGGCGTCCAGCGGCATAGCCGGGATTCAACTGTTGGAGTCCAACGAGGTGGACCTGATCATCATGGATTTCATGATGAAGACCATGAACGGCATGCAGACCTACGAGAAAATGAAGGACCTCAAGCCGGAGGTGCCCTGCATCATGGTCACGGCCTACGCGCACGCCGGTCTGGTCAAACAGTTCATCGACGAGGGCGGGGCCGATTTCATCGTCAAGCCCATCCGCGAGGACTTTGAGCAGAGGATCAATAATATTCTGTCCAAAAAAGGCAAACCCATCGGCGGCGGGGAAAACGACGCCATGTTTTTGTATCCGGAAAATTAGCCGCTCGGTCCTTCGGGCGGTCTCGCCAAAGCGCGGTCCTCTTTCCTTCAATTTTTTAAAACGGTCCGGTAACGGGCCTGGTTGTTGCGCACCCGATCCAGCGCTTCTTTTATTGCAATAGCCCGGACATCGCCACGAGCAAAAGAATGGAAAACGCTCCCCCTTGTAAAGGGGGCCGGGGGGATTCATGCTACTCGCCGTAGGGCCCGGCTGGGCCTGGAGCCACTGCCGCCGGGGACGCCCCCGGGAGCAACGCCGCCCCGCGCTTGCGCCGGGGCGGTAATGAGTCCGGCGTCACGCCGGCGCGGAGCGTCATCGCCGCGTCGCCTCCGGGCGCCTGCCCGGCCAGCGACTCGCTAGCGCGAGCAGGAGTTTCAAATCCCCCTATCCCCCTTGACTTGCATCACAGTTGCTTTGCAAGGGGGAATAAAGGCCTGGAGCGCCAAGCCTCCCGGCTTTGCGCGCAACGCGGGGACGCGTAGCGCGCCATATGGATTGCTTCGCTCCGCTCGCAATGACGGCTTGGAAGATGGTTATGCAAAGGTCTTCTTTGCAAGGGGGACAAAGCAACGGTTGATTTTCTAACCATCGGCGAGAAGCAAATCGACGATGGTTTCCGCGAACTCGCGAGACGCCTCCCCGCCCGAAGCCGAGACGACTTTCCCGCAACAGGTCACGGCCCGGTCCGTGCGGACGGTTCCCGAACCGGCCAGTTCTTTCAAGAAGGGCGCGTAATCCGGTCCGGAGGCTTCTCCGCCCAACAAGGCGGCCCGCGCCAGAACGGCGACCGACAGGCCGATCGCTCCGGCGATTTTCCCGGCCCGGTAGTGGTCCGTCAAAATTTGCGGCAGGATCGGGTCGTCCCATAGAAACTTTTCCGAGCCTTTCCCGCCAATAACCAAAACAGCGTCGTATTTACCCGTCACTCCAGCCTGCTTGTTCCAATCGACGATCATTCCATCGGGCTTGAACCGCGTTTTCTTCATGCCGCCCGCTTCCTGCCCGGTTTTAGAGAGGACGATTGTCCTGGCGCCCGCGCTCTCCAGAACCGCGCGGGTTTCGAACAACTCCTCTTCGTCGAACTGGTTTTTGGGAATTGCCAGCATAATGATTTTGCCGGAGATTTTCATTCAGGCCTCAGGTAACGACAATATCCTTCTTTTCGGCTCCGGAAATTTAATTGTCGCCAAAAGGTATATTGGTTTAAATTGTATGGGAGCTTGCGGAATAATCATATTATTATTCATTCGATAGAGTTCCAAGGGAAAATATGGACGATCCAAAGGACGAAACGATCGAGGAGTTGTCCGGCAAGATAAACGATATCATGCGGCACGGGGATCCGTCGATGCGGGAAATGCTCCGGGACCTCATTCGGGAGTTTCACCACCAGGTCATGACCGACCCGAAGGCCCTGGCGGGCATGAAGAACAAATTAAAAGCCATGGGCAGGAAGATCGTCCAGTTACCCTTGGACATGGGAAATAAAGAAGGACGGGAAAAACCGGGCAAGCCGGCTCGATTTCCCTGGAAGCCGGCGGCGATTCTATCGGTATTGGTGGCGTTGATCGCGTTCATCTCCTGGCGTCAACTGGCGAATACATCCAGTCAAACCCCTCCCACGCGCATTTGCGACATCAAAGGCAACATCAACCCCAACGGCGAACGGATTTATCATGTCAGGGGCGACGAGTGGTATGAAAAAACGATCGTCGACGGGGGCAGGGGAGAACGGTGGTTTTGTTCCGAGCCAGAAGCCAGGGCGGAGGGGTGGCGGCGAGCCCTCCACTGAACGCGCCGTACGGACTGGGAACGCTCCTCAAAAAACCATCGCCCTTGGCGGATTTCTCGATAGGCGAACTTCACAAGATCAATTGGTCTTGGGATCGTCCTGAGGCGTCATCCGGAACATCGGTTTTTTGGGCGCGGGTTCCATTTTGCTTTTTAGCGTTTTTTCCAGTTTTGTGTTCTGGAAAAAGCCCACTAAGAGCATGACAGCCATGAACAGGCCAGAAAAGACGTAGAAAAACATTCCCTTGGAGTTTTCGCCCAAGACGGACACGAATTGTTCGTTTTGGGAAATAAACCCGCAATAAAACACAAAAAGATACGCGGTCATGAGGCCGAGCGAATGTTTTTTCAAAAGAAGACAGACCGAAATGACGACGACGAAGAACATGATCTGGCCTAACGGAATGCACATATCATGATCGAATATGAATTTGGTGAAGGGGTCTTCAAAATCGATGTTTTGTAAGTTCATGGCATCCTCCCAAAAAGCATTTGTTGACGGACCGGGTTACCAAGCCCTTTAGGGCGTCTAACAAAATGGACCCTTTGGCTCGACCCTCAACTTCCTCCCCCTTCAAGGGGGAGGAAGTTTTGGAATACTTCATTTTGTTAGACGCTCTATAAAATACTATAATGCTATATCCTGATTTGGCAA
>JACQQK010000126.1 GCA_016207065.1 Nitrospinota bacterium
CAAGGGCGACATGCTGTTCCTGCCGCCGGGGTCGGCGAAACTGCAGAGGATCCACGGCGCCATGGTCAGCGACGCGGAGATCAACCGCATCATCAAGTTCATCAAGCGGCAGAAGAAACCGGAATACAAGGAAGAGGTTTTCGCCCCGGTCCAGGACGATAACGTCGCCGACGAGGGCGAGGAGGAGTTCGACGAGAAGTACGACGAGGCCGTGGAACTCGTGGCCAAGGAACGGCAGGCGTCGATCTCCATGATCCAAAGGAGACTGCGCGTGGGATACAACCGGGCGGCGCGGATGATCGAGATCATGGAGCGGGAAGGCGTGGTGGGCCCGTCGGACGGCGTCAAGCCCCGGGAAGTTTATGTCAAGCCCATCACGTTCGAATAAGCGGCCCGTTTTCGCCGTCCTCGTTTTGGCCGCGGCGTTTTACCTGTCGTTCCCGTACGGCGCCCTGGCGGGCATCTATTCCTGGAAAGACGAAAAGGGCGGCATTCATTTCACCGACGACCTGTCGAAAATTCCCCCGCAATACCGGTCGAAGGAATCCGGGCTGACCCGGCACAGAGAGTCCGCCCCCCCTGCCGCCACCCTGTCGAACGACGTCCCCGGGCTCGGCGTTGGACCGTCGGACTTCAAGGAGCGCGACGTCCCCCTGATACCCGCCGGGACCGGCAATTCGTTCGTGGAGGTCCTTCTCAACGGCAAGGTCAAGGGGGTCTTCATGGTGGACACCGGCGCCTCCATGACGACGATTTCCGATAAGCTCGCGCGGAAGCTGGACCTGGGGGCCGGCAAGGACGCCTTGGAAATGCCCTTCGGCACGGCGGGCGGGACGATCTGGTCGCCCGTCGCGGTCCTCGACAGCGTCAAGGCCGGGGACGCCGAGGTGACCAATATCGAGGCGAGCGTCAACAGCCAGATGGAGGACATCGACGGACTGCTGGGCATGAACTTTCTCGGCGAGTTCAACATGGTCATGGAGCAGGGGAAAAACACCATGCGCCTCAAACCCCTGGGCCGTCCGGAAGACCCGGTCTGGGGAGGAAAAAATTCCAATTGGTGGAAAAACAAGTTTGTCTATTTCTCCGGGACCTGGAAACAGTACCGGGCGATGGCGGAGGATTACGCCAAACAGGGCCATCCCAGGACTTCCAGCCTCAACAAGCTCGCGGACTACTACCGAAACGTAAGCGACAAGTTGAACTCCGAGGCCGACAAGCTTGGGGTCCCGGCGGCGTTTCGCCCGGCTTCCCCGTAAACCCGCCGCGTAATGAACGGCACGAATCGGGAAACCCAGGCGGACCGGCCCGGAGCGGGAGGCGTCCTGTTCATCCTCTTGGGCGCCAGCAACCTGGCCCGGGCCTACAGCGGTTTCGCGCGGTTATTGGAGGAGGGGGTCCGGCCCCGTCCCGCCCGGTTCCTGAACGCGATGGGACCGGGGCGGGGTTATAGCAGACCCGGCGGGTTTGTGAGCGTCGTCTATCCGCCCATCGGTTCGTGCGGCTTGTTCTCCGCCGCGCGGGAACAAGCCGACGGAGCGGAGCGGACGGTGGCCCTGGTCGCCGATATCGGCAACGACATCATGTACGGCGCGTCCGCCGAGGACGTCGTCGCCGACCTGGAGGCGATATTCGAAAAACTCCGCGGACTGGGCGCGGACATCCTGGCGGTCCCCATCCCCGAGATTTTCGAGGACAACTTCGGCGAATTTTATTTCCGCTGTTTGCGGTTCCTCTTTTATCCGCGGAGCTCCGCGGGCCGGGCAGAGGCGGTCGCCGCCATCCGCCGGATCAACCGCTTTTTGAAAGACTCCGAGTCGGGGCGGGGCATCCGCCTCATCCGCGGCCTCGACCGCTATTGCGGTTTCGACAAGATCCATTACGATTTTTTTCAAATGCACCGCGTCTGGTCGGAAATCTCCCGGGAAATATTCCGCGTCCTGGAAACCGATCCGCCGCCCGCGCTTGGTCCCCTGTCGATGGCCGCCTCGCTGGGGGCCAACATGCTCCGCCTGTTCTTCAGCGACATGCTCCCGTTCGTCAAGAAAGGACCGGGGTTCTATTAAAATTATGGGATATCTGCTCGCCGGAACAAGGGTGATTGCGATCGTCGCGGTCTTTTTTCTGTTTGGGATGGCCGGGCTTTTTCTGCGTATCGTTTTTTTTCAGGACAAGAAAAAATTATACTCCGGTCTGCTGACGCTCGCGCGCAACCTGGCCAAATGCACGTGTTTCATTTTCAATATCCGGATCGAGACGGAAGGGGAATTGAACGCCGATCCGGGAGCGTTGATCGTTTCCAACCACGTGGGGACGCCCGATATTCTGATCCTGGGTTCCCGCTTCCGGGCGTTTTTCGTGTCGAAGATGGAATTTCAATCCTGGCCGTTCCTCGGCGCGCTGACGCGGCTGGGCGGGACGATTTTCGTGGACCGGGCCAAGCGGCTGGAAGTCAAGGACGCCATCGCGGAGATCAAGGAACGGTTGGACCTGGGACAGTCGGTGGTCCTCTTCCCCGAAGCGGGGGTGACGGACGGGCAGGACATCGGTCCGTTCAAGTCGCCGCACTTCCAGGCCGCCATCCTGGCGGGACGGCCCGTTTTGCCGGTTTTGGTCCGCTACCGCGACGGACGCGTCCCGTCCATCGCCTCCTGGTACGACACGACGTTCCTCAGGCACATCCTCGCGCTCCTGAAAAATCGGCGGCTCGACGCGACGCTCTCCGTTTTTCCGCCGCTGTCGGGGATGGACGACCGGACCCTGCTCGCGGCCGAATGCCGGAGAATCCTGCGCGAGGCGCATCAAAACAGAAGACGGTAAATTTCCTTTTATCATTGCGAGCGGAGCGAAGCAATCCAGAGGTTCTGGATCGCCACGCCGTCCGCGACGGCTCGCGATGACGGCCAGAAGGTCGCGCGGCAAAACGGGAGTTATGTAATTCTCCCCCTCTTGTATGAAAGAGGGGATTTGCGGGTTTTCTCCCGGAGGCCGTGTTATGGTATAAAAACCGGGTCGGCCCCCTGGCCGGAAAATCGACCGCGAATTTCACGAGAGAACGCGAAGTCATGATTCTTCCTTTTAAAGATAAAAGCCCCAACGTCCATCCTTCGGCGCTGATCGTCGAAAGCGCGCAGGTGATCGGCGACGTGGAGATCGGCGAGCAAAGTAGCGTGTGGTTCAACGCCGTGGTGCGGGGGGACGTCAACTACATCCGCATCGGCAAGCGCACGAACGTGCAGGACGGATGCGTCCTGCACGTGTCGCGGAGGACCTACCCGCTGATCGTCGGCGACGAGGTGACCGTCGGGCACAACGTCACGCTCCACGCGTGCACGGTGGGCGCCCGGTGCCTGATCGGCATGGGCGCGATCATGATGGACGGGGTCGAGATCGGAGAGAATTCGATCGTCGGCGCGGGGGCCGTGGTGACGCCCAAGACGATCGTGCCGCCCCGGAGCATGGTTTTGGGATTCCCCGCCAAGGTGAAACGCGAGTTGACCGACGCGGAAATCCGAAGCATCCGGGAGTCGGCGGCGCATTACGTCGGCGACATCGAAGCTTACCTGGAGTGATGGTAGGCAACCCCAAACGTTTGACCGGGAATGGGCAAGAAAAAAATCATATGTCCTCAGCTTGCAAAAAGCCCCTGTTTTTCCCCCTTGCAAAGGGGGAAAGGGGGATTCAAAAACTGTTGTCCGCGGTCATGATATCAAATCCCCCCTGGCCCCCCTTTGTCAAAGGGGGGATGGGGGGATTTTGCGAGGGGGGGCAAAAGCCAGCCCTGTCTTATCTTGGTTCAAAGCCATGAAAGAATCCTTGGCCGTCATCGGCGGGAGCGGGGCCTACCATCTCCTGGCCGGGAACGCACTGGGCAGGGAAACGGAATGCAGAGCGCTCGACACCCCGTTCGGCAAAAGTTCCCCGGTCCGCCGTTTCGCGTCCGGCCCGCTGAGCTTTTTGTTCATTTCCCGCCACGGCGAGACGGGCTATTCGACGGCCGCGCCCTTCGTGAATTACCGCGCGAACATTTACGCCTTGAAGGAATGCGGCGCGGAGCGCATCGTCTCCTGGTCGGGTCCGGGGATCGTCAACGAGGCGTTCCGGCCCGGCGATTTCGTGGCGCCGCGCGACATCATCGACGAGACCCGCGGGCGCGAATCCACTTTCTTCAAAAACCGCGGCATCGGTTTCATCCGGCAACAAACGCCGTTCTGCCCGCAGGTCTCCTGGTCCTTGCGCGAGGCCTTCCACGCCGCGGGTCTGCCGAACCATAATTACGGCGTCTACGCGTGCACCGAGGGACCGCGTCTGGAAACGCCCGCCGAAATCCGCAAACTGAGGCTCCTGGGCGCCGACCTGGTGGGCATGACCCTGGCGCCGGAGGCTTTTTTGGCGCGGGAGTTGGAAATGTGCTACGCCCCGGCGTGCTATCTCACGAACTACGCCGAGGGGACGGCCGAGCGCGCTTTCCGGGAGGGCGAGTTGTTCGAGGGCATGCAGACCGCGGAGGAG